>CAYXZC010000005.1:0-53554 GCA_964469815.1 uncultured Eggerthellaceae bacterium | reverse complement strand
TTGAAATATTTCAAAGATCCGAGGAACACCATGACGAATTCTAATGAAAATCATTCATTATATCGATCAAATAGAAGCACTTCTGAAAAAACTGAGAGCACCATTAATCAGAAAAAGCCCAAATCATTAATCATTAGAATTAGTGTTGCTTTGGCTTTAGTCATTATTGTTGTTTCTCTTTTGATAATTCTCGTTATCATTCCAAACATGAAACAAAATGCTTATCAACAAGCTATGAATGATTACAACTCAAAAGACTTTGAATCTGCATTTGAAAAATTCAATAATCTTGGCGATTATTTGAACTCACAAGACATGGCAATTCAGTCTGAGATGGAGCAGGAATATATAGAGGCATGCTCACTGTTCGATGAGGGTTCATTTGTTAGTGCTTTCTTTATTTTTCAAGATCTAGGAAATTTCTCCGACTGCGAAGACATGAAACATGCTTCTGCAGTTAAAGAAGCTAGTAGGCTAATAGAAAATGAAGAAAACTATGAAGAAGCGCTATATTGGCTTGCAAAGTCAGAGAGCAATGACAGTGCTTTCCTGTTGGATCTATCTTCATATATCAATTACGATTTCAAAGAATATACTTATAGTGGTTTTCCGTTTGCTTCCGCCGATATGACATTCACACTTCAACAGAACGGTACATGCATATGGAATATAACCAATATAAACTACACAAATAAAGATCCATATATAAAGTATATTGGAAAATGGGAAGGTCGTTGGAATCCGTTAGATCTAAGCATACAATTCCATGACTTTCCATTAGGGGATGCTTGGAAAATAGAACCGCCTAATGACTCCAATGATGATTGTTTCGAAATTGCTTCAACTGATTCCAATATGCGCTTGTATATTAAACATCCTAAGCAATTATCTCCGAAGACGCCAGAGCAAAAACTATATGACAATTATCTGAATGATCGCGAAAAAGACCTTTATGACAGACTATATGGCAACCCATATGAATAAAAGAACAAAAGTATGGGTCTATGCATAAGTTTAGGACCGTCCTAAACTTATGCTGATTTTGAGAATCTTGTCAGTAACACGGGGGACGATTCTATGCGTCACCTGAGATTGCTTTACCACACAGAACTATCCTCTATGTTATTCAATTTCCTGCACTGATATCGGTGAATGCTTATTTATGTATGAACTATCATAGGAGCCTAATTTATGGAAGAGCCAGTTGATCCTTTTTGGAAAAGACAATATGAAGAAGCTCAAGAAGAAATAGAAAAGATTAATAGTTATGGTCTTTCCGCAGATAATGATTGGTATCGAGAAGAACTGTCTCGTTTGAAGACTAAAAGAACCGATGCATTAAAGGAGATACAAAAGAACAAGAAAGAATATCCGATTGTAATAACCTGCCAAAATGGTAATCACAAAATGAGATGCCAGCTAAACCAAGATAAATATTATTGTCGGTCATGTGACAAAGTTATTCCTTCCGAATATGTAGAAAAGCAAAAAGAATATCTGGATTTTGCTCAAAAGAAAAAATTGGATAGAGAAAAAACTTTAGAGAGAAGCAAAAAGGAGTTAATTGAACTAAAACTAAAATCAAAGAATAGGAATTTGAATTCGCGCGAATTCAAAGAATTAGTCGACAAAAAATACAAAAAGAGCGAATCTAGAGATAAGGCTATTGGTCAAATTGTTATTGCTGTTATTGTGGTATTTCTCTTACTGTTTGTAACTGCATTTGGGTATATGTGCTCTAAACCTCATACCCCTACAGCAAAAGATGTTATGTATGGCTTAGCTAGCTCGAAGAATTTATCAAATAAAGAGCAGGATAGATTGAATGACAAAGTTAAAGAGCGAGAAGCGCAACGATATTTTAACGGCGATGGTAGTGAAGTCTAGGGGCGCTCATTCACCACATACCGCTTCAGCACATAGATTTACCGCCGCAAACAAAACTACAGATGCGAGTTTGGCACCATCTTGACCTCGCATTTTATGCGCCCCCTTCATATCAGGACCAACATCACAAAAAGGCAGCCATATAGATCGGCAGGTAGGCTATCGACCCATCCAGCTCAACGTTGTCCGGATGCAAGACGATGGCACCTTCCAGTTTGTAGTTCTCTATAGCCAACAGGGAATCCAACGCGGCATGCCGATGGGAGTTCGTTCCCGATTTGACCTCTATTGGAACAACGATCGGCATTCGATCTCCATCGATCAGAAAGTCAACCTCGCCGACACCCCGCTTGCTGAAATAATACAAATTCCTGCTGCCATGGGCGCGAAGTTCTTGCGCAACTGCATTCTCGTATACATTCCCAAGATTAAGATCCTTTGATCTTGCCAAAAGCATTTCCACATCCGCATTGGAAAAAGCAGAGAACAGAAGACCCACGTCAGACATATAGAGCTTGAAGAAGCTCGATTCCCGAGTTAGACCTAGAGGGTACGCAGCTTCCGTTGAACGCACAACCGGAATAACGACCCCTGCATCTTCCAGCCAATCAAAATCAGATTCAACCTTTTCAGAAAATCGACCGCCATCAACGACCCCTCTGATGATGAAACGTCGATTCTCTTTATTCAATTGCGCAGGCACAGCTTCATATATCGTCTTGATCTGGCGTGCTCTGCTCTTATCTTTTACATACCGCGTTATATCGGCGCGATAAGCATCCAGAATGCTTCGCTGCCTATGCCTCATCAGCTGCGTATCATGCGTATCCACAAACACCTGAACAGCCTCCGGCATCCCTCCTATAAGAATGTATCTCTGCCAAAGATCCAAGAATTTCTCATGGATGTAATCAGGAACCGGTTCACGCGAGTCAAAGCATCGCCGCACAATGTCCCAAAGCGATCCATCAACTCCATTCGCCCAGCTGAACTCCTCAAAGTCCAATGGATACATCTCTTCAATATCTATAGTTCCGACAGGAAGCGAACGAAAATCATAAGCCTCGACACCAAGCATCGATCCCGAATAGATGACATCGAATCTTCCATCGGTCGCTAAATACCGCATCCAAGTGATGGCATCGGCACACAGTTGAACTTCATCAAAGAATAAGAGCGTGCTTTTGGAATTTATAGGCGAATTGGAAAGCGACGTAATGCGCAGAATGAGATCATCAAGATCCTGCGCATTGCTTATTATGTCGACAGCTTGCGGCTGCTCGACAAAATCGATCTTGATCACTTTGTCGTAATGTGCATTACCATAGGCTTCGATGCTGCTGGTCTTCCCAACCTGCCTTGATCCGGTGATCAGCAATCCCTGATTGGTCTTCGTTTTGCGCCATATGTCGATCTTGTCAGATATCTTCCGTTTTAGCATTATTTGCTCCAATATGCATTCATACAGGGAGTTTTACATTTTTGCAAAGTTATATACTCCAAATTTTACACTTTTGCAAAGCTAAATTCCCTGATTTTTGCACTTTTGCAAAGTTAATTTTGCCGAATATTGCATTTTTGCAAGGAGTTCGACGTCTCATCCCTTATGACGCTCAAATTCGCATACCCTATGCGGTCAATGTTCCTAAAGGTATGACGTATAACCCATCCTCTACCCTCTGTCTGGCAAATGGGGAATTGGCGGTGATCACTGCCATGAATTCAGGATCGCGATTCTTAGCCGCCGGATTGAGAGAAATTTTAGATGAACCCAATTATACTCATTTGGCATTTTCGAGGGAAATCATTTGGTGTTTTCGAGGGAAATCGTTTGGCATTTTCGAGGATTCGAATTATAAACTCCCTGTTCAGGCGATTTCGAACGAACTTGAACCGCGCACCAACCGAACACTGATGCATCATGCGATCAAGGCGGTTACAAAAGCGGTGGCCGCCAAGAATACTCCGGGCACATTCGCTATGACTATCGGCCAATCCTTCTTCTTAGGAAGAAGCCCATAAGCCGACCACATGATGCAGTTGAGCATAGCAGCGAACGGCTGGATCGGGTTTCCTGGATGTCCTGAAAGATTGTCGGAGATCTGAGGGATATATGAGACATAGGTTTCACATCAGGTGTGTCATGATCTCACGCGGATAGCATCCACTGCCACGCGGGAACCACATGAATATGCCCATTCGGCGTAAGAATCTCCTCGCTTTTTGTCAGCGTGATCATCCATCCTTCCTCCAGATTGGTAAGCCTCATTGCTGCCGTCAGGTTTCCTACCTCAGATCTAAACTTCTTGCTTGACGGTTCATCGCTTCCGGTCTCAACAGCTACCTGGATCAATTGATACTCTTTTTCCATCAACACATCGCCAATCAAGAAATCGACTTCCGGACAGCCAGTACCGGAATAGCTCGTTATCGCCCTATCGCGCATTCCAGCGATCCTGCGCTTAAGCTCAATGAAGATCGCACTCTCAAGCCTCTGCTCAATATCAATATGGGATGCAGGTGCAATAGCCAGCGAAAGCCCCGGATCAACCGAATAGACCTTGTAAGCTGACTTTGGATTCTCCTTCACCGATCGTTCGTAATCGCTGATATGGAATACAAGATTCGCATCCTCAAGATCATCCAGCAGTGCATAAAGCTTA
This sequence comes from uncultured Eggerthellaceae bacterium, assembly GCA_964469815.1. Taxonomy (GTDB): domain Bacteria; phylum Actinomycetota; class Coriobacteriia; order Coriobacteriales; family Eggerthellaceae; genus MGBC163016. The sequence continues at coordinate 49,004 of CAYXZC010000005.1, read as the reverse complement.
GCTGAGTTTCCTGGAAGCCCTGCCGACCTCATCCTCTTTAGCTCTTTATTGACCGAAAACGACAAGCCTGTCGATCTAAGCGCGTTCATAGCAAAGCGCTCTGCAACCCTCAGCGTTGCGCTTTCAAAACGCTCGACGATGTCTTTTGCGACAATCTGCTCAGCATAGCTTTGCAACATACGCGTCCGGTCAAGCGCATCCATATTTTGCACACCGGGAAACCCGCCTGTATCCAAGTATCTCAAGAACGCGTCTTTAAGCCTCAGATCATCCTGTTTCGTGAATACTCCATTGTGCTTCGGTGGGTCTATCTTGTGAAATCTCATATATTCCTTGAAGCTCAATGGCCACATTTCATACGAAAGAGCGCGGCCACGCAAAAGCGTTGGAATATCATGAGAAAGAAGCTTCGAAGATGATCCTGTTAGCACAATGCTTACGGGATACTGCTCAGAGACGCGCCGTATGAAGCTTTCCCAATCGGGAATATCCTGAATCTCATCTAAAAAAAGAAAGCATCCTTCCTTTGCATCTGGAACCATGGTGAAGTACTCATCAAGCAAATCTGAAAGAAGATGGTCAGGGTAAGGTCGAAAACGATCATCATCAAGAGAAAGATGCAATATAAGATCCCGCTTCCAACCACTCTTTATCAACCTGTCCATAAGTTGATATAGATAATAGGTTTTTCCACAGCGACGAACTCCAACGATCACTTGAATAGGATTATTCCTTGCAGGTGCGCTGAGTTTAATACCGCAATCATCTCGCGGCACATATGTTGGTAGAGACATATCAAGATAGTCAGCGATGATCGATTCGTACATTGCAATTCCAATCTTCTTTCATTTTAGAAGAAGATTCTACCAAAACTTATTTCATATTGGAAGAAGATCGTTACAACTTGGTATCCGGATGCAACCTCCTAAAAATGCCAGAGGGTAATGCCAAAGGGTCACATCAAATAACACAGGCGGCCTCCTCAAAATGGAAAGAGCCCCGAGAGGCTCTTTCTTGTCTTAGCTGCCGTCCCTATGACATGCCGCCCTTAATCTCGCTCACAGGAATAGCATCACAAGAAAGCAGCCATATAAATAGGAAGATAGGTTATCGACTCCTGCATCTTCCAACCAATCAAAATCAAATTCGACCTTTTCAGAGAATCGATCTCCATCAACAACCCCCTGATGATAAAACGTCGATTCTCCTTATTCAATTGCGCCCTTTGATCACTTCAGCATAAAATCGTCCTGAAAATTAAGATCTGAGAAGCAAATCGATGCATACCATGGAGCATAGAGGATCCCGTCATTCATCGTGAAATTTGACCTACAAAGCACAATGGCGCGATCGATATCATAACCTGGCGTATCCATAACCTTGCTAAGCGAAGCATGGGTAAGATAATCGTTGCCTGATTTAACCTCAAGAGCCACAACTCCATCGTCACTTTCAATAAGAAAGTCGACCTCTCCTACCTTCTTTGTCAGGTAATAGAATGGCTGAAAGTTTGCAGCCACCAGTTCTTGGGCGATCGCATTTTCGTATATCCCGCCTACATTGACACGGCGTTCTCCTGTATAAAGAGCACGTGCAAGACTTTGCGGAAACCGCGCCACGAGCATCCCGGTATCGGATTGATACAACTTAAAAGACGAACTTCTGCGTGTGCGTCGCAGAGGGGGACGCGGCTCTGAAACTCTGTCTACCTTAAGGCCAACCCCCGCTCGTACCAACCAGAGAAAATCTTGCTCATAATTGTTGTACCGTGCAGTTTTCCCTAAGGACGTTATGGCAAATTTAGCGCTTTTATCTTCAAGTTGGACAGGAAGCTCCTCGAAAATGGATCTTACATGCAAGGCGCGCGATCCTGCGTATTTCGAAATATCATATTCGTATTGTTGATTTAGATCGTTTTGAAGATTACGCACTCCCACTAGACTTCCCTTGCCGTCAACATACTGCTGTACAACCTCAGGCATACCTCCAACAACAATATAGGTTCTCCATTGAGACAAGAAGCGTTCATGCAGGTAATCCTCTATGGGGCTACCCTGAACGAATCCCTCCCGAACGGCATCAAGGGAACTCTCCTTCACTTCTACAGCCCAGCAGAATTCCTCGAAGTCCATTGGGCGCATTTCGACCACTGTTGCATACCCAACAGGAAATGATCGGGCACCCTTGAACTCCGTTCCGAGCATCGATCCTGAAAAAGCAAAGTCATAACGGCCATCTTCAACAAGGAATTTGGCAAAGGTGACAATATCGGGAAACTCTTGTATCTCATCAATGAAGACCAAGGTTTCGCCTTCGATGAAATCACCAGTCGTGAGCGTCACAAGGCGATTGATAAAGTCGTTCGAACTCTGCGCTTGGGCAAGAACATTCCTTGCTTCCTTGTCGCTCAAGAGGTTGACCTCTATAAATGATGAGTATTGTGTTTCCCCTAAGTGGCGAATAAGGGTGCTCTTTCCGATCTGGCGCGCCCCGGTCACAAAAAGCGCTTTGCGACTATGCTTTTGACTTCGCTTCCATTCAAGGAATGATTCATATGCTTTTCGACGAAGCATTTGTCCTGACTTTCTCGTGTTTTAGCACTTTACGCTATTTCAATATAAGGCATTTTAACAAAATTCTATTTTTCAGAATTTTGTTTTTTAACAAATTTCGTAATTTTATATGGTCAGTTTTTAACAAATTTCGTAATTTGATACTCAAATTCTACTTAGATCTTAGCAGCACTCAAGCGAACTTGCACCACGCACCAACCGAACACAGGCACATCATGCGATCAAGGCGGTTACAAAAGCGGTGGCCGCCAAGAATACTCCGGGCACATTCGCTATGACTATCGGCCAATCCTTCTTCTTAGGAAGAAGCCCATAAGCCGACCACATGATGCAGTTGAGCATAGCAGCGAACGGCTGGATCGGATTTCCCGGGTGTCCTGAAAGGTTATCGGAAATCTGAGGGATATATGAGACATACATCACAACTGCAAGAACCGAAGCGATATATCCGATCACTTTCACGATCTTGTTGAACATCGGGGATCTATCGTCATGTGTATCTACAGTCTTCGTTGCCATTGCTTCTTCCTTTGCTGTGAGCCTTACCTCGAAGGTTATGTTCAGAACCTCATGCCTTCAAATGGGCAGCATGCGTTACATTCCTATAATGTAGATTTTGTTCATCTTCTTATTTTAATGAGCCTGATCTGTCAATATTTACGCTTTTGCCAACTTTTTGAAACATTTATCGGACATAAAAGGAAGGAGCCCCGAGAGGCTCCTTCTTGTCTTAGCTGCTGCTTCAACTGCCGCTTGGATTTCGTTCGGCTGTATTTCACATCGCCATGTGCGCCATGCCCGCATGCGAAACCATTGTAGTGCGGCTTTTTAGCTAAAGTAGCTTCCTCGGATGATTGTCGCCAAACAACATCGCCCTTAGGAAGATCGCGCTTCTTCAAAAGCTGCTTCTGCTTCCGCCTGCCTTTACGCTTCGACATTCGCCTCACCTCCTTCATGATCGTTCATGTCATTATCCCCGTCCCTCTGACACACATGTGGCCTGCGCATTTGGAATGCGCAGGCCACATGGTGCCCGGGGTGGGATTACCTCGCGTTAAGTCCTCGCAAACAATTGCTGTGCAATTGTTTGCTTGGCCGCCTCGCGGCACCTTGACTCTCGGTGTTGCGGGTGTATCCAAAGGCTACACCCGCAATCGAACGTGTGGCTTCTCACCCATCCCTGTACACATACGGCTAGGATATTTTCAATATCCTAGCCGTATGGTGCCCGGGGTGGGATTCGAACCCACACACCTTTCGGCATCGGTTTTTGAGACCGACGTGTCTGCCGTTCCACCACCCGGGCAACTCTCTAAAGAGTCTCTAAAGAGCAATACAAAAGTATATATCAAAATCGAGGTTAATCAAAGTACGCAAAATGGGATGCTCGTCGAAACCGCAGCGTCAGCCGCAAGAAAGCCTGCTATTTCGCAGCTCCCAACTTGCCGGCGGGACAGATCTTGTACACGTAATCGATCCATTTCTCAAAGGACTCATCGCTTATGGCATGCTCCATCAAGCATGCTTCCTTCTCTGCGGTTTCGGCATCTATTCCTATCACATCGTGCAGAAACGCCGTCAGAACCTTATGGCGTTCGAATATCTTGCGTCCGTAGTCCTCGCCTTTTTGGGTCAATGTTATATCACCATAGTACGGCTGATCCAGATACCCCTTTTCCCTAAGGATGGTCATCGCTTTGTTCACAGAAGCCTTAGAGACGCCCATCTTCGAGGCAACATCCACAGGTCGAACAGATTGCTTCGTGCTTGCGCCGAGCATGACCATAGCCTCTAGGTAGTCCTCATGGGAATTGGAAACCTTTTCCATCACGCACCTACTTTCTTTGATGCGATATTAGCACAGACGAAGGCTTACCACAGAGCCGATCATCCTTTTATGATCCAAGACAAGAGGACTCTTCGCTTTGATCGGGATAGCGCATATGAAGAAGCTATCCCATCAACAGCGACCTGCCTATCGGGCTCATTCTTCGTCTATTCGCCCAACTTCTCGGCGGCATCGTACCATTCGGATTCAAGCCCTTCAAGGCGAACGCGCAACTCGTCGATCGCAGCCTGCGCCTCGGTAAGCGCCACATAATCAGACGGGTCAACCTGCGAAAGAGCCTCTTCGGCATCGGCGATCTTGCGCTCGGTCGTGGCCATCTTCTTCTCATTGGACTGCATCAGCTTCTTCAGCGCGCGGATCTCATTGTTCGAAAGCTGCGGCTTTTCAGGGCTTGTCGCATCGAAGCCGGCGCCTGCAGCGTCAGCACCTGCGGTTTCAGTGCCTGAAGCCTTATCAGAGCGTGTAGACGCCGCATCCCGCTTATCCATTATCTGCAAGTATTCATCGATCCCACCGGGTAAGTGCCGAAGATGCCCATCGATTATGGCGAACTGATCATCGGTAACACGCTCCATCAAGTAACGATCATGCGTAACGAGCAGAAGCGTGCCCGGCCATCCATCCAGCAGATCCTCGACCGCAGCGAGCATATCGATGTCGAGGTCGTTTCCCGGCTCATCAAGGATGAGGACATTCGGCTCATCTAGCAGGATCATCATGAGCGCAAGTCGACGGCGCTGGCCGCCGGAAAGAGAGTTTACAGGCTCGTTCAGATCAGCCTTCTCAAAACCGAGCCTTTCGAGAAGCTGCGATGGGGTCATCTCCTTTCCGTCCAGCATTGTGCGGCGTGAATACCTCGAAACCACCTGACGAACACGATCGTCTCCGAATTCCTTCAGCGCATCCAAGTGCTGCGATAGCACGGCGAAACGAACGGTCGATCCTGTGCGCACACTGCCGGATGTCGGCTTTTGCGCGCCCTCGATCAGGCGAAGCAACGTGGTCTTGCCGACGCCGTTTCCCCCGACGATACCGAAACGATCACCCGGACCGATCATCCACGTGATGTCATCCAGAACCGTTCTATCGCCAAAACGGACGCTTGCATTCTCCAGATCCACGACTTGCTTGCCTATGCGTGCCATCGCCATGCGCTTGAGCTCGATCGGATTGCGAAGCTCGGGAACATCGGCGATCAACTCCCTTGCAGCCGCTACGTGAAACTTCGGCTTCGTGGCTCGCGCCCGCGCTCCACGCGAAAGCCACGCCAACTCACGACGCAGCATGTTCTGTCGCTTCTGCTCTGCAAGGGCCGCCAGCCGATCGCGTTCCACCCTCTGCATGATGTATGCAGAAAATCCACCTTCAAACGGGTCGACCTGCCCATCATGCACCTCCCACATAGTGTTGCAGACCTCATCCAAGAACCATCTATCGTGCGTAACGACGAGAAGGGCACCTTCACCTGCACGCCAGCGCTCCTTCAAATGCGATGCAAGCCAAGTGATGGCTTTGATATCCAGGTGATTCGTAGGCTCGTCAAGCATCAGGATGTCCCAATCGCCGACGAGCACGCGAGCAAGATCCACGCGGCGGCGCTGCCCCCCGGAAAGCGTTTCAACGTTCGCATCCCAATCCACATCCTCGAGCAGCCCGTCCAAGATCGAGCGGATCTTTGGATCGGATGCCCAGACATATTCCGGAGCATTGCCGACAACGTTCGTAGCGACGCTGGCTTTCCCATCGAGCGAATCGCGCTGCCCAAGAAAGCCGATGTTCACTCCGCGAGTGCGGATAACGCGCCCGGAATCGGGCTCAATTTGATCATCGAGCACGCGAAGCAAGGTGGATTTCCCATCACCGTTACGACCGACGATACCGATGCGATCCCCGGTGTCAACACCTAGGGACACATCCTTCAAAACGACCTTCGATGGCATCTCGACGGTGATCTTTTCGCAACCAAGTAAGAAAGACAATGGAACAAACCTTCATCAAGCGTTGTACGTTTTAAAGAAGTATAGCGCCAAATGCGAGAAGGGATGCATGAAGGTGAATGCGCGGGAACAATGAGACAGGTTGAAGCGTAGGGAACGGTTTTAACCGTTCCCAAACGTTACAGGTTGTTGCGTAGTGGGCGGTTTTAACCGCCCACAGGATTCATTTCAGGCTCTTCACCATGTTCTCTGCTGCTTTGCAGCTGGAGCAACCCTTCTTTCCGGATGCGCACTTGCCGCATTTATCGCAATGATCCGAGCAATCGCACATGCCTCTTTTGTACAAGCGATGCACTGCCCAGATGGTCCACGCTAATACAAGCGCTACCAATATGATGGTCGCAGGTGTCAGCTGTAATTCCTGCAGCATGCTTCTCCTTTCCGCTCAAATTCCTTGCCAAAACGACCCATTATCTCCGTCCCATTGGGTCAAAACGACCCAAATACCCCGTCCCATTGGGTCAAAACGACCCAAATACCCCGTCCCATTGGGTCCCATTGGGTCAACCGTTACGCAGCCGTGCCTTTGGCGTTCAACTTGCCTTGCGCCTTAGCGTTCTCATCTACGTTATACTTCGGCATCGGGCGGAACAGCAGAAACAGCATGAGTGCTGCAACGGCCACAGCTATCACCGTCCAGAAATTGAACGCCACCTCACCGACGGCAAGACCACCGAGCTGATAGATCATAAGACCGATGCACCAACCGAACGCACACATATAACCGATAGCTGCCCAAGTCCATTTCGCAGACGCCATCTGACGGCGGATGGTGCCGATAGCCGCGAAGCATGGGGCACACAGCAGATTGAACGCGCAGAACGCCATGATCGCAGCAGAACCGCCTCCGAGCATGAGAGCAAAACCTTCCCAAAGGGTCGGATCGGTCTCTCCTACCTCCCCTAGTTGTGTAAGGATTCCCACTGTAGCAACCACATTCTCCTTCGCCACAAGACCTGTGATCGAGGTAACGGTCGCTTCCCAGTTGCCGAACCCGAGTGGAGCGAAGATCCAAGCGAGTATGCTGCCAAGACCGGCCATCAGGCTGTAATCCAGATACCCGTCCATCTCGGAATCGAGCAGCCCGAACGCTCCATCGTAGACGCCGAAGTTCATGAGGAACCATATAACCACAGTGGACAGGAAGATGATGGTTCCTGCTTTCACAATGTAGCTCTTCACGCGCTCCCACATGGAGAGAAGGACGCTCTTGATGGTTGGCAGATGGTACTGGGGAAGCTCCATGATGAATGGAGCGGCATCGCCCGCAAACGATCTGAACTTCTTAAGGATGATGCAGCTGATGATGATAGCCGCCAGACCCATGAAGTAGAACAGCGGAGCTACCCACCAGGTGCTCTCGTAGTCAGAACCCGCCAGTGCGCCGAACACGAGCGCTATGATCGGAAGCTTCGCGCCGCACGGGATCATCGTAGTGGTCATGATGGTCATGCGACGGTCTTTCTCGTTCTCGATGGTCTTCGTTGCCATGACCGCAGGCACGCCGCAACCGCTGGCGATGAGCATGGGGATGAAGCTCTTGCCGGACAGGCCGAAGCGACGGAAGATGCGATCCATGATGAACGCAACACGCGCCATATAACCGCAGCCCTCCAAGAAGCCTAGCAGCAAGAACAGTATGATCAGCTGCGGGATGAAGCCGATGACCGCCCCAACACCGGCGATGATACCGTCAACGATAAGGCTGATGACCCAAGGCGCTGCATCGACCGACTCCAAAGCTTCTGTTACCACGGGGGAAAGGCCTGGGATCCAGATGCCATCTTCGCCTCCATACAGCCAGCCATCGCCGGATATGCCGTCGTTGGCCCAATCGGTGACGATCCCGCCTCCGATCGACACAGCCAACCAATAAACGAAGAACATCACAACGATGAAGATCGGAATGCCAAGGAGGCGATTGGTAACAACGCGATCAATCTTTTGGGTAGTGGTAAGCCCCTGCGGCTTGCGATCCACGTACTTATCGCAAAGACCGGTGAGCACCTCGTAGCGTTCGTTGGTGATGATCGACTCGGCATCATCATCCATTGCTGATTCGACCTCTTCGCGAATCTGTGCGATCTTCGCCAGATCCTCTGCGGGGATCTCCAACGAATCGATGGTGAGTTGCTCGCCTTCGAGCAGCTTTATTGCGCTCCAACGTATCGAACGTGAAGGAACGCGTGGGTTGATGATAGCTTCGATCTTGGTGAGCGCAGCCTCTACATCAGGTGCGAAGCGAAGCTCGCAATCGGGCGATGAACCTTTGTGTGCAGATTGCTGGGCTACCTCCATGAGCTTGTCCACGCCATCGCTGCGTAGTGCCGATATCTCAACGATGGGGCATCCGAGCTGCTCGGACAGGCCATTGACATCGATCCTATCGCCGTTTTTCTCAACCAGATCCATCATGTTGAGAGCCAAAACGACGGGAAGACCGAGATCGATGACTTGCGTTGTAAGGTAGAGATTGCGCTCCAGGTTCGTTCCATCAACGATATTGATCACAACATCAGCATCCCCGCTCATAAGGTAGTCGCGCGTAACGATCTCTTCAGGAGTATAGGGCGATAGCGAGTAAATTCCCGGAAGATCCACGATGGATGCTTCCTTATCTCGCTTATACTTGCCTGTTTTCTTCTCAACGGTCACTCCAGGCCAGTTTCCAGTGTATTGGTTGGCGCCTGTGAGGTCGTTGAATAGAGTCGTCTTGCCGCAATTCGGGTTGCCGACAAGTGCAATGTTCATTCCCATTTCTGTTCTTCCTCCTTTTCGAAACAGAGATGATCGGGTTCGATCAGATGTTAGATATGGTTAACTCGATGTCTTGAAAAATGCGCCCATGGCGCATCGAGGCGTGACACTTGAACTCTTAATTCACAAGGACATTGACCGCTTCATCCTTGCGAAGCGAAAGCTCGAAACCACGAACCGTGACTTCAATGGGATCTCCCAGTGGCGCAACCTTGCGCACGCGGACCTCGGTTCCCTTTGTAAGCCCCATATCCATGATGCGCCGTCTGATGGCTCCATCTCCCGTTAAACGAGCTATCGTGGCGCATTCACCTACCGCCACATCACGTAATGTTTTCGATCCCACTGTTGCACCTTTCCTTTCGATTGGATCCCTTGCGGTCTTGGTAAAACAAGCTGTCAGTAAACGTACTGTCGGATTCGAGCAGAGGCTGCACATCAGCAAGCGATGATCTTGGATGCAGCAGACTTATCGAGCGCAACCTGGGCTCCTTTGACCTCGACGATGATGTTGCCGCTTTGCTCGGCCACAACACGAATCGGTGCACCTGCAACAAAACCTAGGTTTTCCAGGTGATGATGCACATCCCCTTTCCCACGTACCTTCAATACGCGGGCGCATTCTCCGCTCCTCAAAAAAGTGAGCGGCATTTGCTGCATATTCGGAGCTACATCGCATTTCATGGTTTCACATCCTGCACGATCCATCACGCTTTGCATTTCCGCCTCCATATGTTTCCTATGGTTAACATACCCATGATACTACTTTTTCCAAATATGTAAACAGAGGTTAACTTTTTTGGGATATGGGGATCTCAAAGGCTGAAGGCACGATGAGGGCGGTTAAAACCGCCCACTACGCGGTGTGCTTATAGGTTGAACTGTGTAGGGGAATGTTTTTAACCTGCCGCATGTGTGTGGTTAAACCAGCCCAATATCCCCGTCCCATTGGGTTGGGTTGCACCATTGGGTTGCATCCTGCCCCATGAACCTGCTTGGCTTCAGCTGTCGTTACTCTACCGACTGCGTTGCTATCAATCGCTTCGCAAAAGCAGGCATCTTCTCATCCATGGACGTGACCTTCACCTGCATACCCGGCATCGGCGCCTCGATATAGCATCCATCGCCCAGATACATCGCAACATGACCGGCCACATCGTCTTTCGTGAAGAAGAGCAAATCGCCCATATGCAGATCGCTGAAATCAACATCTGCACCCTTCAAGCATTGATAGTAAGTGGTGCGAGGCAAGCCCTGCTGCAGCGCATGCGCATAAGAGTACTGAATCAGCCCGGAACAATCGAATCCGGAGGGAGTGGTGCCTCCCCACACATATGGCACGCCTAAATGCGATGTGGCTCCCGCGACCAGATCGGTAAGCGTCACTTCATGCTGAACCGGCTGGCCTGTCGAGGGGTCGGAGACCGTAACGGTCAAGGGAGATACCGTCGTATAATCGAGCGGTCGGTCGAACCGGGTAAGATCATAAGCCTCGATAGCATCCTGCACACGCTTCGTTAGCGATCCGGCAGCTCCTCCCCAAGTCCCATCATCGGGAATGGCAACCTCTATACCAGCGGCCACTCGCTTTGCATGATCCTCGAGGCAATCCTTATAGGTGGCATACGTGCAGATCTCCTTGGAGAATTCGTAGCCCACACGCGGCTTCGATGTATCCACGATACCGGATTCGTCATAGACCGTTGTGTCGATCTCGGTGTATTGCTTGGTGTCGAAAAGATTACGATATGGCGCCTGAGCGTAAAAGGACTTCCCCGAATGGGAAAGCGAGAGCGCAAGGCCGATCATCTCGGATGCGCTAACATCGTATTTTGCTGCAACCTCGCGTGCCATCTCCCCTATGACAGCAACGAATTTCTGCGAATCCATGTCATCAGTGTAGCGAACCATATCGAAAGCCGTGGATCCGTTGTAGCTCCACTCTGGATAAGAGATGGAGGTGTCGAATGGGTCTTGGCTTTCCGGAAGGGCATCGATCGCTTCGCTTGGCGAAGCACCAGGAGCCACGGTCTCTGCGGGGATGTCGTTGGAAGGAACATCGCCAGGTTCGGAAGGTTTCGCTGGATCAGCTGGATCGGCTGGGTCGGCTGGGTCGGCAGGAGAAACGGGATCAACGGGCTCTTTCGGATCTGTTGGATCGGTCGAGGGCGCATCCGTTCCTTCGCCCGGTTTTGCTGCATCCTCTTTCGCCTGCAGGTCATCCATCATGGCCTTGAGGCTCGCAGCGATCTTTGCGTCCCATGCTCTCAAGGCGTTGAAGTCTATGGTCTTCAGCTCATCAAGTGTCGGGGTGCCACCGTTCAGGAACTTGTTCACAACGGCGCTTCCCTTGAATTCAGGCATAGCAGCCGGCTCCTCGGTCTCAGAAACAACTGCCGGAGCATCTGAGTTCTCTGCGAATGCAGCGATGGAAAGTGGAACGCTCAAAGAAGATACCAGCAAGACCGACAATGATGCTGCCGTTGCCTTGCGCACACGGGCGAATCTCCTTGGATTCCTCGGTGCTTTATCATTGCTTTCGTCCTTATCGGGAGACTGCGTGTTATCCATACGTACCATGCGTCCTTCTTTCATGCTAGATCGAAGATCCGTCGTTTTGCTCATATTCGATCATAAAGAGAAAAAACTCGAAATGCAAATGGATAGCATTATTATCCTTGTTCTAGTATAACGCTTTGCTTTTCAATTTGGCCACTTGGCGCTGCATCCATAGGTTGATGCTGTCAGCATGTGGGCGATTGAAATCGCCCACTACACGAATAGACCTGTAAGCACATTAATACGTACGATTTATGCTATCCTATACGTATTATGAAGGGAGGCTCCATGAACCAGAAGCTAACGTTGAGCATAGAGAGCAAAGCTATAGAGCACGGCAAACGCTATGCGAAACAACGAGGGCGCAGCCTATCGTCTATGGTGGAAGATTTCCTTCTAATGCTCGATCCGATAGAAACATCGGATGAGATCATTCCCGTTGGAAGCAAATTAAGTTCGCTCGTTGGGATCGGTGTCGGCTCAACGAACGAAGAGGATTACCGCGCACATCTTATCCGAAAGAACGAGCGGTGATCTGTCACATGAAGAAAGTCCTCATAGACACTAATATTGCACTCGACCTTCTCCAAGCACGTGAAGGATATCTTGAAGATGCGTTGTACATCTTTTCACTTGGCGAACAAGGCTACTTACAACTCTGCCTATCTACTGATTCTTTAAGCACCATCTTCTACGTGATCGAAAAGAATACGGACGCGCAAACCGCTCGCGAAGCCGTCTCGAAGCTGCTGGATTTTGTAACGCTTTGCTCGCTCGATGAAAGCGCTGTTCTTCGCGGTATGACTCTTGACTTCGTCGATGTTGAAGATGCCTTCATATGCGCTGTAGCCATGAAGACACATTGCAACGCCATCATTACGCGAAACGCGAAGGATTTTGCCAATTCACCATTACCGGTGTTCACTTCGCGAGAATTCGTTGCATTGTGGAGAGCCCAACACGCCTGACGGCAACGATGCGATCCTCAACTTCCAGCTTCGCCAATTCTGAGAACACTTTCATGGACTTAAACCATCTGTTGTTGAATGTTGCACCCGATTTTGCTTCGACGGCTCGAGGATGGTTTTTTTGAAAATTTGGCATTCCAATGTCAAATTTTCAATTTTTTAGAGCGACAAGCCAGCATACAAAGCATACTGGAGATAAATTCTTCACAACGATCGATCACTATTTGAATCATGCTTCGTAGTTCATGCGTTTCTCGAAATACTTGCTTATGAACATTATCGGAAGCGTAAGGACAAGATAGAGCGCACCCAGGAAAAGGAAGCATCCAAAGAAGTTATAATTCGTAGCGCTGATCTCACGCATGGTTTGTGTGAGCTCGATCACCGCGATCACGGAGAGCAGCGATGAATCCTTGATGATACTGGCGAACTGGCCGGTAAGAGCAGGTAGCACGCGCGATATCATCTGAGGGATCTCTATCGAGATGGCGCACTGCATGCGCGTGAGCCCCAAAGCGCGAGCCGCCTCGATCGGTCCTCGCGGCAACGATTCATAACCTGCGCGGATGATCTCGGCAATGTAGGCGCCGGCGAAGACCGAAAGGATGATCACTCCGGATACGACTCGATTCTCTACTCCCCACGCAGTTCCGATGATGTAATAGAACAGATATATCTGTGCGATCAGAGGGGTACCGCGGATGATCTTCACATAGAAATCGCAAAAGTAGCGGATCGGAAGGAAGCGGGCGTTTTGCCCGATAGCAACAGGAATACCTATCAACAGGCTGCAGATCAGGCTCATGATCGAGATGAACACCGTCATGAGAAAGCCGTCCCAGATCCGGATCCTGTATTGCGCGACGAAATCGAAATTGAGGCTGATGCCCGCCATGCCAAGCGATACGCCCACAACAGCGACGACGGCCACCACCACGACAAGGTAGTTGAACGCACGTTTAAGGGGAGCGACCTGCTCCCCTTGAGGTGCCATGAATATATTGCTACGGGCGTTCAGAGCGAATCCCACCGTCTTTCATGTTGGACGATATATAGCGATGTCCAATATCATAGCAATCTGCTAGCAACATAGCAGATCTGAAGATCTGCACTACGAAGAAATTCATTCCGGAAGCCGTTCTAGGCTTTCGGAACCTAAAAATCGAAGAACCATCTGAAGCTATGCTCATCGAACGCTTTCTTCTCATCGGCTAGATACTTCTCCGTGAGTTTATCGAACTCGCCGTCCTCTTTCGATTGAGCGATGAATTCGTTCAACTGATCGAGCAATTCCGTATCACCCTTCTTCACGGCGATCCCCCAGCTCTCGGCATCTTGGAATGGGATGAACACCGCCGAAGTTGTATCGGGATTCGCCTGGTTGTTGCGATAGATCGTCAGCTGGTCATACAGGAATCCATCGGCTTTACCTTGTACGACCTCGGTCACACACGCGCTTTCATCCGCCAAGCGTACGATCTCTGCGTTCGTCAGGTTCTTTGTGGCATACACGTCCCCGGTAGATCCTGTTTTTACCGCAACCTTCTTGCCGGGCTGGTTCAGATCCTCGGCTTTCTCGATCCCTGAATTCGCATTCGCAAGGATGGCCAATTGCGCCATCGCATAAGGATCGGAGAAGTCGACCACCTCAGCTCGCTCATCGGTTATGGTCATAGAACTGATAACGCAATCGGCTTTACCGGTCTGAAGCGATGGGATAAGCCCATCCCAAGCAGTGTTCTCGATCACAAGGTCGTAGCCGTATTGGTCGGCGAAATCCTGCATGAAGTCGACCGAGAGCCCTTCGGCTGCGCCTGCTTCGTCCTTCGTTTCGAACGGCGGATACGCAAGCTCCATTGCCACGGTGAGCACAGGCTTACCATCTGCACCGGCTGACCCGGAAGCATCCGCACCCTGCGAGGTTGATGAAGCCTGACCGCCGCTACATCCAACCATAACGAGCATCATCGACAACAAAAGAGCACCCACCACGACACCGAATGCTCTCTTGACGACCGACCTTCTTCTAATAAGCATTCCCTTCATCTACCTCTCCCTTTCTGCGCTTTCTCTGTTTTCCGAACTGCTTGCCTGCAAGAAATTCATCCTTATCCTCATCAATGTATCGCATGCGATCTCAAAGGATCGCTCGTCAATGCCTTGCATCTGCACTTCTACCATATTCTTGGATATGAGATCGAAGTCCTTCCGAAGGCTTTGCCCGAGTTTGGTCAGACTCACCTGCGTGCGACGTTTGTCTTCAGGGCTTTTTCGAGTCTTCACATATCCCGCATCTACCAGCTTCTTAACGAGCGTTGTCACAGTTGACGGATCGCGGTGGATTCGCTCGGAAAGTTCCTGCATCGTTATATCCTCATGCCTGAAAAGCTGCAATAGGATATCTCCGTGAGATGGAACCAGATCCCTCAATCCCACTGCCGCAAGCTGCGAAACGAGATACCCGTTTGCCGCTGCTAGGGTTTGCGCCAAACTATTCACGAAGCCGCCTGCGTTGAATTCTGGAAGCTCGTGTGAATCCATTTAGATCCTGCTCCTTTCGTTTGCCTTATCGTCCCTGTTCTTACGTTACTTCTCCACTACGGCACCGACCGGGCATACGTTGTGGCAATTGCCGCATTCGTCGCACCACGCACCGCGAATGCTGTAAGGCGACCCAGGGATGATGGCCTTATGCGTGCAGGCGGATGCGCACGATCCGCATTCGATGCATTCATCGGTGATGCGGAATCCCGGCTCTGTGAAAGTCGCGCCGCCCCATGCGAAGCGCTCACGAAGCACCTTGTGATCCATGTGCACCATGTTGAAGTCGTATTTGTAGAGCTCGCCCCATGCGCTGTGCAAAACGAGCACCTCGGTCTCAGGATATTTCTTGATGTCATATTCGGCCACGGCGAAAAGCGGGTTCTCCTTGATGTGACGCTCGGTCTCTTCGGGAGTGAGCAGGCGCACATCTCCGTTCACGCGCACCATGTATCCAGGCTGGAAATGCGGCATGTTGTCCTCATCCCACACGCAAGGCCCATCGGTGTGCTCGCCGCAGACAGAAAGCTTCCCACCTTCGATCATCTGACGATAGAACGGCTTGCCCGACATCGTGCGCAAGTACAGACCTTCATCATCGTAAGCGAAGAAATGCGCGATGCGTGAATCCACGCCACCATTTCCATCAAGCGTTGCGAAGCTACAACATCCCACTTCCTCGAACAGCTCGTATACCTCTTTGATCGACAGCATCTTCTCTCCTCTCTAATGAGCAAAAGAGCAAAAAGGACGTTCCAAAACGCTCATTTCTCCCACCGTTCATCTGCTCATGCTCGTTCGTGATTTTGGGACGTTCCTAAACTCACGCCGGAACGTCTCTTTCCCGCTCAACTTGCTTAATGATCCTTACGATCTCTTTCGCATGCTCCTTCATTAGATCCATTCCGAATATCTCTGTGCAATCCTCCGATACATTCGACACGCTGTTGGCATCGATGAAGAAATTGCCACGATCCGTCTCGATGATGTCGAAGCTCCCGAAGGTGAAGCCAAGGACGTTCGCCGCCTTTTCCGCATCCGCAATGATGTCGCCCGGCACATCATCGTAAAGCTCGTATGTGCTACCGAATCGATACGCCGAAAGCCCGTTTTCAGCCACGCTTCGCTTTACAACGAGCGCAACCTTCCCGCCGACGATCTCGATACGCGTGATGAACCCTTTATCAGGCCGAATATATTCCTGAACGATGAATTCACGATGCGGCACACTTTCAATGAATGCGTCCGCTTCCGTGATGTTTTGCAGGACAGCAGTATCAGTAGTACGACCGCTGCAATTCGGCTTGATGATGCAGGGGAACTGAAATCTATCTGCTTGCAGATTTTCAGGGTATGCTCTTTGGAAGATGCGGGGGACTGCGATGCCTGATTCTTGCAGAGCGCTCGTGGAAGCGACCTTGTCAACCTCGAAACGATGAGCACGCGGCTCGTTCAAAAAGAGAATGCCGGACTCTTCCAGCTTCGATAACAGCTCGTCCATCTGCTCAAGCGCACGCTCGTGACCGCGATTCAATGCGCTGGCGAAAACACGGCTTACAAGAACATCGCATGCAAGCGCTTGCGCGGCCGCATTCTGATCCTGCATGTTCACCATGCGAACCTCATGAAGCGGCCGCGATGCGTCCGACAAGGCATCCGCATTGAGCGCAGAGTCTATCTCGGAGGCCAATTTGTGATCAGACCATTCATCGGACTCGAAGAGCAGACCGACAATGATCGTATGGCTATCTGTATTGATCACGACCTGCTTCCCTCCTCCATGCCTGGGACAATAAGCTACGTCCCCGTTGTCCCGTTCCGCGTCCGTTGTCCGTCAGTGCATCCCCGTTGTCCGTGCTTCGGATCTAACATTACTTGGATATCCAACCAATTTCAAAGCATAATACTTGGACATCAAACTTTTGTCAACTTATGATTTCGCGCAGCCTGTTTAGCAGAAAGAGTTCTATGAGACAAAAGTGAATGCGATCCGCCATCTACACGGTATGCAGAGAATACTGCTACGAATCAATACGTAACTTAATGCTATTCAGGATACTCGCAACTACCCACTAGCTCAGGTTCAAGTGCTTGTTAAGGCAAAACAGCGTGATGCAGAATCCAACGATGCAGACAGTTACGTCACGCAGGATGTGCAATCCATACAACACCCATCCCACAGCGCTATAGAATCCTGCATCGTAGAAAAAGTCGGAAAGGCTTATGGTTATGATCACGTCCGGCACGGAAGAGATGATCCCAATCCCGCAGTATATCCCGATGAAAAGAGCGATACCACATGCCAGCTTATGCTTGCCAGCCCACACAGATCCAAGCGTGAAGCCCATGTATGCCGTTATGAGAGCCGCTGTGATTGACAGGATCGAACCTATGATGCCGAAGAAAACGCTAAAGAAATTGTTGGAATCCCCCGTGTACCAATTCGATGACACACTCAAAACCCAATACGGGATCGAATCATCAATATCCAGCCCATAAACGAAACCCGAAGCTGCCGCTCCGATGACTACCATCCCGAAGAACGCCACGAACGCAGAGATCATCAACCATATGAATCCTGCGATCAGCTTCGACCATAGAAGCTCAGATGCCTTCACCGGAAGCGTAAAAGTAAGATAACCCTGATCGGTGAAGAAATTCGAATAGAACCTGTACAAAACGATAACGAACGTTGCCGGAACCAAACAAACAAGACCGATGAATCCGAAACCAACGCCCATGAAGGCAAACGCCGTTAACAGCTCCAAATGAGCGCCATCAATCTCGCCTATCCAATAACCCACGAATCCGCATGCCGTGGCCACGAACGCAACGCCGATCGCGATGATCTGCAAGATGCCCAAGGGTTTCGCCAAAAAGGCGAAATCGTATTTCAGCAGCTTCCCTAACATGCGAACATCCTCCTGAAATACTCATCCAGACTAAGACCTGTCTGTTCTCTGAACTGCGCCACCGTACAATTAGCAATGACATTCCCTGCATTCAGCATGATGACATCGTCCAGAACCTTCTCAACATCGTATACAAGATGCGTAGAGATGAGCACCGTAGCATCTTTTCGATAGTTGCCGATGATCGTGCTCATTATGTAATCGCGTGCAGCGGGATCCACGCCACCGATCGGCTCATCGAGCAAATAGATCGAAGCGCGCCGAGCCATGACCAAGGCTAGCTGCACCTTCTCCTTCATACCCTTGGACAGAGCGGAGAAGCTGACCGCCGGGTCTATCCCCAGATCCGATATCATCGTCTGGGCAAGAGCGCGATCGAAATCAGCATACATATCCTCGAAGAACGCTATAGCATCCTGAACCTTCATTGAGGGTGCAAAGTACGGACGCTCAGGAAGATAGGACACCTGGGCTTTGGTAGCTGCACTTGGAGAGATGCCGTTCACGAGGATCTCTCCTGCTGTCGGCTGCAGAAGCCCGGCAACAAGCTTGAGAAGCGTCGTCTTCCCGCTTCCATTCGGACCCAGAAGCCCCACGACATGACCCGGCAGAAGCGCAAGCGACACATCATTTAGCGCAGGCGTGTTGCCGTACCTTTTGGTGAGCCCGCGGCATTCGAGCGGAAAAGCGCATACCATCTTCCCCTCCTTTTCTTCGAGGGACGCGTTCCTTCGCAAAGCTTCGAAGCGATGCCCTTGAAGCATGCAAGGCAAATTCGATCCATTAAGTATACCGAATGATTCTCATTGCATTCCATCCTCATGTGTTGTACAATTCATGTTGTACACTATACATCATGTCTTTGAAATGTTCCATAAGGAGGCGACCATGGCTGACGTTATGGTTACGGGTCGAATGCCGGCATCGAAGAAGCAGGCAGGAAATGCTGTGCTCCAAGATGTCGGACTGAATGCCTCCCAGGCTATCAATAGCATGTATTCGAAGCTGATAGCCGAAAGGTCTGCATCGTTTTTGGAAGAATCCCCCACCGATGATCCGATGAAATGGCATGCAGCCGCTTCGTTCATAGATTCCTTGTTGGACACAAGATCATTCGAAACGAGGTTCGATACTATGTCCGATGCCGAGATCAGAATGGATCGATTGCATGCAAGAGGGTTGGTATGATCCATGGCGCGGCTGAAACTGATCTTGGATACCAATATCATCGTCGATTTCCTGCATCAACGCGAACCATTCTTCGAAGATGCCCGAAAGCTTCTTATCTGCGGGCGCGCTGGCGAATTCGATCTTCAAATTACCTCATCGCAAATGACCGACCTTGTATACATTCTCTCCGATGGAGGAAAAAAGCAGCGGTTGCCTTCTGCTTTGAGGTCTTTGAGGGGGCTGCGATCATTCATAGGAGTCCTGCCCATCGGATCAAGCGAAGTAGACATGATGCTTGCATCCCAATGGGGTGACCCCGAGGACTACCTCATATATAACGCAGCATTGCATTCAGGAGCAGATGCGATAATCACAAGAAACGGATCCGATTTCGAATCTGACCTTATCCCGACATTCGATTGCGCACAGTTCTTCGATTGGATCCATGCCGAATTCAATATCGATTATGCCGAGATCGATCTATGAAAAGAAATGAGGGTAGAATCGCTATTAGAAGAAATCCCTCCCGAAAGGTCATGCAATGGGTATCCTCAATAAGAAAAATTCTGACAGTGAACATCCGCGGGCATTCGATAACTTCATCTTCGATTTGGATGGAACGCTCTTGGACACATTGCCCGACCTGGTTCTTCTGACCAATGGCATCCTCGAATCGCTTGGCTATCCCACGCGGACACAGGAAGAGATCCTATCGTTTGTCGGTAACGGTGTGCGTCGGTTGATGATCCAAGCGCTTCCTGAAGACGCATCGCCTGAAGCTGAAGAGGCGGCTATGAAGCTTTGGAACGAGAAGTTCTACGATTATTACGAACACACGGTTCCATATGCCGGAATGAAGGAAACGCTCGATCGGCTGAAGGAACACGGGTGCAAGCTGGGAGTAGTATCGAACAAGCTCCAATCGGGTGTGGATCTTGTGATAGACCAATGCTTGCCCGACCTGTTCGATGTCATGCTCGGCGAAAGTCCCACCTGTCCGCGAAAGCCCGACCCAACAGGGATAGAGCTTGCCATGCAAGTGATGGGTGCAGCACCTATCGACACGGTATATATCGGCGATTCTCCTAGCGATATGCTCGCTGCTCACAATGCAGGCTTGTTCGCAGTAGCTGTTCCATGGGGATACCACAAGCGCACGGACTTTCCTAAAGAGGGTGATTCGGCACCTGACATGATGATCGAGAAACCGGCAGATCTGCTGAAGCTGATCGGGTGAGCCGTGACCGGGTTGTGCAGATCTAAAGATCTGCACGAAGAACCCAAAGGGACGGGGATATTGCGCGCCCAAAGGGACGGGGTAAATGGGTCGCTTTATCACTATCAATATAAACTGTTAGCAAAGCGACCCATTTACCCCGTCCCTTTGGGCGCGTCCCTTTGGGTTCCCTTGGGTTCTTCTTTGGGTTCGATGCTACGAATCCTGCAGGATTCCCAACGCGATCTCATATCCTCCGGCACCATGGCTCAAGCATTTCGATACGCGTGCAATGGTGGTAGCAGATGCACCGGTCTTGGAAACGATCGATGAATATGACTGTCCCTGGTCAAGAAGTTGCGCCACCGCCAGTCTCTGCGATGTTTCACGGATCTCACGAATGGTGAACAGATCCTCAAGGAGCGAATAGATCTCATCCTCATCATCCATCTGCGCCAACACATGCAAAAGGTCGTCGACCTCGGGACTTCTTATCTCATTGGAATCCGCCATACGTAGATCCATATCCTTTCTAAACCTGCAATACAAAAAGGTCCTTTACTCTCGCTCAGAACATAGGGCGCGATTATGGCTTACCCCATTGTCGTATATGTTCTATTCATATCAAATGAATATCCCGACAAGGTATAAGCCATAATCGCTATAGCCCACATCATCTTCATCCTTCTTCGCTCAAGTACTTTGCGCGTTGCTCAGGATGACAAGATGAAAGTCACTGCATTCTATTCACATCTCTGTGAAGTATTCGTTATCGCAGCGTTGCCGCATTTGGCTGCTCTATCCGCCTGTCGGATCAATCCGTATTCGATGGATTCAACAAGCGCATTCCAGGATGCCTCGATCACATTCTCTGAAACGCCGACGGTACCGAAGGTTCCCCAACCATCGGATGTGGTGATGGTCACCCGCGTAAGGGCATTCGTGCCTTCGCTCTCATCTGGCAGCCGAACCTTGTAATCCACAAGCTCCATATCGGCCACCTCCGGAAATGATTCGGTGATAGCCATGCGCAGCGCACTGTCGAGCGCACCCACCGGACCGGCACCTTCGCCTGTGGCCACATAACGATTCTCCCCTACATGGATCTTGATCGTTGCCTCAGAAAAAGCGTCCTTTGCAAGCGCGCCGGTATCCTCGCGATCATCGACTATAACGCGAAAGCTCTCAAGGGTGAAAGCCGGAACATAGGTTCCTAAATGCCGCATGATGAGCAACGCGAGCGAAGCATCAGCAACCTCATAGGTATAACCGAGCGCTTCACGACTCTTGATGTCATCAAGTATTGTCTGTATGTCATCTTCATTCTCAGAAAGATCGATCCCGAGCGTTGCCGCCTTTTGAACGAGAGATGCTTTTCCAGCAAGCTCGCTGACCACCATGCGGGCGTTGTTTCCCACAGCTTCAGGCGATACATGCTCATAAGCCTGCGGAAAACGTGCGATGGCGCTGGCGTGCAAGCCGCCTTTGTGCGCGAAAGCCGATCGGCCGGAATACGGATTATGCGGCGAGACCGAAACGCCCACGACCTCGCCGATGTATCGAGAAACCTCCGTCAGCCTTCTAAGATTCTCAGACCCAACGGCCGTGCAATCCATCTTAAGCTCAAGGTCGGCGATAACAGTCAGAAGGTCGGTATTGCCAACACGTTCACCGATACCGTTCATGGTGCCTTGCACCTCGGTAGCACCCGCACGAACAGCCGCTAGCGTATTCGCAACAGCGCAGCCTGAATCGTTGTGACAATGGATACCGAATGCCTGATCGGGGAATTGCGCCACCACGTCAGCTACGATGGCCTCCACTTCAAAGGGAAGAGCCCCGCCATTCGTCTCACACAGATCGATCGAATCGGCTCCGGCTTCATGAGCCGCCCGTATGCATTCCATCGAATAAGCGCGATCAGCCTTGTAACCATCGAAGAAATGCTCCGCATCGAACACCACACGTCTACCTGAAGCCTTCAGAAAAGCCACCGAATCGCGGATCATGCGAAGGTTCTCTTCAAGCGTGGTCTGCAAAGCACGCGTGACCTGCTCATTCCACGATTTCCCAACGATGGTGACAACAGGCGCACCGCTATCCAGCAGATCGCGCAAGCCTTTGTCGTCCTTTGCAGAAACACCTTTCTTGCAGGTGTTGCCGAACGCAGCGATCTGCGCATGCTTAAGATTCATCTCGGCAACAGTCTCGAAAAAGGCTATGTCCTTGGGATTCGATGCAGGAAAACCACCCTCGATGTAATCGATGCCGAAATCATCCAAGCAGCGGACGATGAGCAGTTTGTCCTCCAAAGACAAGCTGATCCCTTCAGCCTGCTCACCGTCACGCAAAGTGGAATCGTATGTGTAGATCCGTGCCATGGGAAGATCGAGATCTGATCGAGATTCAATCTATATCTAAAGATGTAGACTAGATCTCAGTAAGCCAGTCGGCATACTCCTCGTCGTGTCCATAGACAACCTCGAAGAACCTGTCCTGCAACCTACGGGTGATATCGCCGGGCTTGCCGATCGTGCGATTGTCCACCGACCCGATAGGCGTGAGCTCGGCAGCGGAGCCCGTCATGAACACTTCATCGGCGATATACAGATCGCTGCGTGTCAGGCTCTCTTCTATCACCGGGATCTCAAGCTCATCAGCCAAGACCATGATACTATCGCGGGTTACCCCTTCGAGCACACCATCGGACAGAGGAGGCGTGGACAGGATGCCGTCACGAACAACGAAGATGTTCTCGCCGGTGCCCTCGCAGACCTTTCCCTCTTCATTGAGCATGACCGCTTCGGTGTATCCGTGCTCTTTCGCCTCTAGTTTGGCAAGGAGCGAATTGAAATAAGCTGCAGTCGACTTAACAGCAGGAGGCACAGCATTGATCGAACGCTGGCGCCAGGAAGAAACTCCTACAGCCACACCGTTCTCAAGCGCATCATCACCAAGATAGGATTCCCATGGCCAGCATGCGATAATCACATCGGTCGGAGCTCCTGTTGGGTCAACACCCATAACGCCATAGCCACGATAAACAAGCGGACGGATATAACAAGATGGAAGCTTGTTCGCACGAATGGTCTCGACCGTGGCATCGCAAAGCTCATCTACGCTGTAAGGCAGGTCGATCGCTGCAATCTTGGCGCTGCGATGAAGGCGCTCCATATGATCGCGAAGGCGGAACACGAAGCTCTTATCCGAATCGGGATCCTTATAGCAGCGGATTCCTTCGAAAACACCCGAACCATAATGAAGCGAATGCGAAAGAACATGGGTCGTAGCCTCGGCCCAAGGAACCAATTCCCCGTTTTTCCAAATAAAATCGACCTCTGTTATGTCTGCCATTTTTATCCCCTTCTGAATCTGAGCTTAGATGTATCTCATTCTACTCCAATGCAGAAAAGCGACATGCGTAATTATGCGTAGAAAAGAATTTCGTTGTAGGTCGGAACAGGCCATGCATCGCGTCCAACGATGATCTCCATGTTATCCACCGCATCACGTAGGTCATCCATGACCGGGATGATCTCATGCGCATTCATATCGGCGCGTTCTTGCTGATCTTCAATCTCGAGCGACTCATAATGCAGCTTATGAAGCTTCCCCAGATGCTCATTGATGACGGCTGCGCCCTCTAGCAATGCCTCCAGCTTGCTTTCCTGGTTGATAAGATTCGCGTCCGGACAAACCTTCTTGATCTCGCTGATGTTGTGAGCTATCTCGGCAGCATATCTGTTGATCGCCGGCAGATAATCCCTGCGAACAAGGCGCTTCATCGTACGGATCTCGATGTTCATCGTCTTGTTGTATTTCTCGAGCTTCACCTCATAGCGGCTGAACACCTCGGCCTTATCGAGCACGTGGAACTCCTCGAAGAGCTCGATGGATTTGTCGGAGATGAAGCACGGCAGCGCATCGGCCGTGGTCTTGTTGTTCGCAAGCCCGCGTCGCTCGGCTTCTTTCGGCCATTCATCGGAATAGCCATCGCCGTTGAATATGATGCGCTCATGGTCGCGAAGCGTCTTCTTCACGTAATCCAGCGCAGCATCGTTGAACTTATCCGGACTGATGCCTTCCATGATGTCGGCGAATTCCTTGAGAGACTTCGCCATCGCAGTATTCAGGATCATATTCGCATCAGAGAGGTTCTGCATAGAGCCCGGCATCCTGAACTCGAATTTGTTGCCGGTGAATGCGAACGGGCTTGTACGGTTGCGATCGGTGTTGTCCTTCAGGAAGTTCGGAAGCTCGGCAACCCCAAGATCCATCTCGGTGCGCTTCTTCGACTCGTAATCCTTGTCGCTGATGAGAGCGTCCACCACGCGGCCGAGCTCATCACCCATGAAGATGGAAACGATGGCCGGAGGTGCCTCATTGGCTCCAAGGCGATGATCGTTGCCTGCGCTTGCAGCGGACATGCGCAAAAGCTCCTGATAATCGTCCACAGCCTGGACAACGCCTGCCAAGAATACGAGGAAACGCAGATTGGACATGGGATCATCGCCCGGATCGAGCAGGTTCTTCCCATTCGCGGCTATCGACCAGTTATTATGCTTGCCCGAACCGTTGATATGCTCGAAGGGCTTCTCGTGCTCAAGGCACACCAGCCCATAATGGCTTGCGAGCAGGCGCATCTCCTCCATTGTGAGCAGGTTCTGATCGATCGCCCGGTTGGCATTCGCGAACAGCGGTGCCAGTTCGTGCTGGCACGGAGCCACCTCGTTGTGCTTCGTCTTCGCCGGAACGCCAAGCTTCCAAAGCTCGTCATCGAGCTCCTTCATGAAGTTGTTCACCGTTGGGCGAATGGCGCCAAAGTAATGCTCTTCAAGCTCTTGCCCCTTGCAAGGCGAATAGCCGAACAACGTACGACCCGTTAGCACAAGATCCAGCCTGCGCTCGTAGTCCTTCTCGGAGATGAGGAAGTATTCCTGCTCGGCACCCACGGTCGTAATAACGCGTTGATGCGGTTCGCCGAAGAGCGCGAGCACGCGGTTCGCCTGCTCATCGACAGCCTTCATCGAACGCAGCAGCGGCGTCTTCTTATCGAGAGCCTCGCCATTGTAAGAACAAAACGCCGTTGGGATGCAAAGCACCTCATCTTTGATGAATGCGAATGAGGTCGGATCCCATGCGGTGTAGCCGCGAGCTTCGAAAGTTGCACGCAGGCCACCGGAGGGGAATGACGAAGCGTCAGGTTCGCCCTGAATGAGCTCTTTACCCGAGAAGCTCATGATGGCATGTCCATCGTCGATCGGATCGATGAAGCTATCATGCTTCTCGGAGGTTATGCCGGAAAGCGGTTGGAACCAATGTGTGTAGTGAGTGGCTCCAAGCTCGATGGCCCATTCCTTCATGGCATGGGCGACAACGTTTGCGACATCGATGTCAAGCGGTTCACCCTGCTTGATGGTCTTCATCAGTTGCTTGTAGGTGGCGGAAGGAAGACGCTCCTGCATTGTGTGCTCGTCGAACACCAGCTCGCCGTAGATTTCTTGAACCTTTGACATTCGATTCTCCTTAATCGATGATCCACACCTTGTATTCTAAGGTAGTTTTCGAATGTTTCTATCTCTTTTCAAGCAAGATAAGAGTTTTTTGCGAGATCGCGCATCAAGTGTCCATATTCCCGGTTTACAAAAGATCCTTCGACTTCGGCGCTTTGCGCCTTTGCTCAGGATGACATGGGGCTGCCTAGATAAAAGTTTTTTGCGAGATCGCGCATCAAGTGTGTGACAAGCGGACGTATAGCTTGTCGTGCATAATGCGATGAGCGTGCTTGAGTCGAGGGTAAGCCAAAGGAATCGTGAACTAACTCGTGGTGGTCTTCCACGAGTTAGTTCACGATGACGACGCGTCGAGACGAAAGCATGTTCATCGCATTATTACATGCAAGGCGGACGTATAGCTTGTCACAAAATGGAATGTAGTTCGAATTAAATATATTTAATTCGAACAGTTGCTAAAACGCACGGAAGCGCTTGTACCGCTGTTCGCGCAACTCTTGGGGGGGAACATCGGACAGCTCATCCAATGCATTGGTGATATAGAGCCATACTGCCGCAGCCGCCTGATCGGGATTCTCATGCGCTGGAGCCTGCCCTTCAGGGATGACATCCTCGATCATTCCCATATCGAACGCATCCGATGCGCTCATCTTCATCACGGATGCCGCCTCTGCAGCACGCGATCCATCCTTCCAAAGGATGCTCGCAAATCCCTCGGGCGATAGTATCGAATAGACAGCGTTCTCTTGCATGGCGACACGATTCGACACGGCAAGAGCCAACGCGCCGCCAGAACCGCCTTCACCTATGACCACGCTGACCACCGGCACCTTAAGTCCGGCCATCAAAGCCAAGCTTTCCGCGATGGCATTGCCCATGCCGCGCTCCTCGGCTTCCTTACCGCAAAATGCACCTTGGGTGTCGACGAAGCACACGATGGGACGCCCGAATTTGTCAGCTTGTTTCATCAGACGCTGAGCCTTTCGGTATCCCTCCGGAAGCGGGCAACCGAAGTTCCGTGCAATGCGCGCTTTCAGGTCGGAACCCTTCTCCTCAGCGATGATGGTCACAGGGCGCCCGTTGATCTTGCCGATCCCGCCAACTATGGCACCATCATCGGCATAAGCCCTATCACCATGGAACTCGATGAAGTCATCCACCAAAGACGCAATGTAGAAGAGCGATGTGGGTCTGTGGGCATTGCGTGCAAGCTGAACCGACTCCCAAGCGCGATTCGGCGATGCTCCATCATCGCCCGAATTCTTCCCCGAACCCATCTTCTGTGCAGTTGCGGGCTTCATATAGGGAGCATCCGCCACACCTTGGTTTCGAAGCGCCCACCAAAGCCCGGCATTGGTGGTCTGCTCGCGGGCGGTCTTGCCCACCAGCTCCGCCAAGCTTGAGATGCCTTCGCGGAGGCTCTTCAAGCGCGCAGGTATGCTCTTGTCCTGAGAGCCATCCTGAGAGCCATCTTGAGAATCCCCTCTTTTCGAATCGCTCGAAGAAGAATCGTTGCCATCACTGCCATCAGCCGCCCCAGCAGTTTCTCCCGCATCACCAACCTCGGTTTGAGAAGCCGTGACCACGAGCTCGCCATCGGAGTTTATGGATCGATCGGGAACATCTGACGCGACCAACTCCACTTGCCCTTGGGAAACGCCTTCGCCCGACTCCGCTTCCACATGCATGGCAAGGATCTGCGAAAGCACGCCCCGTAATTCCTCGCGCTCGACGATCGCATCGATCAGACCATGCTGCAATGCGAACTCCGCGGTCTGGAAATCATCAGGAAGAGCCTGCTTGATGGTGTCTTGGATCACGCGCCTGCCAGCAAATCCGATGAGCGCATTAGGCTCTGCCAAGATGATATCCCCCAGCGTGGCAAACGATGCCGTAACGCCTCCCGTGCAGGGATCGGTTATCACTGAGATATAGAGAAGACCCGCCCTATCATGAGCCTCGATAGCAGCTGATGTCTTCGCCATCTGCATGAGAGATGCCAGCCCTTCCTGCATGCGAGCTCCGCCCGATGCGCAAAAGACCAGAACGGGAAGCTTCTGTTCGGTGGCTCGCTCGATCATGCGGGTGATCTTCTCCCCCACGACGCTGCCCATCGAGCCCATGATGAAGGTTGATTCCATGATGGCGCATGCGACTTCGATGCCCTTGATCCTGCCGACTCCGCAGCGCACCGCCTCGTCATAGCCGCTTCTATCGTGTGCGCGCTTGAGCACCGCGTCATAATCGGGGTAGCCCAGAGGATCGCTCTCTTCGACATGAGCATCCCATTCCTGGAAGCTGCCCTTATCGAAGGTGATCTCTATGCGCTCATCGGAGGTCAGGCGATACAACTTTTCGCAGGTAGGGCACTTCCAGCCATTGGAAACGACATCCGCTATATCGTATGTCAAACCGCAATGCGGGCATGTCCGCCATTCGATGTTGTCGATGCGGCCTTCGTATCTAGTCCGACCCGCATCCGTAGGTTCGGCGCGCTCCCAAAGCTGATAGGTTCTATCGGTCGAACTGGGAACGAGTAGGAGGATGTTCCTCGATTCGCATGCGAGGCGCAAAAGGTCATCCGGCGGCGTATTGAGTGCCCAAAGGATCGTCTTCGCACTGCATGTGCCGGCCGCTTTCAGGATGTTAAAATCGTTCGTGAACAGCTTTTCGTTGAACTTGCTGCCAAGGCTCACGACCGTTGCGGCATTCGCTATCGAGAACGCCCGCAACTTGTCATCGGTGCCTGTCGTGTAGATGGGAGAGACCTCTGCCGAATCAGCAGCTCGAACGATCGACCTGAGCAAGTTGCCGAAACCGACGATCAACACCGCACCCGGACGTTTGACCGAGAGCAACCCCAGCGTGTATACGAGAGAGACGTCATCGGAGCCCCCTTGCGCATCCGATGGATCAAGCGACACTCCTATGTCGGAAGGCAAAGCGGAATCGGCCTCATCCACGCTCGCGTCTTCTGCTGCGTTCCCGGAGATACCAGAGACCCCGGCACTTGAAAGACGGACGTTCTTTCCCTTCGGATCATCGATCGTTCCGAGATCGGAGTATTTGTAGTATCTATCTGGATCCATGTTGCATTCCCCACTCATGCCTTGCGCGGCAGATTTCGCCTTATCCGCCGTATTCCCCTATGCCGAAAGCTCTATTCGGAAGCACCGCCTTGATCCGCCGGCGCCATTATGTAGCTTTGATTCGCCTCGGCGACGATCTTGCCGTCCTTCGTTGCCCGAACCTCGGTCTTGCAAAATCTTCGGTTCGCCTTCACGATCTTCGCCTCTAGCTGTATGGTATCGCCCGGCCTTACCTGCTCGCGGAATTTCGCCTTGTCGATTCCCGTTAGATACCCGAGCGTCTTTTCTCGTGAAGGATCGGCCAGAAGGCAGCAGCACGCCGCCTGCGCCAACGCCTCCATGATGAGCACGCCCGGAAAGACCGGATAACCCGGAAAATGCCCCTTGAAGATATCCAGGTCGGGATCCACATCAAGCTCGGCAATGATGGACTGTCCCGGAGTGCACTCGATGATCCTTGTGACCCACAAGAACGGATTCCTATGCGGAAGGAGCTGTTTTACGGTTTCTTGATCGCAGGGAAAAGTGATCTCGACCATGGACTCTGTCCTTTCCAAATGTTACTGCCTCGTATACGGAGCTATCGCAAGCGTTGCGTTATGGCCGCCGAATCCGATCGAATTGGAGATGGCCACCTTCTGTGGCACGTTGCGCTTGACCTCTTTGTATACGGTAACCGCACATTCCGGGTCGGCCTCTTCGAAGCCAACGGTGGGCGGAACCAGCTCATCGCGTACGCTAAGCGCGGTAACGATGGCCTCCACGGCACCTGCTGCACCGAGCATATGACCCGTCAGACCCTTGGTGGATGTAACGGGGATCTCGGAGAATTCCACGCCTTGAAGGGCGCAGAATGCCTCGGATTCCGTCTTGTCGTTGATCGGGGTGGATGTGCCATGGGCATTCAGATGGCCTATGTCCGACGGCTCGAATCCTGCCATATCGAGAGCTTTTCTCATGCAACGCACGATGCCTTCCCCTGACGGGTCGGGCGAGGTTATGTGATACGCATCCCCCGATGTTCCGAAACCGACGATCTCGGCGATGATCTTGTCTTCTGCACCGCGCGCTATGGCGTGCTCGAGCGACTCGAGCACCACAGCACCTGCTCCTTCACCGGCAACGAAACCGGATCGGTTCACATCGAACGGACGAGATGCTTTGCTGGGATCCTCTTCGTGGGTAAGGGCGCCAAGATTCGCGAATCCTGCAATGGAGATGTCCACTATGGATTCTTCCGCTCCACCGGCAAGTACGCAATCGGCCTCTCCGTAGCGAATGAGACGGAACGCCTCGCCGATGCATTGCGATCCTGTGGTGCACGCAACTACACAGTTCGCACATTCGCCCTTCAGCCCATAACGGATCGAAAGCTCTCCGGCAGCGATGTTGGAGATCATGGTCGGAATGAATAGCGGATTGACCCTTTTCGCGCCCTTCTCGTGAAGCTTGATGGACTCGTTCTGGAATATCTCCATACCGCCGATCCCGCTACCGAAGACGACGGCGAAACGCGTCGGATCCTCGCCTTCCGGAAGCTCGAATTTCCCTTCATCGTTCTTGACGATGAAACCGGCGCTATCCATTGCCTCGTCTGCAGCCACTGCGGCATACTGCACGAATTTCTCCCAACGGCGCGCCTGCTTCTTCGTAAGACCATGCTCGGTTCCGTCGAAGTCCTTCACGATACCGGCGGCGTGTACATTGACCGCCTGAGCCGCTTCGGTATCCAGCTCGGAAATGGCGTTCTTGCCTTCAATGACGGCATCATAAAGAGCATCGACGCCGATGCCCGCAGGGGACACAGCGCCGACTCCCGTGATCACGACCCTTTTCGGATCGATAGGATTTCCTGTTGTGTATTTCTTTGTAGTCATATTCTTGCCGATTCCTTATCCGGTTCGGTTCGCATCGCTTTGGCGCCAAAAGACGAGCATCCAGCGCCATCGATCGCAAAACTTCGTAACAAGATACTATAGCGGAAAATCAGCGGAATCACAGGGATATGCCGCCATCGACACCGAGAACTTGGCCTGTGATATAAGATGCATCATCGCTGGCAAGAAACGCAACGCTTGCTGCTACATCATCCGGTTTTCCGAGGCGGTTGAGAGCGATCCTGTCGGTCAAGGCCGCATTGGCCTTCTCGTCAAGCTGAGCCGTCATCGCAGTTTCGATGAAACCGGGCGCGATCACATTGACCGTGATGTTGCGTCCGCCGAGCTCTTTTGCAGCCGACTTCGTAAGGCCGATGATCCCGGCTTTGGAGGCAGAATAGTTCACCTGCCCCGCATTGCCGAAGACACCGACTACGCTCGAGATGTTGATGATGCGACCGAAGCGCTGCTTCACCATGATGGGAACCACGTGACGAAGGCAGTTGAATGCACCCCCGAGATTGGTATCGATAACGGAGTCGAACTGCTCTTCGCTCATGCGCATGACCAGGCCGTCTCTGGTGATGCCAGCGTTGTTGACGAGCACATCGATACGCCCGAAGCGCTCTTTGATGGAGGCGACCATCTCTTTGACTTGATCGAAGTTGGAAACATCGGCCCGCGCGACCATGGTCTCCACGTTGTATTCGCGCTCAAGGGTTTCGGCGAGCTCTTCTGCTGCCTGCCGCGAATTGTCAGAATGATGGTTTATCACAACGAAGAACCCGCTACTTGCAAGACGCGTTGCTACCGCAGCTCCGATCCCTTGGTTCGCGCCCGTGACTAGGGCTACTTTATTGGTTGCGTCGCTCATATTGTCCGTATTCCTTTCGCTATGAAACTCTATAGATTTTATAAAAAGATTCAGGTCGTTCGTGATGAATGATTCTGACATGATGTCATCCTGAACGAAGTGAAGGATCTTTTTGTGACTAGGATTATAAGGAGCGCTTTCACCGATGAAATACTGCTACTCGCTTTCGGTATATTGATCGAATGCTTCGCGAGTGCCTATGCATACGCGGTTGGTACCGCGATCGATGCGCTTCACAAGGTTCGCCAACACTCCGCCGAATCCTACTTCCACAAAATCCGTTTCGCCGCTGTCGAGCAATGCGCGCACGCTCTGCTCGAACATCACTCCGCTTTGAACGTGCTCTGCCAACCGCTTGGAAGCTTCCTGAGCAATGAACGGCTTCGCATCGGTGTTGCAAATGAGCATGACGCTCGGCTCGTTGAACTGGATGCTCGAGCAGAACTTCTCAACCTCTTGAGCAGCCGGCGCCATCAACGGTGAATGGAACGCTCCGGATGTTGCCAGACGAACGCTCTTCTTTCCCGCTTCCTTCCAGATGGCCTGCGCACGCTCGAGCGCAGGATTGTGTCCGGAGATGACTATCTGTCCCGGTGCATTATGGTTCGCACAAACAAGAACATCGTCTTCAGATGCTTGCGCACATAGCTCCTTGGCATCACCGAGCGAGGCTCCCATGAGCGCCACCATTCCACCGGGATTCACCTCACATATCTGCGCCATGGAACGTGAACGCACCTTCAAAAGCTGAGTGGCATCCTCGAGCGTGAGCACATCTGCGAGCACGAGCGCAGATATCTGTCCGAGAGAGAATCCGATGATCGAATCGGGCGTGAATCCTTTTGCCTTGAGAGCCTTGCCAAGCCCCACCGACACGGCCATGGTCAATGCCTGCGCCGCTTCGGTATCGTTTATCTCGTCTGCGGTACCCTCTTTTGCCAGACGCACAAGATCGATACCAAGCCCATCGGACATAACTGTGAAGACTTCTTCAACCTCGGGTATATCGAGAAGATCAGCGCCCATTCCGGGTTTTTGCGCTCCTTGCCCGGAGCAAAGCCATGTTGTCATCGATAAGCCTTTCTATGCCTTAGAATCGGAAGATGAACGATGGGCAGATCTGAAGATCTGCACTACGCGAAAATCCGACCTGACCCCATTGTCACCCTGACGCCCTATGCCTGCTTCCAGCTACGTGTGGCGTTGGCCTCTGCCATCTGCTGCAGGTTCAAAGATCCCCATGCTTCAGCTTCGGCCATAAGATCGTCCACGATCTGCTGCGCGGTCTTCTCGTCCTTGATGAGCGCGGCCACTTCGCCGGACATGATCGAGCCGTTCACCACATCGCCATCCACAACAGCGCGCTTGAGCGATCCGGTGAGCAGTTGTTCGAGCTCGGAGCCGTCGATCTTTCCGGCAGCCAGTTGCTCCTCGAGCGATTTCGCCTCGCGTGAGAAACGGTTCTTCAGCTGGCGAACCGGATGACCGCTCCCGCGTCCGGTAACGATGGTATCGGAATCCTTCGCCTCGATGATCTTCTGCTTGTAATTCTCGCTGACAGTGCATTCCTTTGCAGTGAGGAATCTGGTTCCCACCTGCACTCCTTCGGCACCGAGCGCGAAAGCTGCCGCCATGCCGCGGCCATCGGCTACTCCACCGGCTGTGATAACAGGGATCGAGACCGCTTCGCAAACTGCCGGGGTGAGCGCCATGGTGGTGAGCTGCCCGATGTGGCCGCCAGCCTCTTCGCCTTCTGCCACGATGGCATCGGCACCAGCACGCTCCATCCGCTTGGCTTGCGCCGTGGATGCGATGACAGGGATGACCTTGATGCCCGCGGATTTCCACATCTCGATATAGGGAGCCGGAGAGCCGGCGCCTGTTGTTACAACATCGATCTTAAGGTCGGTGAGGAGCTGCGCAAGTTCGGGAGCCTCAGGATTCATGAGCATGATATTCGCGCCGATGGGCTTGCTGGTTCTTGCACGAGCTTCGCGAACCTGATCCTCCACCCAAGAAAGCGGAGCGCTCCCACAGGCGATGATCCCAAGACCGCCGGCCTCGCTAACGGCCGATGCCAATGAAGCGTCGGCGATCCAAGCCATTGCCCCTTGGATGATCGGCTTCTCGATTCCCAAAAGCTCCGTAATGCGTGTTTTCATTTCGGTTCCTTCTTTGTTGGTTTTCAAATTACCTGTAGCAATATTTCATACTAAAGATAAAAAAGCGGCAGGTAGCCGCAAAGATAGCGAGGTTTCCCTAAAGGGACTAGCTTCGCGTCGCGACCCGGTGCCTGTAATTGCCCCGCCTTTGACCCGAGTGGCCTTCGTGCCACGATGTGGTCAAAACAAGGGGCAAGGACAGGTGCCCGTCGGAACCGCAGCGTCAATTCATTCCGAAAGCCGTTCTAGGCTTTCGGAACTAAAGAGAATCGATGTACTCTATCAATTCGCCAACTGTCGTAAGGCCTTCCGGCTCGCCGAAGTCTATATCGAGCTCTTCCTCGATCGTGCAGGTGAGTTCTGCCATATCGAGCGAATCGATCCCGAGAGACTCGAATGTTGCATCCTCGGTTACCTTTTCAGCCGGGATATCAAGATTGTCGTTGAGAATGGTTACGATAGTGTCCATTGTTGCCATTTGAAGACCCCTTCGTTGAGTGCTTTCAGATTTGCATGGGTAATTTTACCATTTAGAAGTCGACCTCTTCCCAACATTCGATGGAAAGACCCGGAACACGCTTGAACTCGTCCACGTTGTTGGTGACGAGCACCGCTGAATTAGCCAGTGCCGTTGCAGCTATCATGCAATCGTTAGCTCCTATAGACAACCCTCGCCGTTCGAGATCGGCGCGTACCTTTGCATACTGAACGGCGCATTTTT
Source organism: uncultured Eggerthellaceae bacterium (assembly GCA_964469815.1). Taxonomy (GTDB): domain Bacteria; phylum Actinomycetota; class Coriobacteriia; order Coriobacteriales; family Eggerthellaceae; genus MGBC163016. The sequence continues at coordinate 14,226 of CAYXZC010000005.1, read as the reverse complement.
CATCGAATGGAACGATCTCGAATGGCAGTAGTAAAGATTCCACTTTGAAACGTTCTTCTTCGGGCTGCTTGCTCTTCTCTGCCCCGACTAGAAGCTCTGCCTGCACGATAGCAGGAACCTTGAAAAGACTCGCATCGCTCTTCATAAGCATCTCATAGGCTGAATCTAATTTGTGTCTCGAAATATCGATCAAGATGTTGCTATCGAATAGATACATGAACCACCACCCCTAAACCGTATTCAGAGGAGCGATAGGCTCAGGAGGCAGATCTTCTGGTAGTTCGAAGTTCAAAGGCTCAAGAGATTCGAAATAACCCGGGGGCCACCCGTTCACCCAACCACGACCAGATTCGTGACGCTTTTCGAGCACATCGCGCGCATAGGACGAGATGGATTTTCCTTCGGCTTCGGCATCGGAGCGTAGCTGTGCCATTGCGACATCGTCCATATATAAAGATAGCTGTGCCATGATATGATCCTTCCAATCAATGAAGCAAGTATATCACAAGTATATATGGGAAGAAAAGCGCCTTCAGATCGTCTTAAAATCATGCATGGAGGGTGATCCATTCGACCTTATGTGGGCAGTTAAAACCGCCCACTACACCAGTAGACCTGCGGGCGCAATGCGCTATATCGCGAGAAATGCCTTAGCCAACTTGAGCAATCGAACGATATAACCGTCCGGATACGTCTCGCCAACTTTGGAGCACAGCCTATCCGTCCACTTAGCGGGATGCTCGGATATGAATCCTTCGATCTTGGATACAGCTTCATTGCGCTCAGGCGAACCCGGCTCGGTCTTCGCAGCGCTACGGCACAGCTCGCTCAAATAGAGCAGCTCAATGCCGATATGATCCTCATACTGGTTGTTCTCGTTCGAAAGCTCGAGACCTATACCGCGGAGTAGCTCTCTCATCTGGAACGTTGGCGTGCCGAATCCGACCGTTATCTCGCTACCATCGGATGTTTCTCCATACATCGTCTCCCATGGCGCTGCAGCCGGTGACGGAGGACCGATGAATAGTCGCGTATACTCGACTGACACATCCTCGATGGCCTGATCGCGATCCTTTTCAGCCTGCGAAACTGCCCAGGACACAAGATCGGCTTTTGCGCGAGCTACATCGTCGCTTCCAAGATCGGGAAAAGCTTCCCAAAAACCAGGATCCAATCCGATGCTTTCGGTCATCGACATCGGCTTCAGAAGCGAATTGCCTATGAATGCATACGCATCGGCCAACACGTTAAGTTCATCTTGGGAAAGAGCAGAAAGAGCAGCCACATTTCCTCCTTAATATCGGATAGGGAAAGCATACCTTGTACGATCGCCATGACGCAAGTCGTCTGTCAAAGGCATGTCAAAGGGACGGGCATGTCAAAGGGACGGGGATAATGACATGAACAATTCGACCTAACTTCATAGTTTCATGTCATTATCCCCGTCCCTTTGACATAATGCCCCGTCCCTTTGACATGCCTTTGACATAAAAAATCCTGCCCGCCTAGAGGGAAAGCGGGCAGGAACAGGAGAGAAGGCGCTATGCACGGGCTCCATCGACCTGAGCGGAAGATGGATCAGCCGATACCTTCGAAGAAGAATTCGAATCGCCGACGATCAACTTGGACGCAAGCCACATGAAGGCAAGTATCCCCAAACTGATAACACCGAGCACGACCACGATCTCAACAACGGTCGGTGCATACGAGCTGAAAACTGCGAACGAATCAAGCCCGGTGGAGTGCGCAGCCACGGAAGATCCCGAGATGATCCCCGGTGCGCCCATGATGTCAGGAGTGATGAACGATGTGAACAAAAGCCAAATGCGCTTGAAGAACACACCGAGCATCACGCAAGCTGATGCTACAACGACAAGCTTGGTGTTATCACGATTCTTCGCGAATACCATCAAAACGAATGGCACGACCAGACCGACGATGACCTCGATCCAGAAGAATGGAGCGGTTGCACCTGTAAACAGCTCGGATAGGATGATGTTTCCTGCAGCAGTTCCCGGATACGCCATGGTCAAAAGCTCGCAGAAGATGAAGAACGCATCCACCGCGATGCAAGTTGCCATCAGCCCGGCCAAACTGGAGATCAGTTTCTTGGGAGTCTCGAAGATCTTCAGCGAATTCAAGATGACCAACGTGATGAGCAGAAGCCCCAGACCTGAATCCATGGCCGATGCCACGAAGATCGGTGCCAGAACGGCTGAGTACCAGCCTTCCATCGAGATCTGCAGTCCGAAGATCCACGCTGTAACGGAGTGAACCAATATCGCTATCGGAAGTGCGAATCGTGAAAGCACAGAGACCGTATGATCGTTTCCCTTATGCATGTTCACCAGATAGAGGATGTTGATGACAAGATATATGGTGATGACGATGATATCCCAAAGAAGCGGGGATGTCGGATTCGGCCCCACGATCAAACGCCAGATGTTCTGGATGCTTCCAAGGTCGATCAGGACGAACATGCCTGCCAAGCAGATGCAAACTGTGGAAAGGATAACAGCCGGAAGCGCCACGGCCTTGTACTTCTCGATGTGGAAGACGCTCGCCGAGGAGGCCACGATCAGGCCGCCGGCCGAAAGGCCTACGAAGAACATGAAGCTCGTGATGTATAGACCCCATGAAGTTCCGTTGTTCATGCCGGTCACTGTAAGACCGGTTGCAAGTTGATAGATCCAACATCCGATCCCTGCGATCACGAGAACAGCCAGGATACCGGTCAGGACCTTGTTTCTCTTTAAGAGTTCCATAGTGATTCAGTCCCTTCTAATCGAAATAATGCAATGAAGGCTGATTGCCCTGCTCTTCTAGGAGCACATAGGCCTTGTTCTCGCGAACGAGCCTGGACACTTCACTGTTCGGATCGTCCAGATCGCCATAGGTACGCGCCTTCGTCGGGCAGTTCTGCACGCACATCGGCTCTTTGCCCTCTTCGGCGCGCTCTTTGCACAGCGTGCATTTCTCGACCACGCCCTTCGGACGCACCGGAACCCCTTTGCCGCCGTAGTTGAAATCAGGATCGCGAACAGGTTCGCGCCAGTTGAACACACGCGCGTTGTACGGGCAAGCCGCCATGCACATGCGACAACCGATGCACTTGTTGTAATCGACCAGCACGCGACCTTTGTCGTCCTTATATGTGGCACCTGTCGGGCAAACGCGTTGGCACGATGCGTTTTGACAATGCTGGCAGGCAACCGGAAGATAGGTGCGAGAAAGGTTCGGGAATTCGCCGGATGCCCCGTCGAGCACCTCTTCGCCATTGGAAAGAACACGGTTCCACGTAAGTCCCATCGGAACGTTGTTCTGCATCTTGCAAGAATGCACGCAGGTTTGGCAACCTATGCAGTTCTCAAGATTGATGACTTGAGCAAGTCTTGTCATGATCTGTCACCTACGCTTTCTTCATCTCAACGAGCGTGTCGTTATAGGGGATCTGCGGTCCGAAGATCATCGGATAGCAACGCTCCTGGCGATATGCGTTGGTGACGTTTTGCAGGAATCCCTCCGGATAATAGTGGTTGTAAGTCGTCTCGGCCATGAAGAGCGTTCCAGGCATGACAGACTCATTGACTCGCGCGTAGCAGACGAATTCGCCGCGATCGTTCCAAATGCGAACCTCGTCATCGTTGGAGATGCCGCGCGCCTCTGCATCCTTCGGATTGATGTTGACCACCGGCCCGAAATACTCCTGGAACCAAGTCGAAGCGCTGTAATACGCATGGATACGATAGCGGCTCTTGCCCTGGACGAACATGAGCGGATAATCGTTCGCCTTCGGATTCTCGCGATAGCACTCTTGCGGAGTCTCGTATTGCGGGAAGGCCAGATCGTGCTCGATAAGGCTTTCGTAATACAGCTCTATGCGGCCTGTATCGGTAGAGTACTGCTGATCGGGAACAGCATCCGCGCCCGTGATGATGCCATCGGAATCGAGCAGCTTCATAGCGCCGTTCTCTTTGAGCGCCTCGTATGTCATGCCTTCCATGTTGCCTTCCGGCTCGGAGAGCATGTACTTCGCCAGCTCCTCGTTGCTCTTCGGCATATACTTATCCAAACCGAATTCCGCTGCGATCAAGCGCTCGATCTCGATGTCTTCCTTCGCCTCGAAAAGCGGATCGATGACTTTCTGATTCAGGTACACATATGGTGCGATAGCGCCGGTACGGACATCGGATACATCCTCAGCGCTCTCGAACTTCGAGCAAGCCGGCAAGACGATGTCGGCGTAATCCACAGCCGATGAATGATAGATATCGCAGATCGCGAAGAAATCGAGGGTCTTCACCCAATCGAGCATGTTGTTGGCACTTCCGGATTCGAGCGTGAACGCATCACCGAATGTGAGCGCACAATGGATGTTGTTATCCTCGTATGGCATGTCATACATCGCAACGGGTGAATCTCCCGGAACGAATTCCTCGGGCATCTCCCAGAATTTGATCGCCTCGGCACTAGCGCCGGCACCGCCGATTCCGTAGAAACCGATGCCTGTTCCAGGCTTTCCGGAGTTGCCCGTTATGGCAGCAAGGATAGCCGAGGAATGTCCAAGGATATCTGCATTGGCATACTTGTCAGGACCGCCGAAACCATAGCTTATGATCGCAGGGCCCGCATTCGCATAGCGGTCGGCGAATGCGATTATCTGATCCGCTGTAAGACCGGTTACTTCGGCTGCCCATTGTGGAGTGTAGTCTGCCATCTGCTCTTTGAGCAGGTCGAATTGCGTAACGACCTCATTGCCATCAACGTTGTACGTTCCCTCGAGCGCAGGTGTCAGCCCCGCCTCATCGAGATAGCGAGCGCCACCGGTCGCGGCATCCCAGATCACAGGAACCTTGACCTCAAGGGTTTCGCCTGTTTTCGGATCGACCACGGGCTCATTGACCTCAGGATCGATCTTCACGGCCATCTTGCCCAGTATCTCTCCTGTTGACTTGTTGACCAGATACGGCATGGAGGTATGAGCCTTCATGAACTCCTCGTCATACCATTTGTTCGCCAATATATGGTTTATCGCGCCAAGGATCAGAGCCGTATCGGTTCCAGGCGTTACCGCCAGCCACTCGTTGGATTTTTGCGCGGTCGGGCTGTAGCGGAAATCGACAGTGATCATGTGCGTGCCGGCCTTCTTCGCCTCGAAGAAAGCAGGTGTCCATGTCATGGCGCTCTCCATCAGGTTCGAGCCCAGATGAACGACCGTTGCCGCGTTCTTCCAGTCGTATATCGAGTTCAGGCAAAGACCGCCACCTGTGAGCCCGGACGGGTCGGAGCCGTTCGCCTGACCACGGTCGAGACCCCAACGACCACCGGTATCGGCCTTGAGCAGACTTGCCAAGAACTCGTAGTTGTGGGCAACGGAGGCCTCTGTGGACTTACGATAGAAGAACGAATCCTCTCCGTACTTCTCTCGGCAGTCCTTGATAGCATCGGCAACGGTCTTGATGGCTTCGTCCCAGCTGATCTGGACGAACTTACCCTCGCCGCGCTCACCCACACGCTTCATCGGCGTTTGAAGCCTGTCAGCTGTGTAGGTGTGCTGAACCTCGGTCACACCGCGAAGGCAGATCTGCCCGCGCTTGCCGTCCTCAAGCTCCATCGGCTCTACCAGAACCATGCGTCCATCGCGAACCGTGCACTCCAAGCCGCAGCTTGAAAGGCAATGGAACTGATGGCATATGAGGGCTTTGCGCTCTTCAGGTTCGGCGATAGCCTTTGCCGGAGCAAGCCATCCGTCAGCGCTTGTCATGCTCGCAGCCCCTGCAAGACCAAGAGCGCCTGCAGAAGCGCCAGCTGCCTTTAGGAATCCCCTACGGGTGATCCCGCCAGATGAACCAGACGTTTTCGACATAATTCCTCCTCTAACTAAGTCGAATGCACCTGCATTTCCGAAGAGCTCTTTGAAGAGGATGAAATCGAAAGGATCTACCGATATGAACATCGTTACGCTTATGAACCGACTTTTGCAGAGAAGCGAATGTGTGTTCCCCTCGATAATTCTCTCCCTTGAATCATCTCCCCCATAAAGCTCTTCGCTCCCATGGGTGTGACTATAACAGATTGTCATATGACAATCAAGGATTATCATATGACAATTTTTGAACGCCAACGGAGCAGTAAGGGCTCGCCAGGAGAACAGGGGACGTAGAGCGTCTGTCAAAGGTATGTCAAAGGGACGGGGATAATGACATGTGGTGACAAATCGATCTGACTCAATAATTCCATGTCATTATCCCCGTCCCTTTGACATACTGTTCCTTTGACATACTGTTCCGTCCCCTGTTCCCATTCCGTTCTCTCACAATATTGCATTACAGTAATGCAATATGATATGATCCCACTAGCCAATACGTCATTCGGCAATGATGGGAGGGATAGATGCAAACAGTACTCAACGTTCGAATGGATAGCGTTCTTAAGGAACGTGGCGATAAGATCCTTTCCGAAAACGGCATCAGCGTAAGCGCTGCTGTCAGATCCCTATGGGAAGAACTGGCAAAAACCCGGGAAGTTCCTGCTTTCATAAAGGACTCAAGCGACGCTGAAATGCGCAAAGGCAAGAGAAAGACGGCCATGGAGAAACTGTGCTCGATACACAAGTCGAAAAAGAGCAGCATCGACTTCTCCTCTTTGGATGACAACGCACTGCGCGATATGCAATATGACGGCAAATGGAAAGAATACGAGGCACTGAGATGAGAGCCTTGGTGGATACGAATGTTTGGCTGGATATCATCGCAAATCGCGAACCTTTCAGCTTCGATTCAAAGGGCGCGGTCATGATATGCATCAACGAATACATCGACATCTCGGTAGTAGGAACCTCGCTAAAAGACATCTTCTTCCTGATGGATAAGGCCTACGGTCACGCACAAGCTTATGAAGCCGTCGAATCTATCCTGGATATCGCTGATGTGGCAAGCGTTGATGGCCTCGTTTGCAAAGATGCCCTTGAATTGGAGCGCCCTGATTATGAAGATGGCATCATTGCTGCCGCAGCTTTGGCCGATAAGGTCGATTGGATCATCACGCGGGATACGAACGCTTTCAAAGAGCTTGGGATCCCAAAGCTTACGCCAAAAGGCTTCATTGAGGCTCAGGGCTACGATGAGATCCTGATCTGAGAACAAGAGAGAACAGAGGACGTAGCGCTGTTCTCATTCACCTCCATACATCAAGAGACGGTCTTGCGACCGTCTCTTGATGGTTGTTAGGATGGCCACTAGGGGGAGAGGCTCATCCCTATGTTGTGGAGCCAAGGAGGAGGCTCCAGTGTGCGAAACCAGTGGGGAGCTGGTTTCAAAAGAGAAGAAGGAAAAGGGAGGAGGTGGGAACCCTTTTCGATGATTCCACTATAGAGGCCTCGCATCATTTGGGAAGCCGCAACGACATGAAGTTGCCTTTCTGACTTATTGTGTTTGAATTCTCGTTACCTTTGAAACCTTGTCGTTTAATATGGATAGGAAAACGTAGGATTTTTCGGAGATCATAGTGGAAATCCTTTTGCTTGCAGCCATATCGATCATAGTCGGACTCCTTGTTGGAGTTCTATCCGGCATGCTCGGTCTCGGTGGGGGCACGCTTTTTGTTCCGATTTTCAAGCTTGGCTACACATTGGATCCGATCATGGCTACCGCCACTTCGCTATTCACGATCATCCCGACATCCATTTCAGGGGTCATAACCCATGTGCGGAACAGAACGTGTCTTCCCGCCCTTGGGCTTGCCGCCGGCATCGGCGGGGCGATAACGTCCCCTATCGGCGTGTGGCTTGCAAGCATCTCTCCGGATTGGGCCATCATGGTGGCCGCAGCTTTGGTGATAGCGTATTCATCCATAACCATGTTCCAAAAGGCGATCAAAAGCCTGAAGCGAGATAGACAGAAGAAACATTCGAGAACCGAAAACAAATCATCGGGCGAAGAAGATCTAGAGAACGAAAGCCTCGATACCGTTCGATTCGATCCTGCTAAGCTGATAACGAAGCGCAATGTCATCATATGCGCCACTATAGGCATCACAGCGGGAGTGATGTCGGGATATGTCGGCGTAGGCGGGGGCTTCATAATGATCCCGCTCTTCATGCAGCTTTTGAACCTTCCGCTGCGTTTGACATCGGGAACGTCATTGATCGCGATCATGATCATCGCCACATCGGGCACCGTTTTGCAGGCGTACTACGGCAACATCAACTGGATCGCCGGTATCTTCGTTTCGATCGGATCCATCCCCGGCGCATATGTTGGATCAAAACTCATAACGAAAGTTCCTGAAACCGTTCTTCGTTTCATATTCAGCGGATTTTTGATAGTCGCTGCTGTGTTGCTGGTGCTCAACCAATTGAATGTTTTTTAAGTTGCCGCAATGATGCATAGCGACGTTTGCCGCCCACTACGCGTCGACCTGGATGATCGTCTCGAACGCATCGCATCCGACGTGAACCTTTCATTCCCTATTGTCATATGATAATCTGTATCCATGTTGAGCGATCTTTCGATAGCCTATCTGTTCTTCGGCGGAAGCGGCGCCGGTTGTGCTCTGGTGTACTCGATCGTCGCCATCCGATCTGAGAGCGCTCTTCTAACGCAGGTCATGCATGAACGCTTCAGAAGCCAGATCGGGCGCATCTGGTCGAAGTTCATCGCTATGGGACTGTCCGTGGCCATGCTTTCCATCTTCCTTGGAGCGATCTGTCTTCTCGTCGATCTCGGCCAACCTTTGAGGCTGTTCGCCCTGTTGTTCAGCAGTAGCCCTTCCTTGATAACGTTCGGGTCGTGGGCAATCTTGCTGTGCCTTCTGTTTTGCCTGTTCGGAATGCTCCTTTGGCTAGGAACCATTCCGGCAAGACCGGCCTTTCTCAAAACTACGATGGGAATCCTCGCCTTCATCTCCATTGCCGTGATGGTCTACACAGGACTTTTGCTGGCCAACCTTCCTGCTGTTCCTCTATGGAATTCCGCTTGGCTCGTTGCCCTGTTCTTCCTGTCATCGCTATCCTGTGGAATAGCCTTGGCGAATGTTTCCGCGGTCATATCGAGAGCGGTTTCCGATTTCGGATCGGTCATCCGCCGGTTCGCTGTCGTGGACATCATCACGATCATCCTTGAACTGATCTCTCTTGTGATGCTCATGTGCGGAATCGGGATGGATCCGAATTGGTCGCCGGACGGGTTGACCCAGACGGCTTTGGCAGCATTCGATTCGTTCAGCTTATTGATTTGGGGCGATATGGCCGGTTTGTTCTGGATAGGCATAGTGGGAATCGGCCTTGTTGTGCCACTGGCATTGAATGCGACCACACTATATATAAGCTCCGGATCCGATTACCCGGCAACATCGATATCAAGAATGTATATCATGCTTGCATCGTCTTTGACCGTGCTAAGCGGCGGTGCAGTGTTGCGTTATGTGTTCGCGATAGCCGCATTTCACCCGATGCTCTTACCATGAACGGATAATCGACCCATCGTTTAGGAGGCTAAATGTTCCCTTTCGAGATAGATGAAACATCCGATATCCCCATTTGGGTGCAACTGCGCCAACGAATAGCGTACCTGATCAATTCCGGTTACTTCAAAGCCGGCGATAAGCTTCCTACGGTTCGCGGCCTTGCATCCGAGATCTCCATCAACTACAACACCGTGAACAAAGCCTACATAAGCCTCGTTTCCGATGGATATCTGGAATCAACACGTGGCCGTGGTGTGTTCGTCGCAGATGTTGCGAGCAAGTTCGACGATGAGGAATTGGGGCAGGTCGAAGAGATCATCGATGAGTTCCTCATGACATGTAGAGACCTCGGTATGGATTTCGATGATATCGAGAAAGCGGTCAGCCGGCATGTGAAAAAGCAGCGCTTTGAGCATGAGCATGCCGGAGAAGATGCCGTTCCAGGTGGTAAGATCATCGAATTCAATGATGCCAAGAAGACGAAGCGCAGTGCAACAGGAGCGTGATCGCAATGTTCGGTAAAGTAGCCCCGGAATCGCAAAACAGTAACATGCTTGATAGATCCGCCGATCCAAGCAAACGCGCCTGCATGTATGCCGATACCGATATCATCGGCGAGCGTGCATCCAACATCGGCATCGTGGCGTTCACAGCGTTCGTATTCATCGTGGTTTTTTTGATCGTTGGGATGATTGGCTGGATGATCGCCGGAGAGATATCGCTTTTGGTGGTGCTTTTTGCAGCAGTTGCAGCCATCCTGGCATGCATGGCTTGCCATATCGCACAACAATGGGAACGTGTCGTCGTGCTCAGACTGGGCAAGTTCAACCGTGTTTCGGGTCCGGGAATGTTCTGGACGTTCCCCTTCATCGAGAGCAACACCATGCGGATCGACACGCGTACGCGCGTAACCAACTTCGGCGCGGAAGAGACGCTTACGGCCGACCTCGTTCCTCTGGATGTTAACGCGGTGCTCTTCTGGCATGTTTGGGATGCGAAGGCGGCATGCCTTGAGGTCGGCGACTTCACGAAGGCGGTCGAACTGTCGGCTCAGACAGCTCTTCGCGATGCCATCGGTCGAGCGAGCGCGGCAGAGGTGGCGATCAGACGCGACCAGCTGGATAGGGAACTGAAACGCGTTCTTGAGGAGAAGGTCGCACCGTGGGGTGTGACGATCCTGTCCGTTGAGGTACGCGACATTCTCATTCCCAAAGAGCTGCAAGATACGATGTCCCTTGAAGCTCAGGCGGAGCAACGCAAGAAGTCGCGCATAATCCTGATGGAGGCCGAGCAGGATATATTCGACATCATCAATGAGCTCAAGGAATCCTATGCCGATGATGAGGACGTAATGCGGCTGCGCATCATGCATCTGGTAAGCGAAGCGGCGCTCGGCGGCAAGGGAACGGTCGTTGTCCCGAGCTCGTTCAGTGAAGGTTTCACCGATATCTTCAAGGATGTCGATGTGACGAAGTAATCGTTGGATTGCCGCGAATCGTGCCAAAGGGGTGCCAAAGGGTGCCAAAGGGACGGGGTATTTGACATGAAACGTGCGTCTGCGTCCACAAAATGTCATTATCCCCGTCCCTTTGACATGATTATTTGACACGTTTCATGTCAAATACCCCGTCCCTTTGGCACCCTTTGGCACCCTTTGGCACCCTTTGGCACACCTTTGGCGCAAGAAGTTCGGCCGATCCGTCAGACCAACGCTTTCAGGGATCGTTCCAACAGCTGACCTGCCGTCTTGTAGAACGGTATCCGCGATTCCTCTTGCACCTTCGCAGCGAACCGTGGCATCCAAAGCTGCACATGGGAGATCATGAACATATCAAAAGCTGCCACAGCAGAGCCTCCGGGAAGGTCGGCCGATGCCACCATGATGTCCTCGGCATCGGCATCGTTGTCTGAATCGTCCTCGCCTTCGCCCGCCGCATCCGCAGCAGTGCGAGCCGCCAGGTACTCCAGCAGTTCCAACTCGGTCGCCACATGATCGAGCGGCTCGTTCGTCCCTTCCGGGCGTCCAAGCCCGCAAGCCTTGCAGAAACGCTCCACTTCCATCGAATGAGGATTCACGAATAAAAGCGCATCCACACCGTCATCGGCCGCACGCCAAACACCTTCATAAGGGGAAACCTCCGGCTCGGGCGATCCCACGAAAAGATGAGTCGCCTCCGCGCGAAGCGCATGAAGCAGCTCTTCGGCATCGACAGTCTCTTCCGGCTTTTCGGCTGCATTCGCATCCCATTCAACGCCAACGATCCCTGCGATCTCTTCAGCCGCTTCGACCCATTCACCACTTGCAACCACTTCCGCAAGCACGTTATCCGGATACCGGAAGCTCAACGCCAACAGCTCGCAAAGCGCAGCGCGTGCCTGCCATGCGTTCGCATCCATATTCTCGACCATGTTGCTCTCCTATCTCTACTCAAAAAAGCGTGTCAAGTTGCGTCGACGTGTCGGCAAGCATTCACTTTTCCCACATCCCGACATACTCTGATACGACTCCAAACAACAACAGCAATGATCATTGACGCTATGGACATTATCGCAAACATCCACGCGGAAGCGGAATCGCCCGCATATCCATGGATCGTCGCGATCACACCCGACCTTGTTACGAAAGCGCAGAGCATGACTCCTGCAAACGCAAGTGCCGAAAAGAGCGCTGCGCATTTCAACGCACGACAATGCCGCTTACCAATAATAAACGAGATAATAGCGGCGGCTCCCATGAGCCAAGGAGCCAGACTTGCGGTTTCGACCGCATCCCAACTCCAATAGCCCGACCATCCTGGTGTCGAATTCGCCCATACCGCACCAAGCACGATCGCGCTTGTCATGAATGCCCACGCCAGAAAAACCGTGCACGATGTGCTCTTTCGCCATGCTTGCTCCTCTCCGCATCCGAGCACGAATGAAACGGACAAGGCAAACGGAATAGTGAATCCCGCGTAGCCTGCAAGGAGCATGAAAGGATGTATATCCATCGCCCAATGATCGAGCGTGGAGCTTATCCCCCACCCGGAAGCGGCCGCCACAAGGTTTCCCGATTCATCCAACAGCTCTGCAGGAGTAGGCCAAAACGGCATATTATCAGAGGAGAACAGCATCATTCCTATCAGGCAAACAAGTACTATGCTCACCACTCCTGATGCTGCTCCCTCGAAACAAGAGCCTTTTCGGGCGGCCCGGATCCCGATCGGGCATGCCCAGACAGAAACAAGCCACGCCCAAACGAGCAAGCTACCGCTCTTACCAGCCCAGATCGCGGAAATACGCGAAAGCCATCGCTCGGCGCTCCCCTCTTGCGGATGGCTGTATGCAACGTACAGAAGGGAAAGGTCACCGCTCGAAAAGCACCACGCGAGAAGGATCACCGCCATCGTAAGCACGCCCGCAGAAAGCAGCGAAGCAGTGCTGCTAACTCTCCAAACCCGCTTCGCTCTTGAGTCGCCGCTCTTTTGTAGACACCACGCCGCAACGGCACACATGACCGCCGTCACCGCAGCCACGAATCCGACGCTTAGCAGGATGATTCCGATCTCAGACATCAACTTTTTCCGTTCTGGATCCTCTGGTGGTTCTCTGAAACATGATCAATACGGCACGTCCGTTCAAAACCAGATGGATCAAAAGCAAAGCCAGCAGTATCTTCGCTGAAAGAGCATGCAGTGGATCCCAGAAATAGTACCCAGTTGCGAATACACCGAAGGTCGGAAGCACCGTGCCTGAGATCATGATCCCTGAAACTGCACAGGCAGCAAGTGCGAGCGCGATGAGCACATTTAGGACGATCCTGGCTGCACGCAAGGCAGGCATTCCTGTCTTCATGCCGATCCCGAAGATCCCGCGAACCGCACAATGCGCCACCAGTAAAACGGTCGCAACGATGCTGATCCATTCGTGGGCAGGAATGCCCGTGATCGCAGGGAATGCAGCGGTCAGATAGACAACGAGCATGACAATGTCGAAAACAATATGCTTATTCATCATGCACCTCATTGTTGTTCATCATATCCCCAGAAGAGGAATCGAATGAATCGGAGCCTTTCTTAGAGAGCGCCCGCATCATCACTATGAGTCCTATCACAAGCGCTACCGGCATGAGTATCCATACGTTCAAGCTGGCATCGCTTGCCTGATGGTATCGCCCGATGAGGGAGTCCCACGCATGGCACTCGGTCGAAGCGCAACCCGCTTCCGGGCACACCATCTCATGGATGCCGTCAGGTTGAGGGACATTGTCGAAACCATGGCATTCTCCGGAGGCACATCCGGTTACAGGACAAGGCGAATCCGGCGCTATCGCATGGACCGCGGTTGTTGGATCGGCCACGATGCCCGCAACCACCACGAGCACCGCGAATAGCGCAAATACGCCGATCGTTATGAATGCTTTCTTCATTGGGCAACCTTCTCAATTGCTTGCGGACCTGATCACAACATGAACTCAACATTTTCCTTGTGTATGACAGAGTATGACAGATAATGATCAAGAATGCCAGATGCGTGTCGCTCCGATCTGTTTCATGTCAGAGGGACGGGGATAATGACATGTTTTCCCGTAGTGCAGATGCTTTGCATCTGCCTGTTGCATTGCCGAACCTATATCAAGCAGATCTAAAGATCTGCGCTGCGATGTGCTCACAGGACGATCTCACGTGAATACACTTACAGGTTGTTTCGTAGTGCAGACATTTATGTCTGCCTTGCACCTCGTTTTGTGATACAAGGGTAATCCCCGGCTGCGTAAAGAGG
>CAYXZC010000004.1:0-56774 GCA_964469815.1 uncultured Eggerthellaceae bacterium | reverse complement strand
CTCTCTACTTCCTAAAGATCAGGCTTAACGCTTCATCTCTGGTGGCTTTGCTCTTTTGGAATGATCCGCGAACCGCGCTCGTTATCGTGCGGGTTCCCGGCTTCTTTACGCCACGCATGCTCATGCAAAGATGCTCTGCTTCGAGCACGACGAGCGCTCCTTGGGGATGAAGCTCCTCTACCAATGTATCTGCAATCTGAGATGTCAATCGCTCTTGTACCTGTGGCCGTTTCGCGAATGCGTCAACCAATCGTGCAAGCTTGGAGATCCCGCAGATCCGACCATCAACAGCGGGGATGTAAGCCACATGCGCATGTCCGAAGAACGGAACCAGATGATGCTCGCACATGGAATAGAACGGGATGTTCGTTTCAATGATCATCTCTTGGTGGTGCTCGTCGAATGTTGTCTCGAAATGACGCGAAGGATCCTCCGTCATGCCTGCGAAGACCTCTTCATACATGCGCGCAACGCGAGCAGGGGTCTTCTGCAACCCTTCGCGGTCAGGATCCTCGCCTATACCCTCAAGGATAAGGCGAACGCCCTCTTCTATCTTGCTCTTGTCCATGAATGCTTCTCCATAGAAACGACCATCGATGATTTATATCCGTAACATTATACGTTGATAACAGACCAATACATTACAAAACGTGAAACATGGATGAGCAACCAACATCATCCTCAACTAGAAATCAACAATAATACTAAAGCATCAAGACGCCGCAAAGATAGCGAGCGACATATCCAGCAGTTCAGATTTGCGTGAAAGCACGACGAAGTGTACTTTGTTACTCGAGGAGTGCTTGGAACGTAAAGATGAACCGCTGGGATGGCGCGCAGCGTCAATTCATTCCGAAAGCCGTCTTAGGCTTTCGGAATACATAGCTCCAACCCCACAGGACAATGGTCGCTGCCGAACACCTCGCTATATATCGATGCGCTCTCGATCTTATCCGCGAGAGATTCGCTAACAAGGAAATAATCTATGCGCCAACCGGCGTTCGTATCACGCGCTTTGAACCTGTAGCTCCACCACGAATACGCGCCTTCCATATCCGGGTGAAGAAAACGGAACGTATCGACAAAACCCGCATCGAGCAGCTCGCCGAATTTGCCGCGTTCCTCATCCGAGAACCCCGCATTCCCGCGATTCCTATCGGGATTCTTAAGATCGATATCGTTATGCGCCACATTGAGATCGCCGCATATCACGACAGGCTTGGGCTCACATGCCTCCCCATCAGGACATATTCCCTGCTCCAGACCGACGCAGAACTCACGAAAAGCATCATCCCATTGCATGCGATGATCGATGCGAGCCAATTCGTTTTGCGCATTCGGGGTATATACGTTAACGAACCAAAAATTCTCGAATTCGAGCGCTGTTATGCGTCCTTCGGTATCGAGATATTCATCACCAAGACCACGGATCACCTGCAGCGGTTCCTCCTTGGAGAACACCGCCGTTCCCGAATAGCCTTTGCGCTCGGCCGATGACCAGAATTGATGGTAACCTGGAAGATCGATCTCGACCTGATCGGGCTGGCATTTGGTCTCTTGGATGGCGAAGATGTCCGCATCGAATTCGCCGAAGGTTTCAAGGAAGTCCTTCTTGAGAACCGCCCTTATCCCATTTACATTCCAAGATATGAATCTCATTTTGTCCTCTATTCCGATCGGAATTACTTATGATACGGCTCGTGGCGAATGATCTTGAATGCACGATATACCTGCTCGATCAACACCACGCGCGCAAGATTATGC
The DNA here is from genome assembly GCA_964469815.1 of uncultured Eggerthellaceae bacterium. Taxonomy (GTDB): domain Bacteria; phylum Actinomycetota; class Coriobacteriia; order Coriobacteriales; family Eggerthellaceae; genus MGBC163016. The sequence continues at coordinate 55,010 of CAYXZC010000004.1, read as the reverse complement.
GGCATCGTTATGCGTCCGAACGACCATCGCGCATCGGCGCGCGCTCGCACTTCTTCGCTTACCCCATGCGATCCACCGATCACGAAGGCAATGTCGCTCACACCTTCGACGCTCCATCGTTCGATGCTTTGCGCCATCTCCTCGCTGGAAACCGCTCTTCCTTGGATATCGAGTAGGATCACCGTGCTCTTCTCGGGGACAGCCTTGAGGATCGCATCGCCTTCGCGCTTCAGAGCATCCTTCACTCCGCCTGCACCGGACGGATCGATGTCTGCGATCTCTATAATGCGAACCTGGGCGTACGGTTTCAGTCTCTTAAGGTATTCCTCGCACGCTTCGCGCCAAAACCGCTCCTTCAATCGACCGACTGCCACGATATCGATACGCAACATCTACGTCTCCTAAAGCGACCACGTGCGCGCCATGAACCGATTCGCTGCCAACTCTTCGGAATCGCCCAACGGCTGAAGCTGTATCGGCTGCGTGCCCTCGCGTTTCGCTTTGCGCTCGAGCGCTTCAGCTAAAAGATGGTCGGCCACCTCGGGATTCTTCGAAAGCAAAGGCCCATGTAGATAAGTGCCTATCACGCCCTTGTACAGAACTCCATCAGCATATTGCTCAGGTGATCCATCCTCGTTGTTGCCAACACCTTCTTCAGACACAACAAGCCCGAAGGGGTGAACGCCTTCATCGAGATAAGTGCGCCCGGCATGATTCTCGAAACCGATCACCGGTTGCTCGGAGAATGGAACCTCAAGCGCGATATCGCTGATAAGACGATCGGTGGACGCACCGGGGCGACGCGTCTCGATCGCAAGGATGTCGAGACCCGGAACCTCTTCACCATCAAGAAGCCACACGCGTCCGAGCATCTGATAGCTACCGCAGATCGCGAGGAGTGGTCCGCCCTCATCGACATAACGCGCAAGATCATCGCGGATCTTGCGCAGCTCTTCGGATGCCAGACGCTGTTCCTTATCGGGCGAACCGCCGAGCACCACCAGATCGACCGTGTCAAGATCCACCGTCTCACCGTAGTGGATGCGTTTTACCTCCACTGGGATACCACGCCATTTGAGCCGCTGTTCGAGCACGCGTACGTTGCCGCCATCGCCATAGAGATTCAGAAGGTCGGGAAGCATATGCGCTATGACCACAGGCGTGCTTTGTGACAAAGGTGACAAAAGGTCAGGCTCAATGTCACCGTTTGATCCAGGCGACAAAGGTGACAGTGACAAAGGGTCACGCTCAATGTCACCAACACCTGTCACACTGTCACCAGAATGAGTCATTAGATGTGACCCTTTGCCTCCTTTGACGCACTCGGTGTCTGTTTCACAAGCTTCACCCTCATTTTGTTCTGCCATCTTATCCAGCTTATGCTTCACAGGAGGAAGTGCCGTATAGTTCGCAATGGCGTAGACCGGTGCATCGTTTGGCAGCGATCCGTCCTTTGCGATGACGTCGAATACCTCCTCGATGCTATCAACAAGTTCCGCATTCACACCGGCATATTTCAACCGCACCTGCAGATCATTCTTGCGACCGCCGCCTGCAAAGACCCGAATATCAGGTTGTCGCACGAGCTCCTCGAAATCGATGTCCCATATCCAGGAAACATCGAATCCATCCACAACCTGCGTGTTGATGAAGAACGCTGCTGCTTTCGGCTCGCGATCAGCCGCAACGATACGAAGATTCTGATTGAAACCTGTAGGATTCTTCGCCAGATTGAGAAGCGTACGATGTCCGCGAATGCAGTATTCCTGAAGACGCCCGTTCTTCGGATCGAACGATGAGATGGCGCGTGAGATGCTCTGCGCCGAGCATCCTATTGTGATCGCCGCCGAGCTGACAGCCAGCATGTTGTACACCATATATGTGCCGTTGAGCTTTGTTTGCACATGGAGAACCGGGGTTTCTAGGGCAGCCTTCTCCTCAACCACGTCGAACTCAAGGTTGCCGGGAACAAGGTGGATGTTTCTTGCCGCAAACTTCAAAGCCGAGCGCGAGAACCCACATTGCGGGCAAGAGTAAGCGCCCAACTGGCCGTATTGGCGGTACTCATAGTCGAACATATGAAGGCATTGCTGGCACATGGTAGCGTCGGAAACCTTATTCTGCTCAAGTCCCATCGACTCTAACGTGCCGAACGGAATAAGGTTTTGACAAGATGATGACATTGAGCCTGACCCTTCGTCACACGCAGACCCTTCGTCACACGCAGAAGAGGCTGCCGCGCGTTCTTCGCGAACACGCTTGGCCACCATTTCACATAAAGGATCATCGGCATTGTATATGAGAGTGGTCGCAGGCGAGGCTACCAATCCCGACACGATGGCATCCTGAATATGATCGATCTCACCGCAACGATCCAACTGATCACGAAAAAGGTTCAGCAACAGGAAGTAAGTCGGCTTCAACTGCGGAACGATCTTCGCCGACCAAAGCTCATCGCACTCAAGAACACCCCAGTCGGCACCTTTGCTCTGGAGAAGCGCAGATGCGATGCCTGAATTCAGATTCGCTCCTGTACGATTGCACAGAACGCTGAAACCCTGCTCTTCCAAAATGTTCGCCAGAAGGTTGGTTACCGTGGTTTTTCCATTCGTACCGACCACGATGATGGAACCTTGATGCATGCGATGGCGTAATTCTTCGATGACATCAGGATCGATACGCAACGCCACAAGCCCGGGTGTGTTCGCAGCCGGACGTCGGGCAATATGACGCAACCCCCAAGTCAAGATCGCGCTCGCAGCCTTTGCCAATCCAAGTCTTACACCCATTGGATCCTTCGCTTCGCTCATTCCTGCTTCGCAGGAGTGCCAACTGCCCTATTGAATCAAAAAAGCCACCTTTCGGTGGCCTGTGATTCAAATGGTCGGGTTGACAGGATTTGAACCTGCGACCTCTGCGTCCCGAACGCAGCGCTCTACCAAACTGAGCCACAACCCGACTCGCGCTACCAACAATGTGGATAGCGTTCGTAATTCTACCACACAATCGAATCAATCTGAACTGATATTGTCACGCTCTTCAAGAGCATGAACTACTCCATTGCGAGATCGGGCAAAATCGCATTCCTTCGCTTATTCAGTGATCTGGGCTTTGCGCTTCGCCATGTACTCCTCGCCGATGTTTCTCCCGCGTTTCGCCTGCTCTTCCCAGCCTGAGATGTCCGGTTTATCGGATTCGTCATCATCCTCGACCTCGAGATCGATTTCGGCCTTGCTCTCCCTATCGCCATCATCTTTCAACAAAGTCCCATCGCGCAGCTCTTTTTCTTCACGCGTCTCATCAGCCGCAACTTTTTTAGCGACCCATTCGTGCGACTTCTCATTGCTCGCACGCTTCCTCTCTCGCTTTGCCTTCCATGCTTCGAAGTCACCCTTCACGGCCTCGTATGAGAACGGCCTATCGAATGCCGCACGCTTCCAGAACAACCAGAAGATGAGAATGATTCCCGCGACTCCCACCTGCCAAGTGCCTTGGAACAGAAACTCTGATCCGGCGATGAGCACGAGCGCGCTGATGGTTAGTGCCCACGCGGTACGAAACCTCATCACAAGGCCGACCGAACAGATCATCAGGAAGATGGAGCTCAAGATCAGCGGGATCCCCACCATGAGCGAGCTCATGTCGATCCAAGAAGTCAGCATCGTATATGGCGTGAATAGGCTGGGGTTGAAGACACACCCGACATTCACGGCGCCGATGATGAACACGAGCGTACCGGATATCCACGCGATATCCTTATGTTTCTGCTTTACCGTATCCGATTTCTTCGATTTGAAGAAGCCGGATTGCGAGAGCATCACAGCTCCTATGCAGAACGGGATCCAGAACATGATCCCGCGGTACACCAGCGCGATTGCTGCAGCGGTCGCAACCGAACAGCCGTAAGCCGTAAGTATGGCCACGATCATGGCTTCGACAACGCCAACACCCTGCGGCGTTGGGCTCAGGATCACCGAAATGGCTGACACAGCAAACGCCGCCACGAGAGCCTCCACGTTCTCGAACCCGAATGCATAACCGATCGCCACAAGGCAAGCCATATTGAGGATCGCAGAAAAAGACGCGTAAGCAACCGTGATGATCGACCCTTGCGGATTCTTCGCCAATAGGTTCGATGTATCCACGAACGAGTGCGCCATATTGCGACCCCAACCAGGTTTTAGGGATTTCTTGAATACGCCGATCACCTTATTGATGATCTTCTCGAGAATGAGGAATACCCGATAAAGAACTCTCGGCTTGAAATGTCCGATGAAGAAAAGGCTCGAGAGCACAACGAGAACTCCAGCTAGCGCCAAACCGCCGATGAGAAAGAGCGTGTTCATGTGACCTGAGATCCACATGGTCAGAAATCCGATCACCGAGATCACGAACACCGCAGCGAAATAACCGATCTGCGAAAGGATGGCACCGCCTGTGGACTGACCCGCATCACAGCCTTCGCGATGAGCGTCATCGATGATGAATGCCACACCGGTCGCGCCGCTGAACAGGCAGAATGTGTTGATGAATACGAGCGAGAAGATAAGCACGACATTGTGCCAGAAGCCCGTTTTGTGGCCAACGGCATCGAACGCCGCATTGTACGATTCCGCCTGCACAAGATGACGTCCGATCATGAGGATTATCGAAATGATGATGGGCACGAGCGCGCCCGTCATCATGGTGTTCAGGAAGTCGGAAAGATAGTCGGCGTTCGCGATCAAAAAGCATACTGCTATGATCCCAAGAACGAGCAGCAGGGCTTTCTTCACGATTTCCTCCAGACGATCCGATAAGCAATTCGCTTATGACCTCTAATTATAGCAATACGGCTATTGCCTGGATAATGGAAGGAAGCAGCGGGTGAAAGCATCCCTTTTCGTATTTGGCGCTCACTCTCGATGCTTGCGCATCAGCGGTTCGCTCCCTCATGCATTCATATATTGCTTTCTTACGAAAGCATATGAAATATGGTGTTCAGAGCAAATCGAAAAAGGATACCTTCGGCCCGATTGCATGATGTGGGCGATCAAGACAATAAAAGCAAAGCCGAAGGCTTTACCATAAGATCGTCATCCTGAGCGTAGTGAGCGAATGCGAACGAAGTCGAATGGATCGCCCACTACGCGAGATCATATTAATGTCTGAAATGCCTATGACCTGTGAAGACGAGCGCAACACCTTTCTCGTTGGCTGCTTGGATGACCTCTTCATCACGGATCGATCCGCCAGGCTCGATGACGGCTACAACACCCGCATCAGCAAGCACATCGAATCCATCACGGAACGGGAAGAATGCATCGCTTGCAGCCACTGCGCCCTTAGCCTTATCTCCCGCCTGCTCCACAGCTATGCGCGCTGAATTCACACGATTCGGCTGACCGCCACCAGCGCCAACGCTTGCGTTATCCTTAGCGATCAGGATGGCGTTTGACTTCACGGATTTCACTGCCCGCCATGCGAACAGCAGTTCTTCCATCTGCTCGGGCGTAGGCGTCACATCGCCTGCAACTTCGAAGGTGTCAACCCCCTCGGTCACAGAGTCGCTGATCTGCGCCAACAGACCACCTTCAACGCTTCGATATTCCACGGCCTCGCCCGGCGCATTCACGCCGCCTGTTGCCATCAAACGACAGTTCGGCTTGCTCGAATACATCTCGAGCGCACTCTCATCGAACGATGGAGCGATGATGGCCTCCACGAATTGCTTGTTATCGAAGATCGCCGCCACGGTTTCGCCCGTGACTTCGCGATTGAACGCCATTACTCCACCATAAGCGGAAACCGGATCGCATTCGTGCGCACGCTTGTAAGCAGTCGTGACATCGCTGTCCACGCAAACGCCGCACGGGGTCAGGTGCTTCACGATCACACAAGCCGGATCCTGGAACTCGCGAACAGCCGCCCAAGCTGCATCCAGATCGAGATAGTTGTTATAGGAAAGTTCCTTGCCCTGCAATTGCTGTGCATGTGCGAGCGTTGTTTCGGCATTCGGATAATCATCGCGCGTGTAGAACGCCGCCGCCTGATGCGGATTCTCGCCATAGCGAAGATCCTGCTTCTTGGAGAGCCCGAGCTCCACCGCAGGCGCGAAATCGTCAGCGCCGCCGGCAAGCTGCGCGCACATCCAGCGTGCGATAGCGCCATCATAGGCAGCGGTAGTGGCGAACACTTGCAACGCCAACGCCTGACGTGTGCCATAGCTGGTGCAACCACCCATCTTGCGCATCTCGCCTAGGATATCGCCGTATGCATCAGGATCTGTTACCACCGTAACGCTGGCGAAGTTCTTCGCAGCAGAACGAAGCATGGAAGGTCCTCCGATATCGATGTTCTCGATGCATGTTGCGAAATCGGCACCTGAATCGACGGTTTTCTGGAACGCATAAAGGTTCACGACGACCATGTCGATCATCTCGATGCCATGCTCTGCCGCCTGAGCCATGTGCGAATCGTTATCACGCTTTGCAAGAAGGCCACCATGAACACGCGGATGAAGCGTCTTCACGCGACCATCCATCATCTCTGGGAATTGAGTCACCTCATCGATAGGCGTAACAGGGATTCCAGCCTCGGCTATCACCTTTGCAGTTCCACCCGTCGAGATGATCTCTGCACCGAACTCCTCGGACAGCGCCCGTGCAAAATCCACGATGCCCGTCTTATCTGTAACGGACATGAGCACTCTTTTGATCTTCGGATCTCCCATTCCCACACCTTTCCTCATAAGGTTTTGTTCGAATCTGCCACCGGCTTCAATAATAACTCAAAGCGCAAAGAACTTATGTTGTACCGCAAGATCACGCGGGCATCGGAATATAAACCTATCGTCCTAGCGACTTCTCATGTTTCTCGCGAGCAGCCTGACTGTAGCGCTCGTTATAGCGCACATCGATCAGTTCTGCCACGATGGCGATAGCCAGCTCGGCCGGGGTCTTCGCCCCGAACTTCAACCCGATCGGCCGCTTGATCCTATCCCAATCCTCTTCGGTTATGCCGGCATCGATCACAAGATCGTGAACTGTGGAATTCTTGCCCGCGCATCCCATCATCCCAACATAGTGAACATCGTTCTCGCAAGCCCAAATGCATCCCTGCGGATCGAACATATGCCCGCGTGTAAGCACGCAAACATAATCCTCCGGGCGCGCAGGCATGTTCGCCAGCTCATCGAAGTTGCCGCCATGAAGCAAGATGCGCTCCACTTCCGGAAAACGCTCCTCGTTGATATACGCCGGATCGTAGTCCACCGCGATAACGTGAAAACCCACATGATCGGCAAGCTTCGCAAGCTCTACCGCAACATCGCTTGCCCCAAGCAGCCAAACTCGCGTCTTTCCGAAGAGGGGCTCGCTAGCCCACGTGAGACCCTCGAACTGCTCATTGTGCATCGATGGGCCACGAGTGACATCTTTCATCTGGAAGATATCCCGCGGAGAAGGTTCGCGCGGAGAAACGATCTCCTTTGCATCGTTGCAGAAGAACACCATGCTCTCGCCATCCGCAGAACCCACGTCCCCGTATTTCTTCGTGACCTCATTATCCGTATTGGCCTGCGCCTCAGCAGGATCGTAAACGATCTTGAATCCTAACCAAGCCAGATCGCCCTCATCCATCGCTTGGATAGCCCGCTCGAACGTTGGAATGTCGGCCTGTCCGAGCGATCTTGCGATAGCTTCAAGATCCGCCGGAGAAAGATGCTCGTTGCCCGCCGTTGCCTCAGGCGAGAAAGCCGTGAACTCCTCTACGGAAAGGCTAGGAGTCTTGCCGGCCTTCAAGTCGGTCACTATCTGCTCAAGCGTTTCCTTTTTCATATAGCTGGTCTCCTTACCTGAATCTTGCGATCCGCATCCATCGAAACGCGACCCTCCGCAAAAGCCCTTAGCACCCAAGGATAAAGGACATGCTCCACCTCATGGATCTTGGCTTCCAACGAGTCGATCGTATCATCTTCACGAACCTCGACAGCACGCTGCGCTATGATCGGCCCCTTATCGTAATCCTCGTTGGCCAAATGCACGGTGACACCTGTGATCTTCACGCCCGCATCCCAAGCATCCTGTATCGCATGCGCACCTTTGAAAGAAGGCAGCAACGCCGGATGAAGATTCAACACGCGATCGGGAAAGGCATCGAGCACTACCGGGGTAACCTTGCGCATATACCCGGCCATCACCAGATATTGCGCACCGGAATGACGCATAGCATCCACAATCCGCTGATCGGCGGCTTGCGGATCGGTGTAAACATCACGATTGAACACAGTAACGGGGATACCGGCCTCTTCGGCTCGCGTTATCCCATAGGCATCAGGGCGCGATGAGACCACACGCACGATCTCAACAGGAAGCCCATCATCGGCGATCGCATCTATGATCGCTTGCAAGTTGGTACCACTGCCTGAAAGCAGAACGCCGATCTTCAGCGGTTGTGAGACTGTCATTTGAGCAGCGCTCCTTCATTCGTGTAGACCACTTCACCCTTACCAGGTATGACCTCGCCTATTCGATAGGCCTCTTCACCGCTTTCAGCAAGTGACTCCATCACATCACCCGCGTGGTCGGCGTCCACGATGAGCACCATCCCAACGCCCATATTGAAGGTCTTGAGCGCTTCTTCTTCGGAAAGATTCGCCGCATCACATACGAACTCGATGATCGAAGCCACCGGCCAAGTTCCCAGTTCCACCTGCGCATCAACGGTTTTCGGAAGAGAACGGTTCAGGTTCTCGGAAATGCCGCCACCCGTGATGTGGGCGAGCGCATGTATGGAGCCTGGGACATTGCGCATCGCATCTAGCACAGGTTTCACGTAGATCCGGGTAGGGTGAAGAAGCGCTTCTAAGATGCTCTCGCCGTCAAGATAATCGCGCGGCTTTGCAAGCTCTTCCATCGCATGCGGTTCGACCGCCACCTTGCGCGCGAGCGAGTACCCATTCGAATGAAGGCCGCTGGATTTGAGCCCGATCAGCACATCCCCAACTTTGACATTCTCAGGATCGAGCATCTTCGGCCTGTCAACTACACCTACGCAAAACCCGGAAAGATCGTAATCCTTCGGATCCATAACGCCGGGATGCTCAGCCATCTCGCCACCGATGAGCGCGCAGCCTGCCATCTTGCATCCCTCCGCGATCCCGCTTACGATGGCAGCCATTTCGGCTGCATCCAATTTACCGACGGCCGCATAATCCAAGAAGAAAAGCGGTTCGGCACCTGTGGCAAGGATATCGTTTGCGCACATAGCAACAAGATCGATGCCGACAGTGTTGTGAACGCCGAGCATCTGTGCGACCTTAAGCTTCGTGCCCACGCCGTCCGTGCCGCTGACGAGGATCGGATCGTCCATATCCTTGGCCGCTTTGATGGAGAAAAGACCCCCGAATCCACCGATGTCGCCGATCACCTCTTTGCGATAGGTTTCGCGAACAATGGGCTTGATGGCATCGACGGCACGTGCGCCTTCTTCGATGTCAACACCTGCTTGCGCGTAGGTGATCTGGGAGTTTTCCTGATGGCTCATCGGCTGCCTCCTGTCGGCTGTTGCGATTTGCCTCCATTGTATCAGTTCGAAATACTGCGCGTAGGGGCAAAGCCCCTGCCACAGTATTTCGACCGCCGCCCCAAGGCCGTGTTATTACGAGATGCGAGAAGTGCAGGCCGAAGGTATCCCCACTTGCATTACACGAGAAGCGCATAAAGCTGCGTAAGAAATCATTAGGGATAAGATACGTAAGGCTGCGGAGCTTCTGGAGTATCTTATCCCTAATGATTCCCGAAGTTTCCAGCTACGTTTGAATTTTCTAGACAGGATAATCTCCTGTAAAGCATGCTTCGCAAAACCCTGGATGCTCAACACCCGAAACCGCTTCTCTCAACCCTTCAAGCGACAAAAACGCCAACGAATCCGACCCGATCCACTGATTCATCTCTTCAAGCGTCATATTCGCCGCGATCAGCTGGTCACGCGTATCGGTGTCAATCCCGTAATAACACGGCCACATCACCTCTGGACTTGTGATCCTAAGATGCACCTCTTCAGCCCCTGCATTGCGCAACATCTGAACGAGCTTCTTCGATGTGTTGCCCCGCACGATCGAATCATCGATCACTACAAGACGTTTCCCTCGGATAACGCTAGGTAACGGATTCAGCTTCAACCGGATGCCAAGCTGTCGGAGCTCTTGCGTTGGCTGGATGAAGGTACGCCCGACATAACGGTTCTTCACGATCCCATCGGTGTATTCGATGCCACTTTCCGCAGCATAGCCAAGCGCTGCCGGCACTCCGGAATCGGGCACACCCAAGACCAGATCGGCATCCACGCCTGATTCGCGCGCCAAGATCCTGCCGGTATTGCGCCGGGCTTGGTATACGCTCTGCCCGTCTATGATCGAATCAGGTCTGGCAAAATACACGTATTCGAATATGCACGAAGCTCGTTTGGCCGGTTCGATTCCCATCGTGCTCACAATGCCTTCCGAATTGATGCGCACGATCTCTCCGGGGGCAACATCGCGAACGTATTCAGCGCCCACGATATCCAGACCGCAAGTTTCCGATGAGACCACCCATCCCTTATCGTTGGGCAGCTTTCCCAAGCAAAGCGGACGAATCCCATTCGGATCACGAAAAGCATAGAGCGATTCGGACGTGCAGAGCACCATGGCATACGCACCGCGCATCTCATGCATAGCCGCCGCAATACCATCGCGAAGGTGATTCGTCTGCCGGGTGACCATACCGATCCACTTGGCGGCGACCTCGGAATCGGTGGCCGAGAACAGCTGGATACCTTCACCCACCAAACGGGCGCGCATCTCATTCGTGTTCGTTAGGGTACCGTTATGCGCAAGAGCTATGAGCTCGTTGTCGATGGCCGACATGTGGGGCTGCGCCGCCTCCCAAACCGCCTTCGAACCGCTGGTGGAATAGCGCACGTGGCCGATAGCGACATGCCCTTGAAGCGCAGAAAGCGATGAGTCGTTGAAGACCTGCGTGACAAGACCGAGATCCTTGGCGACCGTTACAGTCTCACTATCGCCAACAGCAATGCCTGCACTTTCCTGTCCACGGTGTTGAAGCGCCTGCAACCCATATGCCGCCATATGGGCGGCATCGCTCGAGCGTTCGTCTTGATGAGTCCAGATCCCGAAAACCCCGCATTCCTCTTCGGGGTGATCGGGAATGCGAACATTGCGCTTTGTGTAGGATCTATCGTGATCGGTCATTTCGTTCTCGCCAGCCTATTGCATGATTCTCGTAAGGTTTCGTAAACATTATGCGCCGCATTATGTTACATCCGGGTTTCGAAAAGCTGTGCGTAGGGGTTTATGATGCTGCCGTAGCTTTACAGCCGCCGCCATAAGGCCACCGTGTAGTGGGCGATCTTGATCGCTCACAAATTAAAAGAAGGGGTACAGAATACATAAGGCTGCGAACAGAACGAATAGGAGGCGATATACGTAAGACTGCAGTTCAAAAGAAGGACATAGAATACGTAATGCTGCGGAGCTTATGAAGTATTCTGTGTCCTTCTTTTGTCGCGTCTATGAGGTACGTTGGGCGATAAGCTCTTCAACGTTTGCCACATCACCCTCATCAACCGCTGTTCGCCCTTCAAGAACATCGGAACCAGCCGGCAGGTAATCGTTCACATAGCAGTATGTGATTATCCTGTAATGATTATCGGGATAATCGCACGTGGAGAACGCGAAGAGCTGCTTGATCTTTGCAAGATCGGGAGCCGGAGGCACGGGCGTGACCGTAGATGAATCATAACGCGCCTGCAAGTAGGCCTCATATTCTTCCTGAGTAGGGAAGTTCGGGATGACGATATCAGTGGATGTGCCGAGCACTTTATCGCAAGCGAAGGATATAAGCTTGTAATTACCTTGCGGTGTGAGCAGGTAATACGTGCGATGCGAATTGAACACTTCGGAATCATCATTCTCGCTCAACGAATTGAACATGGATCCGTTGCGCATATTGTGACCGTAGAAGATATTCACCTGATCTGTGAGGGTTGGCTGATTTTCACCCGACAACATGATGCACCCATATTCGGCAGCAAAATCACCGGCGCTATTGTCGCCGAAAGTTCGCTTCAAATAATACTGATCATCGTGCTCGCGCCAAACAACGGGGTAGTTTATATTCGTACCCGGAACATACACCCAAGCGACGATATCAGGGTTGATAGCACGCAAAGCATCCCAATCAACATCGAAACTACCTAGCGTTACCACTTCCCCGCTATCATCGACCTGCATATATTGGGTGAGCTCGTCGTATTCGTTCTGACCTTGCCAGTAAGAGAAGAGAATGTATCCCGCGATTCCTAGCGCACAAACCAATACGATGAGCGCGATGATGAACACAACACGCCAGCATCCGCCACGACGTGCGCCTTTTTCGTAACGGTTGTCTGCTTGAGAATACGCATTGGTTCCCGATACGGGATTCACCGTTGTCTGCGGAACGAAATTGATCGACGGCGGAGCGCCTTGGGGCATGTTCTGCTGCATGGGCGCACCTTGATAGCCTGCTCCAGGATATTGCTGAGGTGCATTTTGGCTCGGCATGTTCTGCCAAGCCTGATTGCCGTTTCGATCGGGAAAGCCCGGTTGCTGATCAGACATACCGCCCTTTACCTAAATGCGTCTGCTTGGTTATTTCTTCTTCATCTCGTCGATGAAACCCTTGCCGATGAAGACGACAAGAAGTATCACGATGATAGCAATGATGATGCCGATAACCCAAGGCTGTGCAAGAAATTCCAACAATCCGTCCATGAAATATCCTTTCAACACGCCGCGTTCGCGAGCGGCTCGGGGTTTCCCCTATCACAGGAGCTGAACCGTTTTGCTCCCGCATGAATTTTCAACTATGTTAGCACGTTTGCATGTTTTTCAAACCGAAAACGAAATCCAATAGAAATGAACCTGATGGTCTCTGCAAAAACCTTTGCGCCTCCTGTTCATTTACTATCGTCTTACGGCTCGAACTGCGGGGCGATGGAGCTCCAATCCGGCAATTCACGTGCAACGTAATGCCCAACCGCACGATATGTCCAAACGTACACGAATCCCTCGAAGAGACATATGAAAACGTAATAGAGCAGGAATGCAGGCAAGAACATCAAGATAGTAGAAATAACCATCAACACAGATTCTATGCCATATCCGGAATACGAATACATCATGCCCTGGAACGGTTCAGACCATACAGTTGCGAAGATCATCGGCATGATCATCAATGCTCCCACAAAGATCGGGATCAATAATGTCAGCTGCGGAACGATCGACAGACAGAACAGACTGCCGAAATTCTTAGTGAAACCACGCCAGTCCTCTTTGATATCGAATGCTCGTCCAAGATTCTTCGAGATAGCAACACGCATGGTTCCCATAAGCTCAAACATCGCAGCGAAAAGACCAAGGCAAATCACCGCGATGGCACCAAGGATCGGGATGAATCCGAAGATGGTCGAAGCAATGCTTACGACCAGACCGAATACGAAAATCCAGACGAACGCATAGAAACCTTGCGAGAAATTACCCTCTTCGAAGATCTTCTTCGGCATCTTATCGATCTTGCCAAGAACAAGCTGACGCGCCCATCGCATGCAATAACCATAAACGTAGAAATTGAGGATCGGCACGCACATGATCAGCCCCAAAAGAAGAATCTTCTTGAACCAACCTTCAGAGGAAGTGATGTCCTTCCAAGCTGCTCCCAAACAACCTTGCGCATAAACCGGCTTCGTTGGAGCACCATAGGGAACACCTTGGGGTACGGTCTGGGGTTGCTGATACTGCGTGTTGGGTTGAGATGCAGGTTGAGATGAAGGTTGGGGCGCCTCTTGCGGTGGAGGTGGCGGAGTAGGGCTGGCTTGCGATGCACTTGAAGCTGCGGCTGTTGAAGCAGCCTCAGCCGGAGCCTCAACCACTGTTTCGACATCGGTTTCCCTTACCGATTCTGTTTGAGCCGGGATCTGAACTCCATTATCTACGTTGACAGAGTTCACAGCTGCCACTTCACCGGCTGTTTCAGCCTTCATCTCTGCCTTAACAGCATCTCCGTAAGTACCGGCGAGCGACTTTCCGCAATCGGAACAGAACGGCGACCGATCTACATTTTCTTTTCCACAATACGGACAGATCATTGGAAGTCCCTTTCGATGATTTAAGTATTGAGAAAGTCTATCATAGCGCAATGTTCCGCAAAAAATCAGCATCGCGCTGTCATCGAATTGGAACGAAGCAGATCACACGAATGTGTAACAAAATATGTCGCATGGTGAAGAATGAAAAAACAACGAATACGCTTGACCGTAAAGTATAAAAAAGCCAAAGATATCCCCTTTTCGCATTTGGCGCTCACTCTCGATGCTTCGCATCAGCGGTTCGCTCCTTCATGCATTCATATATTGCTTTCTTACGAAAGCATATGAAATATGGTGTTCAGAGCAAATCGAAAAGGGATACCTTCGACTTTGATACACAAAAAGATCCTTCACTTCGTTCAGGATGACAAAAAATGCAAGTGGGTATGCTTGAGATGAGGTAAAGCCAAAGGAGCCGTGAGATCCACTCGTGGTGGGCTTCCACGAGTTAGCTCACGGCGACGACGCGTCGAGACGAAAGTATATCCACTTGCATTACACGAGAAGACTTACTAAATGCAAAAAAGAGCAGGATCGATATCCTGCTCTTTTCGTTATCGCATGCCGTAATTCACGTAGCCATTTGGCCCACCGGGAGCACCCGGACCCATTGGCTCTCGTGGTGGCATCGGCGGTCTAGGCGGCAGATCATCGTCGTCCCTCTTGCGGCGGCGAGCGCCCATCGCCACGAAGAACAGTGCCAGAGCAGCTATCACCAGCAACAGCACGATAGCCGGTGCATTCAGGTCGCCTGTCTGAGCAAGCGCCTGCAGAGTACGCAATACACGCGAAATAGGCTTGCTAGGATCATCGGTGCCGAACACTACCTGGATATCCATATCACCGGTAACGGAGTCGATGGTGTAGGAATTACCGCTCCATTTGATTGAATTACCGTTGATTATCAGGTATGTGACATAGTATCCCGGATCGGGGTGGAAGTTCAGTATGAGCGATTGCCCATGCTCCACATCCGCCTCGGTCGGCGTTACAGTGCCGCCGATACCGTCGGCAACACTCACAGTAACATGATGCTTGTTGTCATCCGGTCGCTGCGTCGGATCCTGAACGAATGTAGCAAGCACCCGAATGGTGAATTCGTTAGGATCGGCCTCATCGGCAATAGTGTTCGCGCCTGAACGCGACCCCTTGTTCAGAAGCGGGGTCTGGAATGCGTAGGCACGCGCGAACGACTTCTGTGTGGCTTCAAGACCAACGTTATCCTTGTTCGCATTATCTACAACATCTTGCACAGGGCTCTGCGCTGAAGCACCGTTTGATCCTGCTCCTGCGCTCTGAGTGCTGGCAAAACCACCGATACCGCAATCCTTCTCGAAGTAGACCACCTGATTATCAGCAGCTGCACCAAGGATCTCGTCACGAGCCTGAGCCGTCTGCTTCAGATCATCGGTCATCTCGTCGGTATCCACCCAGACGCCTTCGACCTCATATCCGAAATACGGAGCCACAACGAAGTTCAGCGATGTGTCCTTCGCGACCAGGATATACTCGCCCGGTGCAGTGTTAGGGGTAACAAAGCCCTCGTCGTTGTTCCATTCAACATAAACACGCTGCGCCTCGATGAACGTCACGCGAACCTCATGGTTGCAGGTTACGTTGTTGAGCGTGTATACGCCCTTGCGATATTCCTCCGGAGGAACCACGCGCTCTGTCTCGTTATCCTGTCCGGGATTGGAAACGTCCACAACGCTGGATATCAGCCAGCCATCCTCAGCGATCGAAAGAGCGTAGCTGATCGATCCGCCATCAAGAACGCGCGTGCGTCCCGGAGGCGATATCTTGCCGCCTGTTCCATCGACTACCACAGCGGTAACGTCGTATCCAGGCGGGTCCACCTTGCTCTCATCCTCACGAAGCTCGCGCCAGATGATGTCGAAGTCGCCACTGGCGCCCAACATGAGCGTTACGTAGTTGGCGCCGAGTTGCGAAACAGGTATCTCCTGTCCGTTGTAATACACCTTGTCGAGCACCAGATCACGACCATTCGGGCCTTTCTCTGTGGTGTCGAAGAAGAAGGTCGTTACCTGATTACGTGGGAAGTCCACAGCCTCGCCCGTAGTCGGATCGATGATCTTCGGCTGTACGGTCGAAACATCCACGTCCTTGAACACAGCATTGCCATCGGCATCGAACGTTGGGTTACCATCGGCATCGAGCACAGGTATCTTCGAATCGCCGATCCCCACATTCACAACGGAAGGCGTTCCGATCAGCGAATACTTCGCGTGCACATGCATGTTGTATTCGCCCATGGTCAAAGGCAATGTTTGGCCATTCACACGGTCGGTGACATCACGAGTATCGACCACTACCTTCTTGCCGTTCTCCATCTTGTAGTACTCGATCGTAACGGAATCGAGATAGTAGCCCGCGAACGTCTTGAAGCGGATGTTGTCCGTATCCCCTTCAGGCATCAGCATCGACCCGATCGGATTCACCGTGCCGCCGCCTTCGGAAGTTACGACGAGCTCGTGCATGTTCGAAGTGATGTAATCGAACTTGTTTTCATCGATCTTGCGGAATGAAACCTCTAAGGTAACATCGCCCGTGATGTTCGGGATGGTGGCGCGATAGGTCGAATAGAAGTTGTCGCCCTCAGCCGCTGTGAACAGGTTGGCTCCGCCACGATACAGCGCCTGCGACGTGGTGGCGCCTCCGGTGTAGTTCACCGTTTGCGGCCCACCGGACCAGCCGTTCAGATATGTGTGCTCTTCACCATCGACTCCGGAATACGGAATGGGCTGTCCATCCACTGTTACAGAGCTTACCGTAGAACCCGGATCGGGCATGATGTAGAACGTTGCGCTCTCACCGTAAGAAACGGTCTTGCTAGGAGGAGTTACACTGCCCGAGCCGTTTCCAGAAGATCCGGCCTGAACATCGACTTCCACCTTGGCGGTAACGGTCATATCGCCCTTGTCGGACTCGACCATCTTGTAGTAAACATTGAACACATTGGGTTGTCCGCCACGATCAAGCGGAGATACAGTGTAAGATGTTGCACCGGCAGGCACGAAGCTGATGTTCCCATTGAACTCAACATAGTCTACTTCGAAGCCATTGCCTGGTTTCAAGCTGAAAGTATAGGTGGAACCGAGCGGCACGAGCACGTTCTCAGGAGAAACGCTACCGGTACCTTCGACCACCTTCGCCTGCACTTCCACAGGAGTTGTCTTCCAAGTGGTCTCGCCGTCTTCAAGCTGGTTGAAGTACGCCTTGATGCTGTGGTTCTCAGAGATATTGGAGAACGTGTAGGTGGTAGCGTTGTACGCGATGCGCTCACCGCCATCTATAGAGATGCTCGTAAGCTTGTAGCCCTCATCTGGGAAGAAATTGACCGATGAGGACTGTCCTGCAGCAACTTCCACCTTATCAGGTGATACCCTGCCATTTCCGGTAGCCGATGCTTCGATGGTGTAGTAATCGATCGTGTTGTCCTGCATTCCGAACTCAGCAGCGATCGAATGGTCGTTCGTGTCGGAACTGTTGAATGTGTATGTACGCGAACCATTGAGCTGCGAGATGATCTCGTTCCCATCCACTTTCAGGCTGGTAAGTTCCGACCCGGAGTTAGGCGTTAACGTGAAACGCAGCGATGCGCCGTTTGCGACCTTCAAGCGCCCGTATGGGTTGATGGATCCGGTGCCCGAAGAGGTAGCCAAGATCTCATGGAATGAAGCCGGCTTGATCTTGCCGTTATCGATATCCTCTTGCTCTTCGCTGGTTATGTTGCGCCAGCTAACAGCGATGGTAAGACCTCCACCATTCACCTGCGTATCGCGGAATGTCATGAAGCCCTTCTGCCAGATATCGTTCACCCTAGGTGCGCCGATGACCTCGCGCGACCCGTCCGGGTAAGTTATGACAAGTTCCTTTATAGCCTTACCGCTGTCAGGGATGAACGAGACATCCAAGCTTCCACCGGCAGGAACCTCCTCGATCACAGAAGTGCCGTTGCCATAGGATGTGGTCCCGCCTGCACCGTTCTCGCATCCCGAGATGGTGATAGTGGTGTACTTAGGCGTTGGATTGTCCGAATCATTCGTTTCCGTGAACGTAGCGGATATCTTCGCATCGGCGTTCAGATTCTTGAACGTGAAGTTCGCACCATCGAAGCTGTACTGAGGAGTATCGACCCTGCTCGGAGCGATCGATGTTCCGTTCACCTCAATGGAAGCGATCCGATACCCATAGATGGCTGCAATCTTGAACGTTGCATTCTCGCCCTTGCGAACGAGCACGCTGCCGTTATCGCCATAAGGGGTTATGGTGCCGCCGATGGGCTTGTCCACCACAACGGTGACGAAATCGGCCACGTTATCGCTTTCCGGGCAGAACACCGCGTGTATGGTGTGGTTCTCGAGCACATTGGAGAACACGTACTGATTGTTGGTTATCATGGCGGCCGGGATGTTCACACCATCAACCACTACATAGGAAAGCTTATACCCATCAGTGGGGATGAAGCTGTAGAACGACATGGCGCCTGCAGCGACCTTCGTGGTTCCCGCTGGAGAGACGCTGCCGTTGGCGCTGGCAGTGGCAGTGATGTCGAACGTGTTCACTGGTGTTTGGGTCTCGCCCGGAGCCAATGGCTCGAAATCCACCCTGAACGTTTTGTTCGCGGTGATGTTGAACAGCGTATAGCTTGTGCCGCTGAAGTTCTCAACATGCGTTTCGAGACGATCGGGATCGCCCGCGGAGGTATCCGGCTTATCCGGATTCGTGGGCGAATTGCCGTTCAGGAACGTGATGATGGTTAGGCTCTTCACCTTGTAACCCGCATCGGGGATGATCGAGAAGGTCTGGCTTCCACCCGCTGGCACGCTAACTGCACGGTCAGGCGAGATGGATCCACCAGTACCGGCCTGCACGAACACCGTGTAATGATGGGATTCGGGATTGGAGGACTCATCGGGCACGAAATTGCCCACTACCGTATGATCGGCGCTGATGTTGGAAAGCGTGTAAACGCCATCGGCCAAACTGGAGGCCGGAATGGGAGTACCGCCGTCCACGACAACATCCACGAGCTTATAACCTTGAAGCGGCGTAAACGTGAACGACTGATTGGTGCCCGCAGCCGCCTGCACCGATGTTGGGGAGACCATGCCGCCTGCGCTTGTGTAAGCCATCAGGTTATAACGCGTGACAGCAGGAGCGCTTCCAGTCTTGAACGTAGCATGCACTGACATGTTGGCCGTTACGTTGGAAAGCGTATAGGTAAGGTTGCCCGGATTCACGCTTACAGGCTGATCATTCACCGTAAGGGTATCGAGCGTGTAACCGGCATCGGGGATGATGGAGAACGTCACCGACCCGCCATCGAGCACACGCGTTATTCCCTCTGGGGACACCCAACCGTGATCACCGTGAGTGACGGTGACATTGTGGTATTTGGTTATGTCCATCTCGATCTTGTCGAAACGAACCGATAGATCCTTGTTCGCGGTAACGTTCGTGATCGTATAAGAATTGCCACTCATCTGGTTGGTAATCTCGGTCGTGCCGTCGAACAGATGAGCCTCATACCCACTCTCAGGTATGAAGGTGAACGTCGCCGAACCGCCCTTCATAACACGCATAAACCGCGGAGACACACTACCATGCTGGCCGCCATCGGCAGATGGGTCGATGGTGACCGAGATATCGAACGTGCCGCCGAGCTCGCTTATCGCCGGAGACTGCCTTCCTTCGACGAACACTGCACGTACATGCGTGTTCACCATGATTGATGCCACCGTGTACGAATAGTTCTCAACACTGACGAGCGAATCGTTCACATAGACCGCGCTGAGCTTGTAGCCATCCTCAGGGTAGAAATAGAACGTCTGCGATTTGCCCGTTTCGATCTGGAAGATGCCCTTCTTGCCGACGGGGCTGTTCGCAACATCGGTTGCAGGCGAGACCTGACCATTGCCCTCCGCTGTTACTGTTACGGTCTTCGTGCTAACAGTGGAGATCGATGGCGTTTCCTGCGTAGTGCCCACTTCGATGAGAGTATCCTGCTTCACTTCACGCTGCGGGATAACCAGCGAATACACGCCATCACCGGTTTGCGAATAGGTGGCATCCTTGCCATTCACCTTGATGAAATCAAGCTTGTAACCAGGTGCTATGACAACGGTGAAGTAACCGGCGGTCGATGCATAGTCGCGGCCGAATTGCTTATAGAAGGTAAGACCATCGGTCGCAGGCTGCAGAGTTGCGCCATCGGCCACTGCAGAGTTCTCAGGCCCCCAAACGATCAGGTTTTGCGGGATCGGCGTAGGAATGATCATATCCTCGCCAGGACCGAGCGGACGGAAAGTGACCTCTATCTCCATATTCTCCTGAACATCGAAGTAGGTGAACAGGTTCCTATAGACCGACCCGGCCATATTGATGCCCGAACCGCTGGCGCCGATGGCTTTCACGTTCACTTTGTCGTAGGTGTAGCCATCATCGGGCATGATGGATATCGGCAGCGACGCTCCGCCTGCGATGGTAAGAACGCCCACAGGCGAAACCTTGCCATGCTCGCCATTCTTCACGATGACCGTGTATGCGGAATCGCGATCCTTGGAAGATCCCGCCTTCGCGAATGTTACGTGGATCTGCTTGTCTTCCTTGACGTTGGTGAACTTGTAGCTGTTGCCCACATAGTTAGGATCATCGGCTGGGGTTATCTCGCTGCCGTTGATGTAGAGCTTGCTGACAACATAGCCCGTCATCGGGAAGAAGAAGAACGATTGCGAGCCACCATCGTATACGAGCGTTTCCGATTCCGGCGAAATGAAGCCGCCGGAAGAAGAAGTCGGCTTGATGGTATGCTTCGTCCACTCGGAGATTATGGAATCGCCATTGGTGAACGTTACCGCAACATCGTGGTCTTCCTGTACGGCAGGGATGACCAACTTCGAATCGTTGTCTTGCAATGTTGATGTTACATCGCGTCCATCAAGAGTGACGGATTTCACTTTATAACCCTTGTCGGGGAAGAAGTAGACCGTTGCGTCTTCGCCCAGATTCATCATCTGGGTCGGCGTGATGGTGCCACCGCCAATGCCCGCAACCGATGTGCGGATGGTGGCATATGACGGTGCCGGGGTGGCGACCGTATCGAATGTAGCGCGGATCTCCGCCGTGCGATCGTTGATGTAGACGACCTGATCGGTTTCAGTGGTGCCATCATCAAGCTTCCACACGCCATCGTTCGCATTTGGCGTATCGGACTTGACGACCGTTATGGTGTAATAAGCACCGTTGGAGCGCGATGTGGCCATACCGGTGATGTTCGCGCCATCCATGCGAAGCGTTCCCAAAACATAGCTGGAAGAACTTGGGGTTAACACAACACGCAGACGCTCACCTTGCGTCATATCGACATTGCCGGCTGGAGAAATGGAGCCGCCTTGTCCATCGACTGCTAAGGTAAGAGTGGTGTCCACATGCTTGTAGCGGAATTCCACTTTCACCGGAGAGACCACATTGAACAAATGCAGGCTCTGGATGGTGAGCCCTTTGTTCACGAAGGATGTCATATCCACCGGATCGGCAACACCGTCAAAATAGGCAAGTGCTGAAGTGATAGCCCAATCGGTTTCCACCTGGGTCTGCAAAGAGATATCGCTACCGGAAACTATGTTCCAAGAATAGGCCTTCACCTTGACCGAAGGATCATCGGGATCGATTATGAACGCAGCATCCTGACCGCTAGGCTCATCTTCGATAGATGCCGAAACCGAAACATCGGAAATGGGGTCTGTCATACCATCGGCATAGACCACTTCAACGGTGATGTCTTCGGTGAGCGCTGAAATGTAGTATGAAGTTCCCGTAACAACGTATTCGACACCGTTGATCTTGAGCGAATCCACATGGTAGCCCGCGCCTGGATTGAAGTTAAGAAGGACACCGGCGCTGGAGGGCATGCTTATCGGACCTTCCGTTGCGCCCATGGCAACGGTTGTATTATTCATGGCGGGATTCGTCGTATCCACTCCACTTGGTCCTACGCCGACGAGAGCCGCGCCGGAGATGAACGAAAGGGTACCGCTTCCACTACCGGAAAGCGATACGGTAACGTTATAAGCAGCCTGCTGTGGATCGGCTTCCTTGAAGTTAGCCGTTATGATCACAGCATCGCCGTCCCGCACACCGAAGGTTCCCGGATCGAAACGGAACATATTGCCGTTGATGAAATTGGTATCACTAGCCGGGATCGGAGTGTAGTTGTCGTCGTTCACCTTCACGGAAACCGACTCGAGCTCATAGCCGCTCATCGGGTATAGCGCGAATTCAGGCTGCATCTCGAGCGCATAGGTCTTCGCACCGTAAGGGGTTATCTGACCCATTCCGCTGATAGCGGTGTCGAGCGTGTATTTGCCCGCAGAATCGTATCCGATAGCGAAAGCGCCAATAGCGGCCGAGCCGCCCATGATGGATGTCTGCACGCAAAGCACCGGATCACCGGTCGATGCATCACGGATTATGTTGCCGTCCTCATCATAGGCGATGGCAACAACACCGGTCAGTTCCTTGACATTGCCGGATTCCGGGTTGTACCAATAGACCTTCACCTCATCGCCCTCATTCAAAGCTGCAAGCGATGGAACAGTCTTATCTATTTCCAGTTGCACGACCAGGTCGAACAGATAGGCCGGCAGATCCGTCGGTTTGTTCTCAATGTTATAGATCTCGAGCTGCGTGGGCTTGGTTATCGCCTTGGAGCCGTCTGCACAATTGGCGGCGGAATCCATGAGCTTCGAGATCACATCGGATGTAGGAGACACATCGCCCTGACGCAACAGTCCGGCACCAAAAGTCGCAGGATTGGCCGAAGTATATATGTAGCCCGTTGCGTTCGTTATGGCTGTTGCCACATCATTCGCACCGATGGTTCTATAAGCGTAGTCGCCAAAAGTGCTCACATATATAGTGGCTGTAGCCGAGACATCCTTATCTTCCTTGTATGCGGTTATCACATACTTATACATCTTGTTGTTGGCAAGACCATCTGCAGCAGTGATCGAATGGGTGAACTTGTAGAGCTCATCCGCATCGGGTTGCATGCCCGTAAGATGCTCTTCAGTGAATGTTACAGGGGTTCCGGTCTCATCGAAATTACCGGTAGAGGGATTAACGGTTCCTTCCACTACCGACCACTGAACGTAATAGTTTCCGCTTCCGCCTTTGAGGTAGGCCTCAATAGGGTTCTTGTCAGGAGCGGTTTCCGTGATAGCTGTTGCTGCGTCTTGGAAGTTCAGGGAATTGCTGGCTTTGACGAACTTGAAGTCATTGTCATATACCAAAGCGTTGACACTGGTGCTCGCATTGAATCTATAAGGCCAATCAGGATGATAATAGTGTGGCTTTCCTTCACTTACACCTGCACCTTCACCGGTCATATTCCAAGTGTAATCGTTGTTTGGCGGAGTGTATGAAGGCGCGCCGCTTGAGGCCCAAGCGCCCATAAACGTCATGCTTACCAGCAGAAAAGAGCTGACAAGTATGGCGGTTATCTTATGAAGTAACTTCCCCATAGTTAACACCACAATTCCTTCTTGCTCCCCAGCAAATCTAGAATCGCAATGTGAGGATCTTCCGGCTCCTGCACATTGCAGAGCACAGATAATGTTATGAATGAAGATATTTGGGAAAGCCTTCTTCTATTAGCACCATAACGTCTGATCAGCTTGAGCATATGGATCTATGCAAGCCCAACGTTTGGATCAAAGACTTCCCAACAGCAAGCCGGCTTAGCCAGCGTACTGCTTAGTTATCCACAATAACAGTTACCCGTGCAGCGGTCTGTCCTACAAGTTGCTCTGTATCTGGATCTAGAGCGAAGAACGTTGCTGTACACGGATAGCTTCCAGCTGGGAGATCAACATCTAAGGCAGCATACTGAATGTGATAGTTGGGCTCCAATATCTCGGAGGTATAGATGACTTCCCCTGTATCGGAGATGGCCACTTCTACCTGCATTAGATAATGGTTGGCTGGCGAATTCTCGATCTTCCATTCGCCTTCCGATGTGCCGTTCTCGAATTCCACAACACTGGAAATGGAGATGCTCATCATGCCTTCTTGCACAACCCTATCCAGTTCAGCCTGGATCTCTTCCTGCGTTTTACCATCTAACTGACCTAAACTACCGCCACGATACTGGGTAGAATCCATGAACATGAAAATAGCTATGACGATTGCTGCCACAATGGCAACGATAGCGATTATGATTCCAATATAGAAACCTGCGCCACGCTTCTTTTTCTTCTCTTCCTCCGGCGGTTGCTGCTGGGGATTAGGAGCGTAGGGCATGTTCACTTCAGGCATTGGAGACGGATTCTGTGTATTTGGCATATTTTAGGTCCAGTCCTTCAGGCAAGTTTCCTTACACAACCAATAGATGTAATTGGCATTTTAACAGTGTTTGAAGAATATTTCACCACATTATGCAAGGAGCGCCTGCCTCAATCAACAGCTTTTTTGCTATCCGTAAAAAAAGGGGCGGTGAAATAACCGCCCCTCCGTCCTAACTTCTTGCTCAGATCTCTATCAGAACAGCTAGGCTTCTACCGATCTTAGACTAAGCAGTCTCAACAGTGTAGACGATGTCCAAGATGGTCGAAAGCTGATAGCCAACGCTCATCGGAGTCTGGAACCTGTTGGTGGTACCAGAAACATTGATGCCTACAGGAGCGCCAGCCGGGATGTTGATATCGCCAGGGCCACCAGTGGAGCTGAGTTTACCAGCATCCGGAGTCCAACCCATTGCCTCGCCCAGGTCAACCTTCTGGTTGTTGCCAAAGTCAAGAACCATAGCGATCTGACGTGTCGCTTGTGGAGAAGACAGACCAGCCTTTACCACAGACTCGGTGCCAAGAGTGAACTGGCTGGAAGTAGCCTTGATGTTGGTGATCTTAACAGCCTTTGTGCCGTTGTTGATGATCTGATAGGTACCCGCAGTCGGGCAAGTGAGCTCAGAACCGATGGATGCGAAAGCAACGGAGAGCTGCAGCGGAATGGTTACCTGCATGTCAGCATCGAACACAGATGCCTTGACAGCGGTGCTACCGGTGCCGCTCTTATGATTGGTGTTCGTGCTGTCGGTGGTGAGGTTGGTGATCATCTTGTTGGTAGATGAAACACCTGCGCCGCCAATACCCTGATCAACGCCGTTCTCCCAGTCGGTAGGAGCAGTTGCCTGTGCGAAAGCAGGCATGGTTCCCATTGCGAGAGCAGCTGTAAGAGCAACGCTTCCCAAAAGTTTTGTAGCCTTCATGGTCAATCCTCCTTATGTAAAATTCCAATGACCATCTTAACAACCGTATTATTTATATCATCATTTACTTTTTCAGGAAAGTTTCAGGAAGCAAATTCATCATTTCCTACACTTTTGCCCAACAATTTCATAACAGTTTCTTCACATAATCTCCAAGTTTTTTAGGTTGACAACAACATCTTGTGGAAGAGCGATCGTTGGACAACAAATTGGCTTACGATTCGACAACATTTCGTCTTCACAACTCTTCACAAATGCTGACGACAAAGGAGTAAATCATCCTGCCACTACGCGTTATGCTCACAGGACAATTTGCGTAGTGGGCGATTTCAATCGCCCACATAAAACTCGCTTTGTACCGCAGGACACGGTCATGCCGACGATCAGCATGATGGTATCGAAGAGCGCGATGGTGTAGCGCGTGGCTCCTATAGGAGAGATGAAGCACACCAGGAGCAACAGCAGCCCAGGCAGCAAGATTCCCTTGAATCTGATATTGCGACGTAGCATAAAAAGCAGCAACGATGCCGGAATCCATGTTGTATAAAGCGCCAGCTTCAAGAAGAATCCGATCAAGGGCGCATCGCATACCGCATAATATGCGCTGCATAGGGCATCCTTGAATCCGGCTACCTCTAGCGGTGCCCAAATGACCAGCGGATCGCCTTCGGTGGTCTCTTTATCCGAATAGGCAATGTCGCGCGGATAATCGATGCTGCTAGTAAGCGTGATATAAACCGGCGTTTCGAACGAAGTATAGAAAGTGGCGGTTGCCATGAACGCGTCGAAATAGGTTTCGGGATGCTTCAGTCCCATCGAAAAGTATGCTTGGAGATATGCAATCAGATCCTGTGTCGTGGCTTCCTGATCGTACAGGAACTTAACGTAATCATGAACACGCGGCCGATAGCTTTCCGCAAGCTCCTTGTAGTCGAGCACTCTGGATATTGTTAGCTGTTCTTCAGATGTGATCTCATCACCGTGGTCGATAATGTAGCGCGCCGTCTGTTGGAATGGCAATCCGAGCATCTCCTGTTTGCCGCCCGGATGGATGTTCAATACGGGAAACAGCAGGAACGGGATCAGCAGGAACATCACGATCGCGCATGTTGCACCCGTTCCCAGAAACACGATGGAGGGACGCTGCCATAGCTTCTCGTCCCTTTCCGTTTGCACGCCCGCATATTCGTAAGGGCTTGTGGAGGTTTTTTCACCCGCACAGCCGGTTACGCTTTCACCCATATAACCGGTTACGTTTTCACCCGCAAGATTCCCTGCATCATCATTCGCACTTATGCGGCTTGCTTCTTTTTCGCCTTTCTTGCGGCGGAACCGCCATGCAAGGGCGATCGACACCACTATGACCACATAAACACCGGTCTTCTTGGTCAGGCACAGCGCCAAAGAGCACAGCACGAACAGCACGATGTTACGTGGACGTGAGAACATTTCGCCACGTGTCCGGTACGTATTGAAGATCATCATCAGGTATCCGATGAAGAAAAGAGTGAAGGTACTGTCTTTGGTAAGGCTGATCGACCAGATGACCACGAACGGCATGAGGGCAAAGAAGAGCCAGATGGCAAGACATAGGCCTTTCGGACAACCGCATTCTTTGAGAAACGCGATCGATGCCGAGTATGCCACAGTGAAGCCGATGGCGTGCAACAGCGAGCACGCGAAGATGCCGGCCTCCCAGTTTCCGGTAAGCTGCTCGCTTATCCAGCCGAACGAACCATAAAGTATCGTGGTGAAGAACGGATGGTGATCCACAAGCCATGCATCCACCGGAATGTTGTGCTCATAGCCTCCGAACGGGATGATGTAGTTTTGCGCATCCGGGAAGAATTGGTAGATCTGATGATATAGATCCACGTTCAACGGCGCGGGAAAGTACGCTATGATCCACGGCGACCAGAACGCCAGCATGATGACGCTGAAAAGGGCGATGCTCTTAGCCTTCCAAGAAGGGGTGATGGTGTTCAGGATGTTCGAGAACCTTGATTGATGCGAATGACCTCCGGAGGAGTGTTCTATCGGTGGCGCTTTAGATGGTGCTTCTGCTGTTAACGAATTGCTTTGGGCCGAGCGTCGAGCGGCCAACAGATCCAGTATCAAATTGAACGCTAGCAGCAAAACGGCAAAAGCCACGGTTCCGATGCAAATGAACAGAAATGTGAATGATGGCGTGACCGACGGACCAAGGAACGTCTTCGAATAGGACGCTCCTATGACACCGCAAACAGACAGCACGATCGATGCAATAGCAAGAGCTATCCAATCCTTAGCGTGATATGATCTTAGGAATGCTTTCAACATAGATCGATTATAAGACCATTGCCTTCCTCAAGGCGGTCAGAGCAAAATAAGTTCCATGAAGGTAGATGCGTGTGACAAGCGGACGAAGTCGAATGGATCGCTCACTACGCACAATCGCGCTGCTCTTGCCTCTTGCTTGCCACCAAAAGCATCGCCATCAAAGGCAAGCCGAATATCAGGCATAAGTAGTATCTCGCCAGAACGCATGGACCGAAGAATGCGGATAAGGACACGAAGAATAGAAGCGATGCCGCACCTATCACCCTGCGATCACGCGTTATGACGCATCGCGCCATCAATGCCAAAAGCAGCCAAGAATAGAACGCAAGCGTTACGAACAGCGAGAGCACGGGCACGCGCTGCAAGAAATTCTCTGTGGACACCTTCTCCAGATAATCTGTAAGTGCAGGGAACTTGCTGTCCGAATGAGCCGGACGTTCCCAATCGAATGCAAAGAGCGACGTTTCCCTATCTTCGTAGATATCCCAAAGATATACCTTATCCAACGCATAAGGATTCCATAGACCCTGTGTCTGCTCGATGAATACGAAGAAATATGCCTGCGGATGAGCCGCGCCCAAAGCTAGATAAAGCTGCATCACTTCGCCAAAGGACATATCAGCAACTTTTCCCTTTGAAGAGTCTGCCAATTTCGGCATATAAGAGTTCGCGCCGATGTAATGCAGATCCTCGGCTAACTGCAATTCCTCTTCGGTGGCATTATCGCGCTCGAGCACGTAGGATATCTGTTGCGAAGGAATGCTGTATATGAACGACCCTTCCAATGGATTATCCTTCACGTTGATGAGCGAATAGCCTGGCCCAAGCCACAAGAGCGATACTACCAACGCTCCGCAGCAAGCACCGGCCATTATGAGCTTCTCATAGGCGCCACGCGCACAGATCGCAACGACCACGATATTCAACACGAAAGCGATGATCCCGTTCAGGCGCAGTATGCAAACACCTACACCTGAAACGACCAAACACGCAAGAAGCAGTACAGCAAACCGTGTATCCGCTGCTTGGAAAGCGGCCTTGCTGCGAAAGACCCCTGAACGCATGGCAGCGAACAATGTCGTGGCATTCAGCACAACGAATGCAGAGAACAGCGTATCTTTTGCTGTGCAATCCACGAACATGACCACCAACGGGTTCAACACCAGATATGCAAGCGTGCAGATGGTGAATGCTTTCGATCGCAGCGTGCGGTCGATGCAGAACACCATGGTTGCGAACACGAACGCCAGAAGGACATTCTGTAGAGCCACATATACAGCCACGCCATCGTTGAATGATCCAGTGAGATTCGAAACTGTGTCGATTATGAATCCCATGACAAGGGTCTGGATAACAGGATGATGGTTCACGAACTCCCAGACAGAATACTGCTGCCACATAGGAAGGTCGCCATAGCTCATGTCGTAGCAGAAGAAGCCAGGGTAAGCCGCCAGATAAACCGGGATCCAAAGCACGAGCAAGATCCCTGCAAAGGCAAAGTAGGTCTTCACCGGATGGGAGAATCGATTCTCAAGCGCCGAAGATCGCGAAGGCTGCGCAAAGCTGTCTTCTTTCGCAGAGCTGTCTTCCTTCGATGTATCTGCATAGGATGCGCTAGCAACGACCGCATCTGAGCCTGACTGGCCTTTCCACCTGTTCGCCCAAGTAGAGATGCGGTCAAGCAGGCTCATCGCATAAACGCACACAAAGAAGATAGGGATGCTGTTCACAACGATCGCAAGTAGATCCATCCACGATATCGGATCGGGCAAAGATGAATGCATGTATGCATCCCAGATCGGCTCTCCTGTGAAAACATCGATGTACTCCAACGGCTTTCCATAAACCGTGTCCGCGGAATACCATGCTCCTAGCACAAGAGCACACGAGAAAAAGATAGCCAGGAGCGCACAGATGACAACTTTGAGAATGCCTTCCGAAAACGCGCTTCTTACATACTGCCAAGTGAACGTATATATAAAGTAGAGAACGACTCCCACGATGATGGGAATGATTAAGATGTCGAAGTAACCTTGGAACGGAGTTGCGAAGCTCGCGAAATACGCTCCTGCCGCTGCAAGTGCCAAAAAGACAACATGAAGAGCGATGCTGCTGGAAGTCTTCTGCGGAAGGAGTTTTCGTACAAGCTTGGTCATGCGATCAATTATACGCGAGATGAACAGGTGGGCGAATGCATGAAAGAGCGAACCGCCAACTACGCAAAGACATAAAAGCAAATAGATATGCTTGAGGCGAGGTTAAGCCAAAGGAGTCGAGATATCCACTTCATTCAAACATATTTGAATGAAGTTAGCTCTCGGCGACGACGCGTCGAGACGAAAGTATATCTATTTGCATTGCACGTATGGAGTATTGCCAAATGCGAAAAGGGGATACCTTCGGCCTGATCACATGATGTGGGCGGTTAAAACCGCCCACTACGTAACGCCGCAATACTTCGACAGGTTCTCTTTCAGTTCCTTCAGGTTGATCGGCTTGGCCATGAATCCATCCATACCCGCGGCCATGGCATCGCGTCTGTTGTCGTTGAACGCATTGGCTGTCATAGCGACTATCGGCGTATGCTTATACCCTTGTGCATCGAAATGTCGGATTATCGCCTTCGTAGCTTCAATGCCATCCATAACTGGCATCTGCCAATCCATGAAGATCAAATCGTAATAGCCTTCCGGTTTCTCTTTGACAAGATCAAGGGCTTCTTGACCATTGAAAGCCTGATCCACTTGTGGCACGTATTTCAAAACGAGTTCGGTTGCGATCTCCATATTGAGATCGTTGTCCTCCACGATGAGAACCCTACTCGTCTTCTGCTCATCTGCACCGCTTTCGTTTTCGTTTGCTTTTCCTTCTTCCGAATTTGCAGCTGCCATCTTCAGGTCATCTTCCATGATGTCATGGGTTTCGCGAAGCACCTCATAAACGCGCGATCGGAAGACAGGGCGCTTTATATAGGCCACCACACCGTTGCCGTTCTCTTTATGCTTGATGGGTTTCCAGACATCTCCTATG
The DNA here is from genome assembly GCA_964469815.1 of uncultured Eggerthellaceae bacterium. Taxonomy (GTDB): domain Bacteria; phylum Actinomycetota; class Coriobacteriia; order Coriobacteriales; family Eggerthellaceae; genus MGBC163016. Next base: position 24,205 of record CAYXZC010000004.1, on the reverse strand, counting down.
CGGACGACAGCCACCGACTTTTCGCCAACAGCTTCGGTCAGAGCTTCCTCGATGCGGTCTATCGCTTGATCGTCCAACTCCGAATGCTCCGAATATTCCACAAACACAGCATCAGCATTGGGAACAAGGCGTTCTATCTTATCGATGGTTCCATCCATATCGTCAAGCACGATATCGATCGTCTCGACTATGATCCCGAACTCTTCCAGAAGGCCGATCATCTCTCCGCTCGACTCAGCACCGTCGCTTATGATGACCGCATTCGCTCCTTCGAAGCAATCAGTATCAAGTTTGGGGAACTTATTCGCAACATGAAGAACCATATCGACTATGAACGTGGTGCCCTCACCAAGTTCGCTTTCAACCTTTATGGTTCCGTTCATCATGGTCACGAGGTTCTTCGTGATGGCCATCCCCAACCCTGTACCTTCGATGAAGCTGGTGCGCTCATTGCGCTCTCGCTCGAACGGCTCGAATATATGCTCAACGAATTCAGGTGACATCCCTACGCCGGTATCGCTGACCGTTATGCGCAAGTTCGCATTTTGCGGACGCGTGGCTTTGAACTCCTCGAATGTAACGGTCATGCTGTCGCCGGGCTTCGTGTACTTGATGGCATTGCTGGTGAGGTTAAGAACTATCTGGCGAATGCGAATCGGATCGCCCACAAGGTATTCATGTTGTATGTTCTTCAAGATGAATTCTGCATTGAGATTCTTCTCGGCGATCTGCGGCTCGTTTATCGTGGAAAGCTCTGACACAAGATCGGGAAGCGAGAATACTTCATTTGCGAGGATGGTCTTGCCGCTCTCGATCCTGTTGACATCCAGCACATCGTTTATAAGCTGCAAAAGATGATGCGAAGAGGTGTTGATCTGAGTGAGACATTGGCGCATCTTGACCGGGTCGTTTATATTGTCCTCGGCAATAGCGCTCAACCCGATGATGGCATTCAACGGCGTTCGAATGTCATGTGAGATGTTCGACAGGAAATCCGACTTCGCATCGTTTGCGTTTTGCGCTACAGCAAGTGCGTCTGTAAGATGATTCGATAGCTCTTCTTCATATTCTTCCTTACGGCTTAGGAGCGAGATATAGATGAAGATGGCCACGAATATGCCCATTATCAACACAAGGGAAAACAGTATCGTTTGCTGTATGGCCTCTAAGACCGCGTTATTCAGATCTTCGATGTCCTTGGAAGTGGAATCAATGATGGCGTTATCAGCCGCTATGGCTCGCTCGATCAGAGGGATAACATTATCGGCTATCTGAGCTTGAACGATAGGTAGATTGTTCGGATCTCTGCCCCACAGCTCGAAAGTGTTTGCCAGCTCCTTATTGATATCGTTATAGGTAACGACCAGATCGTGGATGTTCTTCTCGTCTGCAAATCTATTGGACGTGAGGACCGCGAGCTGCCTTTGGATCTCCATGTCATTCATTTCGCTGATCTTGCTGATCGCCTCTTCATCGAACAAAGGCGTGCGTTTTGAGACATCGCCTCCACTTGCGTTGTTCTCATTAGAAGAAGCATCTGCAGCATGACCCGTATGGGTAACAGCATATTTCGAACTTGCGCGATTCACCGTCGAAGAGATGTAGCCCATGATGCCGCGCGCAATGTTCTCATCGTAAACTGCAGATTCCACAGAGACAGGGTTCAGATCATCCGAAGTATAGGTAGCAGCTGCGCCGGGTGCTTCTTCGCTTTCGATCGTTTCTGTCGAGCCACTATCGGCAGATCCGTTGTCGATCACTTCCAACCTTGCGATCTCTTCAGTTGGATCCAACGTTGAAAGGGTCAGGACGCCATCGTCGTCTATCTCAAGAACGGAATTCGTATCAACCGCAAGTATCATCTGCATGGCAGTAAGCGTACAGGCCAAGGTTGTCTCGATATGCCCAGCAGCTACGGATGCAGGGAAAGTTCCGTCTTTTCGATCCTCAAGACGTTTGGAGATGCTGGTCATATTGTTCAGCGTAACAACGAAATAGAAGATGAGCAAAACGGCCACTATGGCAGCTGTAGCGCGAACCAAGATGTTGATATTCTTCTTGTTCTGCTTGACCAACTGCGCCTTCTGTTGGGTCTTTTTCCGCGCGTTCATCCGCTTATGCCCATTTCTTCCCCCACTTTCCCCATCTTCTCTTAGAAAAACAGGCTAACAGACGACCACCTATGTCCGATATCATCGCTTCACTCTGTTACCATTTTGAGAATCGCGACCGAAATGCACTGAAGACAGCCTTTTGGCGAACCCTTTGGCGCATCTAGCAAAACAAGAAGCAAAACAAGAAGCAAAACGAGACCACGCAGAAAGGGCGGCTATGAAGCGCGCATTGACTCCTGGAACCTTCGATCCTATAACTTACGGACATCTCGATATAATCAAACGTGCAGCACAGATATTCGATGAGGTGGTTGTAGCTGTCGCGCAGTCTACTCCGAAGCAGACGTTGTTTTCCATTGAAGAGCGCACCGAACTTGTTCGGGAAGCCATCCAAGGAATGGAGAACGTAAGGGTCGAAAGCTTTGACTGCCTCTTGGTGGATTTTGCTCAGCAAATGGATGCGAAGGTGCTCGTGAAGGGTTTGCGAGCTATCACTGATTTCGAATACGAATTCCAGATGAACGCGCTGAATCATCAGTTGGATCACTACATCGAAACATCGTTCATCATGAGCCCTCCGAAGTTCATGTATCTTTCATCTTCCATTGTTCGCGAACTTGCCTCTTTGAATGGCGATGTCTCTTCGCTCGTGCCGCCTTGCGTCGATGAGGCGTTGAAACGCAAGTTCGCAAAATAGAGTGAAGGGCTGAAGGGATCCCCTTTCGCATTTGACAAGACTTCATTCGTGTAATGCAAGTGGATATACTTTCGTCTCGACGCGTCGTCGCCGTGAGCTAACTCGTGGAAGATCGCCACGAGTGGATCTCACGGCTCCTTTGGCTCGTTTCCAGATAACATTAAGCCTGATCCTTTGTCGATTCGCTGCGTCAGACGAAAGAGCGGATGCGATACTTCACCCCGATATCTTTGCAGATCTGTCGGCAGCGTTCTTCTTCTTCTTGTGAAATAGTGGTGGCAACGGTCGTCATCACCACATCCGGCACGACCTTTGCAGCCTCGCGAGCGAAATCGAGCATCGCCGGGAAAGCTTCTTTTCCGTAACGGCTGCGCGTAAGAGCCAGGTATTTATCGGCATCCGGTGTATTCAAGCTGATGGACAGCCCATCGATGATACCTTCCATCTCCGGTACTATATCGCGACCACAGATGAGCGATCCTTGTCCATTGGTGTTGATGCGAATGTAGCTCGAAAAGCGACGCTTCACCTCACAAGCCACCTTCATCAGCAGATCGAATGCCTCGGTCGGCTCGCCATAGCCGCAGAATACCACTTCACGATACTTTTCCATATCGAGTTTATCGAACTCATGCATCACTTCATCGAGATCTGGTTCGTGATCCAACCATAGAGTGTCGGATCCATGCGCGCCATCGGCTTCGTTGCGAAGGCAGAACGTACAGCTGCATGAACATCGATTGGTCAGATTCACATATAGGCTATCGCCTATCTCGTATAGGATGTTCATCGATCTTGCCATGCGATCATTCACTCACCTACATCGTTTTCCATTGAAGGCTAATTGTGACAGGACAGGCCGTATAGATCATCGAGCCTGGCAATGAAACCGTCAAACGTGATGAATAAAACGACCTGCTGTCACCTGATACGTTGCGAAATGGGGCACAGTTCGACTAAACCATGTATGTCCAGGTTACCGTATCGCCATCATTCAGCACACAAGAGGAAGCTGATTCGGTCGGGTATTCACCATTCACCATGAAGCCCCAACCCGACATATCGCCATGCTGCTTCTCTGCCAAACCATCAATGCTCGAAACGTACTCACCATATGCCGAATCGGAAGAAACAACATCGAGACCCGTTGCCAAGAGCGCATCATAAGCCGTTGCGTCAGCCGGCAGTGTTTCCATTGAATCGGCGGTAACGATGTTGTCCACTTCGCTCGAGTCGATGATCACCTGCACGCTGATCTCATCTTGAGCTTGCGCTTCATCATTGGCAGCATTTTGCGTCTGCTGTGCAGATGAACCGTCGGCCGCATTGTTCGCAGGTGCGCAGGCGGGCAACGAGACCATGGCGAATGCCAAAGCGATCGCGAACAGAGTCCGCATCAAACGAGAGTTGAGCATAGAAGCCCCTTTCATCCAGAGCTTTGATGGATGGGTATTCCGACTTTTCCCGAAGATCGATCCGGCCTTCGAAAGCTTACGGTTACTGGTATAGCGCAGGATTCTCACCCGCATTTCCCCAAGAAGCATCCGGCTTCTTACGCGTTCTTCTGCCTACATAGGCATTTTCAAGCGCGCAACCATCGCAGCCATTTGCGTTGCATATTCTATCATTGGGTTGAAAGATCGGGTTAAGGAATGCCGCCTACACTGCTTCAGCAATGGCAGTCGTGCAGATCGCCTGAAGCCTTACGCGATCATTGCCATCGATCCCAAGCTGGTTCGCGAAGAATTCCTCTTTGTTGCTGTATCGGCTGCAAACCGATTCCCAAAAGGCTGAAAGGTTTTCCGGTCGTGCGCGATGCGATTCCGTTAGTTCTTTCGCTTTTTGCTCATCGCCTTTGGCAAGACGTAAGAAACGCTCGTATGTTTGATCGATCGTCCTATCACGCGCAACATTTGTGAACAGATAATCAGCCATGATGTCATCTTCACTTGCCCCGAGCGCTTCCAACACTAACATAGCGATGATCCCGGTACGGTCTTTCCCGCCGCTGCAATGGAAATAGACGGCTTTGCCATTTGTTATGCGGGCGAATATCTGATGAAGGCATTCGCGCATCTGAGCAACTGTCAGCGGATTTGAGAGCGAACGGTAGAAGTGGTCGGGATCGCAAGCGATATCCTTGCCGACTATCTCTGTTCCCTCGGCGTTTTCACGATAATCGATGCCGACCTTGTCCTTGTCATAGAACGGGATGTGAAGCTGATCTATATGGTTGTTGACGTAATTGGGCTTGGCCTCGCACTCCCAGCCACAACGCAGGTCGATGGTGCACGAGATGGACAGCGAATCGAAAAGGATGGTGGCATCTCGATCGGTAAGACCGTGAAGCGCCGATCCGCGATAGAGCAGTCCATGAGAGATCTTGCGACCGCCTCCAACTTCGATCCCACCGAAGTCTCGAACATTGTCGATGCTATGTAGCTCGATAACCTGCAATTTGCTCCCATTCGCGCTTTTGAATAGGACCATATTCGCATTTATGAAAGACACGCGCAAGTGTAAGATGCAGTCCAACAGTTAAACGGCCGAGTTTTACATGCGATACAATTCTTCACATGGCTAACGAACAGGACATACAAACACTAGCGACGGATTATCTCGCACGAAATACGGGCTTACGGGAAGCGCTTGGCATCTCTGCGAATACGATCTTGATTCCGCATCCTTTGGGCATGGGTGAGCACAATCTCAACTATTGGTTCGAGGATCCCATCTCACACGATAAGCATGTCTTGCGGATAAACGTTACCAAACAGCCTTTTCACGATGACCAGGTTCGATATGAGTTCACAGCTCTTGAGCTCCTTGAACCGAGTCGCTGTACGCCGAAGCCTCTTTATCTTGATGATTCGCCAGATGCGCCCTGTGAAGGGGCGATGGTCATCGGATTTTGCGAGGGCGAGCAGTTGGATTTTGATGATCTGCTACCAGGTGACCTTGAACGGGCAGCGAAGATAATGGCGGATGTTCATTCTGTTCCTGTGTCACGGAATTGCCCGCTCTATCGCCCGAAGAATCCTATCCGCAAGCTTTTCGATGAATGCCTGGATCGTTATTCGCTATACGAGAGGTCGGGATTTGCAGACCCGGAAGTGATCGGTCGAATGGATCGATTCGCGCATCTTACAGCAAGTGCGGTAGACGCATACGAATTCGATCCGAAACAAGCGCACATCGTGAACACAGAAACTTTGGCTTCGCATTTTCTGTTGCCGGAGGATCGACGTAGCAGGCAGGCGCTATCCGAGACTGACGACAACATCATCGATGCGCCTGGTTGCTTTGTGGATTGGGAGCGTCCGATAATCGGGGATGTCGCTGAGGACGTGGCTTTCTTTGTGGCTCCGACCACGACTTTTTGGGATAGCGATCGCCTTTTCCCGACTGAGCAGATCGATGGATTCGTAGACCTTTATTGGAAAGCGGTTTGCGACCGCTTCGTGCGTGGGAACTTCGATTCACGATTCGTAGCGTTTTTGAAAGTGGCTATATTTCGCGCGCTCACTTGGTGCTGCCGCGCTGTGGTTCAGCAGAAGAGCGGCGCAAAGGTCCATATGACGGACAAAGCCAAGGCAAAGGTGCCGATCTATCTGTCCGAAGAATTCATGGACGATCTTCTCCAAGAATGCTTCCGGTGAATCGGTGGCGACGCTCGATTGCCAGCAATATCAACAACGCCAACAATGCCAATAATGCCAATAATGCCAATAATGCCTAAGTAGCTCTAGGCATCACCTTTTCAGCATTTTTCAGTATCAGTAATACCTGAAATACGCGGCGCAAGAGCCTTCGCTTGAGACCATGCATGGCCCTATCGGGTTCTCCGGTGTGCAAACCTTACGGAAGAGCGGGCATTCATTGGGCGCCATCACCCCACGAAGCACATCTCCGCATTTGCATCCCTTATGATCCACCGTAGGCTCGATGGGCGGATCGAAGCGAACCATCGCATCGAAGTCGGCAAATTCGTTGCGTATCTTGTAACCGCTTCCCTCTATTTCGCCGATACCGCGCCAAACAGCAGGCACCGTTTCGAAAACCTGATCGATCGCTTCAAGTGCGACGGGGTTTCCCTCGGCCATGACACCGCGGGCATACGCGATCTCGATATCTGCACGCCCTTCGTGAAGCTGCCGCACGAGCATGGCTATCCCTTGAAGGACATCATTTGGTTCGAATCCGGTTATCACGCCCGGGATGCCATACTTCTCCGCCAAGAAACGATACGGCTCCACGCCGATTATCGTGCTGACATGCCCTGGAAGTATCAGCGCATCCAACTTGAGCTCCGGATCGTTCACGATGGCCTCCAGAGCGCCCGGCATGTTCTTATGGGCACCGTAAACGCTGAAATTCGCAAGTCCCATCTTCTTCGCACGAAGGATGGCGCGCGCAACCAACGGTGTTGTGGTCTCGAAGCCAACACCCACGAAAACCACCTCTGATGTGGGATTCTCCTGTGCGATGCGAAGAGCATCGAGTGGCGAATAGACTATTTCGACCCGCGCGCCTTTCGCTTGCTCGGCAAGAAGGCTGGATGTGGAGCCAGGAACGCGCGTCATGTCGCCGAATGTGGTTATTATGACGTTCGGAATGCGTGCGAGCGCGATCACCTTATCGATATCCTGATTGGATGTAACGCAAACCGGGCATCCAGGCCCCGATGAAAGACGGATCGTATCCGGCATAAGAGAGCGAATGCCGTTTCGTGCGATGGCAACAGTATGCGTGCCGCAAACTTCCATGAGCGTTTTGGGCTCATCCGGCGCCAGCGCATCGATCGATTCAACAAGACCGCGAGCCAGCGCAGGGTCTTTGAAGGCGGAAAGTTCCTTCTGCATCTCGTCCATAGCCGTCCTGCTATTCCACTAATCCGCCAAGCTGGCCAAAGCAGCCAGACCCGCCGCGCTTACAGGCCCTTCAGAAGCTCCCTCTATACTGGGAGAAGTTGCGTTCGTCTGGAGATCCTCACCCACAAGTTCGGGGAATTGCTCTATCAGATCGATTGTTTCCTGCGCAAAAGCCTCATCGACTACCTCGATGGCGAAACCGGCGTGAACGAGCACGTAATCTCCGACTTTCGCCTGAGGGGTCAGATCGATCGATATCTCGCGAGTAACACCAAGGATGTCGACCGTGGCGAGTCCGTCATCATCGACTTCTGCGATCTTTGCTGGGATTGCCAAACACATCTTCGAACCTCTATTCACGAAAATGCCCGTTCAAAGCGATCTGCTGAACTTCGTTGGGCTTGTTTGAATGTCTTTTTGCTCTGATTCCACTTGCTTGCCACTTTTTCGGGTCAATTATCGCACAGGGCTATGAACGAAATATGACGCGATAAGACGTGAGCTCATATCGATCTGCAAATGGCATGATGAGCAAGAACGAAGCACCTGAACAGGATGCTAGGTCACAGCAGCCCAATAACTCCATCTCTATAAGATCGATAGGTCGGTAGGTTCGATGGGTCGATAGGTTGTAAGGATTCTTTCATATTGCTGGAAAATCCCCCACGAAACGGCAACGGAGGCGCCAATAGGACGATAAGGGCGTTTGCCGGCTCTACAATTCAGAAGATCGAACGGTCAATAGCCGTTCAATAGCCTGCCGATAGCATGTCAAAAGCCGGCTAAGAGCCGGTCAATAACCTATCAAGAGTTAGAAGACCGATAAGCAAAGGAACAAAAGCAAAAAGAATATGAGATCCAACCGAAAGGCGTGATAACGATGAGCGAAGTATACGAGATCAAAGATGAAGAGACATGGCAAGAAAAAGTGGACGATGCTCCCGGTCGCGTGATGGTGGAATTCTTCGTAACATGGTGTCCGCATTGCCAGCGCGAAGCTCCGATCCTTGAAAGCGTTGCTGACGAGATTCGAGCCGATGGTGTCGATGTCTATCACGCCAACGCTGAGGTGATGTGGCAAAAAGGGGAAGTGTACGGACTTGAAGAAACCCCATCGTTCATCCTGGTCGAAAACGGAGAGCTTCTTGCAAAGCACGAAGGCTTTCTAGAAGCCGAAGAGCTAGTGGACTTCGCGAACCTCCGTGGAGAATGGTCGCCGAATGGCACATCGAATGGACAAAGCAGCACGGCGGCATTCCGCATGAAAGATTAGGCATAGAGCGAGTGTGATTCCTTTTCGCATTTGATGCTCATTGATTACATTCACTAAAGCGCGGGTGAAGGTCTCGTGCTCAAACAGTCCTGAGCTCGCACGAAAGCCACACTGTGGCTTTCGGCTCATGCGGAACTGCGCGCGATGACCCTCACCCGCGCTTTTGAAACATCTCTTATCAACGGTTCGCTCCTTCATGCATTCATATATTGCTTTCTCACGAAAGCGTATTAAATATGGTGTTCAGAGCAAATGCGAAAAGAGGGCTTTCGACCTTGAAGCATCATTAGGGAAACGCAATGGCTCTGTCCCTTTTGGGTTCTGATACGATATCCTCTGAAAGCACTTCGAAAATGAGGAAAGGTCTCACATGATCGATGCTCTGGATATATGGGTCAAGGGCGTAGTGCAAGGCGTTGGTTTTCGTCCTTTTGTCTATCGACTCGCAAAACGGTATCTGATAAATGGCTGGGTCATGAATAGCGTTGATGGCGTCCATATTCACGCAGAGGGCGAAACGAAATTACTCGATGAATTCGTACTCGAGATCTCCGAGAATGCACCGGCTGCAGCACAGATCACAGAGATCGAGATGCATGAGGTTCCGTTGCAATCTTACGATACATTCGAGATTCATTTTTCAGATGATGCTTCGGTTGACCAACCCACTCTTGTTTCTCCCGATCTGGCAACATGTGCCGATTGTGAACGCGAACTTTTCGATGAGGATGATCGGCGGTTTCGCTACCCATTCATAAACTGCACGAATTGCGGGCCTCGCTTCACGATAATCAACGAATTGCCTTATGATCGCGCGAACACATCCATGAGCGATTTCGCAATGTGCGAGGCGTGCAACAGCGAATACAATGATCCGGATAACAGACGCTTTCATGCTCAACCCGATTCGTGCTTCGACTGCGGACCGGCTATCACATGGAAGACCTCCGATTCGGATCTTGTGACCATTGCGAAAACGCGAGAAGAAACCGATGCCATCTTTGCGCATGCTGTGCAGCTGCTCATGCAGGGGAAGATCCTTGCGGTGAAAGGATTGGGCGGTTTCCATCTTGTGTGCAATGCGAACGACCCTATTGCAATAGAGAAACTTCGTCAGCGAAAGCATCGTGACGGCAAACCGCTCGCGGTGATGCTCCCATCGCTGTTGGATGCCCATAAGGTCTGCCATATCAACAATGAGGAAGCCGCTATCTTGCAAGGATCGGTGCGCCCAATAGTCCTACTACGCAAACGCCGCGGAGCCGATTTTGCAGCGGGTCTCGCCGATGAACTACCCGAGCTTGGCGTTATGCTTCCTTATACTCCCGTTCAACACATCCTGCTGCATGATTTCGCAGATGCCATGCAGCATCAAGCGTCAACATCGTCTATGCCTCCGATGTTGGTCATGACAAGTGGGAATATCCATGATGAACCCATCGTTATCAATGATGAAGAAGCTTACGATCAATTGGCCGGAATAGCGGATGCTTTCTTGGGGAATAACAGGCGAATCGTTTCGCGCTTCGATGATTCGGTCGTGCGCGTGATACGGGCGGGTGAAAACGAATACGCCATCCAGTTCATCCGCCGGTCACGTGGATATGCCCCTGCACCCATCAGGATCGCGCCTCTTGGTGCTATTTCGACATCTGATGGAGAAGAAGAGATCGATCCTGAAGAACGATCGATGGAAGCGAACGCTATCGAAACGACGGTCTTTGCGACCGGTGCCGAGCAGAAGAACACGTTCGCCTTCTTGCGCACAAAATGTGAGGGCTCCGATGGTGATGGCTCGCAGAATGAAGCTGAGGCGTTCGTGTCCCAGCACATCGGCGACATGGAAAATGCGGAAACGTTCAATGCCTGGCTTGAAGCAAAAGAGCGATACGAACGGTTATTCGACCTGCGGGCGGGAACCATTGCTTGCGATATGCACCCGGAATATCTTACGAGCAAGTGGGCGGAAGAGCGTTCGGCTCTGCAAAAGCCCCCTCTGAACCTTGTTAAGGTTCAGCATCATCATGCGCATATAGTTTCCGCTATGGCAGAGAACGGCATCCTTGATGCGTGCGTCGGCATTGCGTTCGATGGCACCGGCTATGGAGTCGACGGCAATATCTGGGGAGGCGAGGTTCTTCTTTCGAATCGAAGCGATTTCGAACGTTTCATCAATTTCGCATATGTTCCTATGCCAGGTGGAGCCGCAGCTATAAAGAACCCCCTGCGCATGGCATACGGCGTGCTTTGGGAGTTCGATCTTCTGGAAGCTCCGGAAGCGACATCGGCGCTCGAAGAATTGGATGAAGATCAGGCTGAACTTTGTGAGCAGATGATCGAGAAGGGATTGAATACGCCGGTAACATCATCTGTAGGCAGGTTGTTCGATGCCGCCAGCGCGCTTTTGGGGGTTTGCACCCAGCCGACATATGAAGGCGAAGCGGCCATTTTATTGGAAGCAGCGCTTTGGGATCATTTGGATGCGCAGACGAGCGATGTAGCGGCTGAAGGGCTTTTTACAACGTCTGACGACACAGATGCTTACACCATCAACGTTGTGAAGAATACCGCAACAGCAAACTCTACGGCACAGGACACATCCGTCTTGCTGTTCGATGCAGCATCTTGCTTTGAAGAATTGCTGAACGATAGAGCAGCTGGGGTTTCGGTAGGAGAGATCTCCCGTCGTTTCCACGATGCTTTCGTGAATACCATCCTGCAAGCTGCTCATCTTGCTGAAGCACTGTACGAGATCCGCACGATCGTGCTCAGCGGCGGTGTTTTCATGAACCGCTATCTTATAGAGAACGCTATCGCCAAGCTTTCGAGTGCTGGATTCACAGTTGCCATCAATCGCGAGCTTCCACCCAATGACGGATGCATCTCTCTAGGTCAAGCTGTTGTCGCTGCGAACAAAGCATAACGGGCATGTGATAACAACAGGCAAGTAAGATTGAATTGATGCTGATCATGGCTTGTGCCTTGAACGGCGATTCTGCAGGGCAAGAAAACTGTGGTATAAACCACCGCAGTTTTCGCAGCCCGAAGCCAAGCCGGAAAGGTATAAGCCATGATCGAAAGAAGATACCTTTGGCTTGATTCCGGATGACATTAAGCCTGACCCTTTGTCATCCAAAAGGGATGCCTTCGGCCTGTTTTGCCCCTTTGTTACTCCCAGATGATGCCGGAGATAACATCGGCGAGCATGCGCAGGGTAACTCCCGAGTTATCAGGAAGATGCAGATGCACCACGCGACGCCCCTTGGAATCCAGCGTGATCATATCCCCTGCAGCCTGCGCCTTCGCAAGCGATCCGAGCGAATCAACGTTCCCATCGCCTTCGAGCGGAATATCCTTGAGCTCATCAGCTGAAAGTATCAAGAACACGCCGCAATTCGGACCGCCCTTTTGAAGCTGCCCCGTCGAATGCAGATATCTAGGCCCAACCTCAAGGCACGATACTACGCCGAACCTCTCTGCTATCCCATGGCGAATGCTCTCGAGCGCCTCGCGCCTACCTTCACCCGTGAAAGGCAAGAAAGCATTCAAGGCGAAATAGTCACCCGGTTGAATGCTCGAGAACAGAGCTTTGAGAGTTTCGCGCAATGAGGTGCGATCCTTGAACTGCGTGGATTGACGCACCTCCACCGTACCCATATCGATCGTCTCTGTGAACGTTTCCTGATAATCCGGCTCGGGAAGCCCATCGGCCAAGATATCGAGAACAGCCGCCTTCGTCGATGCCACATCGGGCTGATCGAACGGGCATATCCGCATGAGATACCCGCACATCGCGATGGCATATTCCCACATCACAAAATGCTCGGCCAACTCCATGACGCTATCTATCTTGTAATTCTGGCGTGGGATATTAGGATCGATATAGGCAAGCGACATCTCGAAGTTGCGGCTCTCATCCCAAAGATCGGTCTTGGTCTGATACATGATGACCGATCTATCACCCGGGTCGTTCGCTAGAAGAAGCGAATCCACCTCGATATTCGGCAGTATCCCTTGTCCCTCTTTACCTAGCGACTCGGCAACCAGTTGCTCTATCCAAAGACCGAGGACGCGTCCGCGCTTAGGGGTGAGGAACGAGAACTTGTTACGACCCTGCTGGTAATTATCGAAAAGAAATGCCGCCAGGTTGATGGCGGGATTGTCGATGGCGTCTTCGCTGCATTTCTTCTCAGCCTGCTTTGCATGATCGAGGAATTCATTCAGATCGATACCGGTGAACGCCGCCGAGAGCAATCCGAACACGGAAAGCGCCGAGAAGCGACCCCCGACTTCGGGAAGTCCGCTGAAAACAGCAAGCCAGCCTTCATTCCTAGCGATCTGCTCGAGCTCGCTGCCCGGATCGGTCACAGCCACCAGATGCTTAACGAATTCTTCGCCCATCTCGGGTTCATATTCCTGGCGAATGGCTGCGAACAACGTGCGCGGCTCGATGGTGCCTCCGCTCTTCGACGCAACGATGAACAGTGTGCGATGCGGGTCGCAAGTAGCGAAGAGCTCTCGCATACGAACGGGAGAATCGCTGTCAAGTACGCGAAACTGCACACGGTTCTTATCTATCTTGTTGTATTTTGTGATGGTCATCGGTGCCTGAGTGGAGCCTCCTTGCCCCATCAGCACCACATTGTCGATTCCGCTATCCACAAGACCGTTGGCGAACTCCATCAATTGATTCACATCGCATCTCGGATTGCTGGCAAGATCGGTCCAACCCATGAAATGCTTTGCGCATTCCTGCGCATTCTCGGAAAAGCCGTATAGCGAAGCATCCTTGGCAAAGATCTTGCTGGCAACGCATTCTTTCACCAATGTCTTTGCTGAAGGATACAGCTTTTCCATTTCTCCGGATATCATAGGGAATTCCTCCTGAAACTAAATCGAGCCCGCGCTTGACCGCGGGCTCTGGGTTAGTCATCGATTCGTGGATCAGATGTTGTGGATCAGCTCCATTACGAAATCAGCATTTTGCAAAAGGGTCTCTTCGCTGATGTTGTCGATCACATCATCGGCTTCGGCACTGTACGCCGGTTTGCCATTACGCATGCCTGCCACATGGAGTGTCTGATAACCCTTGCGGGTGGATATATAAGCCGCGCTGTCACGCCAGAGCATCTTGCCCTTGCCAAGCTTCAATCCGAGCGCCGATGCCGCTTTGTTGGCATAACGCTTCAGCCTTGAAGAGACCTTCACCGGACGGAACATGCCCTCTTCTTCGATGATGGAAAGCTCGCCTGCGCCCAGACCGTTCAGATCGATGATCACAGAGCCTCGAAGCTCGTTCACATGCTCGTCCAAGAACGCTTTGATCCCGGCATTGTCCGCCAATTCAGCGCCAAGCGCAACGAACCAGATCTCCGTATTTATTGCCCCGTTCTTGAATTGCTGGATGGCTTCACGCTCTTCGGAAGTTCCCTCTGCGAAATCGAATGGGAGATCGCCGAAAGGATTCGCCACCGGTTTGCGAGTACGACCACGGGATGCGCTTCTTGAACCAGAATCGGAGCGGGAGGATCGGCCTGTATGTGCATCGTGGGAAGCATCTTCACCTCCCGATTTGGAACCGCGTCCAAGCTTCGAACGAAGGCCGCCGAGCATGGCCGAAGCACCACCTTTGGAGCGCTTGGTTCCCGCATCGTTGTCTAGAAGGTCGGAATCATCCTCCGGATAAAGATCTTGTGAATAGGCCTCTTCACCATAAGAGCCATCATCGTAAGCGCCTTCGGCATAGGCATCGCCATATCCCGCATCACCATAGGAATCTGCGTAACCATCCGAATAACCATAACCAGCATAACCGTCATCATATCCACTGGATGCATATCCGTCTTCGTATCCATCCGCATATCCGTCATTGCCATAAGCATCGCCATAGTCGGCACGATCATCGTAGTACCCGTCTTCAGCATAACCTTCCGCATATGCGTCGGAGGCTTCGTTCGATCGCCCGCGAGCCTTGTTCAAAGTGCTTGCCGCATTCTGCTTCAATTTCGAGAACGCGCCGCCATTCCAATCGTCATCGAAATCATCGAAGGAATCATACGAGCTACTTGAATCGTTGCGGAAGCTCTCCCAACCGCCCCGCTTCTTGCCCACTTCCCGAGCATCGAAGTCGTCATCCAGCCCAAGTGAATCCTTGAGAGAAACATCTTCTGCATGCTTGTTCTTCTTGTTCTTGCGGAACCGACCGAACACGCGCCCTGCACGCGAAGATGGCATATCCACATATCCCGGACCTGCAAGAGCACCCGTATGCGTGATCTGCTCAACGTAATCCGAATCATCGGCATCCTCGATGTAGATCTCGTCTTCGGCCACGTCGGATATCAGCTCATCTCCCACAGGCTCGAACGAGCTCGTCGAACTTGCGTCGATGAATGCGCCCGCCGTAACGTTTATGTTCCCTGTTGCCGATGAGGCCAGCTCTTCGCTTATTTGAACGGAATTACTCGCCTTGTTCGTTGAAGGAAGCGAAGCCGATAGGCGCTCTTGGCGCGCGAGCCTTTCGGCCTTGATCTCTTCGGCCGACCTTGCAGTCCCATTCTGCTCGTCATCGATCGGTGCATCCTGAAGACGCGCCTTCACACCTTCTATGGCACCTGTGAGGCTTGGTAATGCTATCTCGCGGCGCTTGCGGGCGTTTGCCGCATGGCCTTCAGAGGTGGCTTGCGAACCTTGACCAGCATGTGCTCTGTCGGCTGCATTGGACGATGCCTGATCGCCTTGAGCCTCCTTGGTGCCGGCATGGTTCTTGAGCGCTTCGTTCTCCTTGAAGATCTCGTCTCGATCGATGGCGACCGGGATGAATTCCATGGTGCGATCGGCGATGGCCGCTTTCTGCTGTGCCTCCAGCTGGCTTTGGCTTTCAGCCTGAGCTGCCAACTGTGCTGCATCATTGGCCAATGCCGCCGCCGTGGATGATGCCACTGTAGCTTCTGTTGATGCGTTGGCGGCCACATTTGCAGCCTCGGCCGCCGCTGCAGCTTCTTGGGCGGCAGCTGTTGCGTAATCAGGCGAATCCAACGTTGTGGCCAGATAACCATCCACTCCCATGCCTCCGGCAGTTACATCGGCTGGCTGGCTTTGAGCGCCTTGAGATTGCTGAGCCGACGCATTGGAAGCATTGGAAGATGCACCCTGCGCGGTTTGGTGAAGAGCGTTCTGAGCGCCGGCTGCTTGACCCATTATGGACTCGCGCATCTGCTGCAGACGCTGCTCGGCAACACTTGGCGCTTGCTGTGCGCGCGATGCCTGCTCGGCTGCTTCCGCACTGCTGGCTGCTGCAGCATCCAAAGCATCGGCAAAACGCGAGCGCTGAACTATCGCGGGTCCATGGCTTTCCTGCGGCTTATGTTGCTTCGCCGCCGCACGTCCCCGCTTGAACCACTCCGGAACATCATCTTCCGGTTCAGGCATCGGCGCTGCAATGGGGGTTGAGCTTGCCATGGTTGCAACTGCGGTGGAGACATTCGCCACATCCGATGATCCTTGGGCGCTCGTGATATTCGCACCGGCTTCACTTGTGGGAGCTGCAGCTGCATCAAGCTGCTGAGAGGGGCGAGAGACCGCTCCGGAATGGGTCAAACCCCCGGCACCGAGATCCATCGAGTTGGACAATGGCGTTCCGATGCCTTCGAAAATAGCATCGACGCCTGCACCGCTTGCCTTAGACGTTTGGTCTTCGCCGAAGTAGTTGTTGTTCGCGCCCTCCACATTCAACACGGCCGCATTGGAAGGAACAGCTGCCTCTTCAACCGCATCGCCCTCATAATTGAGACTCGCTCCGTCAGGGATGAGCCCGGAATCACGTATAGCCTCTTCACCGCTCATGACTATGGATTCTTCATCCACGATAACGGGGATCTCGCGATTCACTCTGCGAGCCACTTCAGCCATAACAGCCACACCGGCGGCATTGCAGTTCGCTCCATTGTTGTATTGCGCCGTTTGATGCATGATGAACGAGATGACCGGCAAGAACGCACCTATGGCAGCTATAACGACGATGACGTTCAACACCACAAGTAGCATATCGGATGCGCTGGAAGCAAAACGTATCAACAGGATAACGGGGATGAGCACCATGCATACGAGCTCCACCCAATGGATGATATTGAGCGCAGCAAAAGCCGGACCTCTGAGTTCCGCCCGAACCTTGCCCGTATCGTAGTGCGCAATGAAGATGATCTTGCGCTTGCGGCGAGCAGACGGCTTGGTACCATCATCTTCAGCACCACTTTGACTTGGGATGTACTTCGCTACGATATTCTGACTGATCCCTTTTTTGTTCAGATTGGCAAGTGGTGATATCCCAAACGTTTCAAGCGCGAACAGAACGGCCAGGATCAAAGTGAGCAGCAAAGCCGGCACGATAGTGAGCGGCAAGAACACTGTCAGGATCGCAAGGACAGCAGAGGCAATGCAGCAGATGACCTTCGGTAATTCGAAATTCGGATTGCAATTGAACTCTTCTGTTTCTGTGTTCAGCCCTGCACTGTCTTTGAGAAAGGAATCGATCGCAAAAGATGCTTGCTGCTCTTCCTCGGTTCCTGCCGGACGTGCTCCGATGACCTGTGCGAGCTGTTCGACCGTTCCCAACATGCCCTCGTGAACCACAGGAGCTTCTTCTATTTCCACTACTTCTTCAGTCATTTCGACTTCAGGTGCTCTTCTAGCGCACATTTGATGCCTTTCGCGATTCTGCATGCAAATCTTTCTACACGCAGAGAATTCTGCTTTTTGACATAATTATTATGAGTATACTCTATTACCCGCTCGCGGGCGAATTCTCAAATCGTAAGCGTTACCTCAATGAGAAGGCATACGCCTTCGACCGAAGCAACACGTATTTGAACCTATTCATCTATTTCGCGCGCAATTCGTCCAGAAGCTCTTCACGGGTAACTATGTGTATGTTCTGGGAAGGAAGCGATCGCAGGAACACCTTTCCGTATCCTTTTGTCACAACGCGAGAATCCGCGATGATGAACGATCCCGTATCATCCGCTCGACGTATCAATCGCCCTGCAGCCTGCTTGACATCTATCACAGCTTGCGGAAGCACATAATTCCGCCAGGCATAATCATCCCTTTTCGACCTTTCGCAGGAAAGCGGGTCGGTGGGCTTGGTGAAGGGCAGCTTGGGGATCACCACGCCTCGAAGAGTGGATCCGGGCGCATCGAATCCTTCCCAAAAGCTCTTCAATGCGAACAGTGAAACCGTTTCATCGGCGAGGAATTCGTCACGCAGCCCTTTTATCGATACCCCCCAACGCTGACAAACGAGTCGCAGATCCTCCTGTTTTAGAGCGAAGTTCACATCGCTATAGCAATTCTCCATCTCCTTTTTGTTCGTGAAAAGCGTCAGCATGGATCCGTGCTGGGCGATATGCGCGTCTACGAGCAGCTCTTTCAATGCCTCCAGATACTTCGCGTCGGTGGGTTCGGGCATGTCCTTTATCACATAGACCGACATGTTCTTGTCGAAGTCATAACTTGATCTGAGCATCAGCTCGCTTGCTCGCGACTGTTCACTGGTATTCAAGCCTATGGATTGCTCGAACGCCTCAAATGAATTGTTGATCGAAAGGGTTGCCGAGGTGAAAACAATGGATCGCGTATTCGCATACAGCGTCTCATCAAGCTCGGCTCCTACGTTGAAAGGCAGCGCCTCGATGACATTGCGCGTGTTGGTATCGCGCCCGAGCGGGCCTTTCGCGGCCTTTTCTGCCGACTTCTTCGAGAGCGTGGCCGAGTAGACATACGCATCGCTTGGATGGATGAAGATCACATCCGCTGCATTGATGATCTCCTTCAGCTCGATGGCAACAGCGGCTATCTCACGCTGGATGACCGCCGCATTCTCGAAATCATCCAAAAAACCAACAAGATTCTGACAGCAGCCGATTAGCTTTTCGCTTCGATCCATCAGTTCCTGCGCGTAGCTGGCCAACGCCGCGAATATGGTGGTCGTCTTCACCTCATCGTTTATCCAGATGTCGATGATGTCATAGCTCGAACGCTTTTGCGTATCGAAATACAGAAGATCCTTCACGTGCGAACAAAACATATCGGCCGCATCTGCAAAGTTCTGACCAGCCTCTTTTGCCTTGTGTGTCAGCCCGAAGAACAAGGTTCCCGCGTCTTCGATGCCGTTTTCTCCCTCCACCTTCTTGTCGGCAGGAGCCACAAGATTGCGCTCGGCACGGACGAAGACGTTTCGAGTGCTCTCGCCATCACCCACGCGCGAGGAAAGCTGGTTGATCTCATCCACAGAGAGCTTGAGCGAAAGCGCTTGGCGCGCCTCGTTTTCAGAACCGTGAGCCTCATCCACCACCCAATAACGGATCGGAGGAAGCAAGCCGCCGTCGGCTGCCACATCGCAAAACAGCAAGCTGTGGTTCGTCACAACGATATCCGAGGCCTCAGCCCGCCTGCGTGCACCATGAACGTAGCACAAAACGCCGTAGAAGGGGCACTTCCTGCGCAAACACTCGTGGCTCGTGGTGGTGATGCTGCGCTTTGGCAACGTGCGGTAATCGATCTTGAGATTGTCCAGATCGCCGTAGGACGTTTGCTCGATATAAGAAAGCAGAGCTGCAATGGCTGGCGCCTGGGTGCGCTCCTCGTTCTGAACAGTGCGCATCTGTGCTCCATCGCGGGCTATGCGCTGGATCTTTCGAAGGCATGGATAGTGCGAAAATCCTTTGAGCGCGGTGAAGACGAGCTTCTCTCCTACGGCGCGCTCCAATGCGGGAAGCTCTTTGAAGACGAGCTGATCCAATAGAGCATTCGTCTTCGTGGCCACGCCGATGGTTATCTTGTTCTGGTGAGCCGTAAGCACGGCCGGAACCAGGTACGCCATCGATTTGCCAACGCCCGTACCTGCCTCGACCACCAGATTGTTCGAGGCCGCGAACGCATCCCGCACTGCAAGCGACATCTCCAGCTGTTCGGCGCGATTCTCGAATCGCTCATATTGCGAACCCACAAGCCCGGTCTCTGTGAATGCGTCCTCGATCTGGCTCGGAGTGGGAAACTCGATCTCCTTCGCGCTGTTCGCACCGTTCGCATCATTCGCGCTGTTCGCGCCACTTGCATCCCTAACGTCATTCGCGCCACTTGCATCATCGGGAATAACGCCTGCAGCTAACCCTTCTTCAGCGCAAAGAACCGCATCTTCCTCCATGAAGGAGACATCGCCCATTGAAGTGGCAACATCCGCCCGACGAGCCGCCGCACCGTCGCCCACTCCGAATGCCTCATATTCAGAGATGCCCGTCCCGCTGGATCCGAACGACGTTATACGGATGTTCGCGTTGCTCACGAGCTCGGCCGATATCATATTGGCCGCATCCTGCCTTGGGCGCAGATTCTCGCTTGAAACACGGTCGCGCCGTAACGCCTTCAGCGAAAAGCTGGGCAGCTTGTACTCATCGATGGAAAGACCGCTTTCCGCCGCGCCTTTCTTCATATTCTCGGAGGAGAAGAACGCGAACACCTTGCCCGTAGGCCAAACATCGGGAGTGGTCAAACGGGCTATCTCGCTAACGAGCGCAGCGGGCATCTGGGAGACCGCTGCCAAAAGAACCCTATATAGTGCGCATGTGGCCGCCACGTCATCATCGGCACGATGGGTCGAAACTGGCAGATCGAAGGCCTGCACCAGATCGAACAGACGATGCGATCTCATCCTCGGCAGCGATATGCGCGACAACTCCAACGAATCGATCCATGTGTTCTCGAGCAGCGGATAACCGGCCGGATGTGCGGTTGTGAAATGCTTGTCGAACTCTGCGTTATGCGCGACCAGCTTTGCGGTGCCGACGAATTCCACAAGACCCGCCAAAGCCTCCTCAACACCCGGAGCATCGGCAACGTCCTCATCGGTTATACCCGTAAGATGGACGATCTCTTCAGGGATAGGGATGCCTGGGTTCACGAACGTCACATACCAGTCAGCCACCTTACCGTCTATGATCTTGGCGGCTGCGATCTGCGTTAGCTTATCCTTCTTGAAAGAGACACCCGTTGTTTCCGTGTCGATGATGACAACGTTCGTATCGTATTCACCGAAATCGGTATTCTCAGCGATGGAAGACAGCGATGCATAGCGATCGATCACATCCTGCGGCGTGCCTTCCTGTATGAATTTAAGGAGCGTTTCGTTCATCTAGCCTGCAATTACCTTGGTCTTGGTTGGTTTGAAATGTCGCTCAGCGGCAATTTTTGCGAATGCGCGCAAAACCGCGTGAGAGTTACTTTATTCTACTATCTTGAAGTCGGAAGTTGCGCTTTGGCGCAGCAATAAATGAAAGATTGTGATGGCGATGGAGAATTACTTCGGAAAATACGAGCGCTTCGAAACAGCATCTAAGAAAGATGCTGCCTCTCTTTTGGGCGCAGACAATCTGGTGGGTGATATCTACAGCATCGACATCGAGATCATCGATGGAAGGCAACGTGCATGGTTGGTCTCGCGCTTCAACGCTCGTATTGGATATTTCGACGACAAATTCTCCCGCAAGCTCTCCCTCTTGCAGGCTCAAGGACTCATCTGCAAGGCCATCCTCTCATTCGTAGCGTTCACGGAGAATGCAGATGAAGGCGCATACTGGGGAGACATGGCCGTGATCTGCTATAACCCGGCATACGAGACCGAGTTCGAAAGCTTCATGAAAGGCGTGTCAGCCAAGTTGGCAGACGGTGTACGCCCGAAGATCGATTTCGGCAGCGATGGCGCAGACAAGGTGATCGAATCTGCAGGTTCATGGATGCCGAAGCAAAGCGTGTCCTACCCAGACAAAGGGCAGAACAAGGGAACCGCTATCATCAAACGGCGTCGCAGCGTTACAGATAAGCTGGTAGAACAAGGTCGCGCGGGCAATAAGGGTTGTTATGTTATCAGCTGGGTGGTATTGCTGGCGCTCGTTGCGCTCGTGGTTTATGTGATCATGAAGATGGTGTGATCGAGCAAATGTTCGGGCGCAAGAAAAAACATCCTGGAAGCGGGCACATCAAAGAGAATACGTTCGGGAGCTCCAACGAGATCTCCTTCAGCGTGCTCGATGCCAAGAAGCGCTCGACCGAATCCGACGACTCGAAGGATTCAGGAACTCCGCTTGGCCGCATATCTCTCTTCACGCTTGGAAAAGCGAAGAAGCCTGCCTCGACTCCGGCAAAGGACAAACTGATAACGATGCCCTCCGATGAAGGCGGCAAAGGGATGCCTTCCGGATCGACCGGATCGCTCTTGGATTCTTCGAAGAGCTCGAAGGCTCCGAAATGGGAATACTCCCAGCAAGAGGTCATGGCTCGAAAAAGCGCCCGGAGACGTTCAAGGCGCATTGCTGTTACGGCGATCATCTTGGCGGTCTTGCTGCTCGCAGCCATTGGCGGATACTTCGGTATAAAAGCCATCCAGCATCAGATGGACTTCATCGGGCAACTGGATGATCAGGTGGCGATAATCGATTCGCAACGGGAAAAGCTACAGCCATTCATAACGCTGGTGAACGATGCCGTAGATAAGCCGATCGATGATTTGGACTTCAATTCCCAGAAAGCAACTTTGGAATCCGAGCGCTCGGCTATCGATGAGACGACCGCCAAGCTGAAGGCATCGCGCAAGGAGATCGACCGTATCCAGGAGCACTTGGTGGCACCGACGGATAAAGAAAGATCCAACGATGCTATCCAGTTCATCAACGCCATGCTCAATATGATCGAGATAGGCAACAAGATAATGGAGGATTGCCTCGTCTACACGCAGGATCATGCGACTGCGAATCTTTGCATGCAAAGCCTCCTTGACGGCGATGCAGCAGCTCGCGAAGCTGCAGAGCTTGGAGGCGGCAATACGCAGGAGAGCATACGCGCGTCCATTGAGAAGAGCAACGAAGCGATAGCGAAGTTCAACAATGCCAGTGCCGAAGCGGTTTCCGTGCGCGATAGCGGAAAGGTTGACGGCATGCAGCTCTTCATCGACTACATCGCATTGCGCACGAGCGCACAGGAAAGCGCCATAAACGCGGATAATGCGTTCTTGAACGTGAACAGCGCTCAGTTGGCAGCTTTCGGCGAGGAATACAACTCGAAGGAGACGCAGGCAGCTGAGATGCTGGCAGGGGCAAATGGTGAATATCCACCCGATTTGGTGAAGCAGGCATTCGACGCATGGCGGACGAACAACGAAACGATCGCTTCCTGGCGCACCGAGTTGCAGCGCAGCGCCTCGTAAGTGGAGCAACGATCGGCGCAGCGCATGAGCTAGACCTGTAAGCACAACGCGTAGTGGGCGGTTTTAACCGCCCACAGGATTCATCCTGCCACATGTGGGCGGTTGACTCGCGGATACGCCTGTTGGATGGATTGCCCGCGCCCGAAGGCGCGATGCTCTTAACTGCTGCGAACGGTATCGATCGCTTCCTGCACGCCCGGCGCGATCCCTTCGCGCTCACCATCGGTCGCACTTCCCGGAACCGGTTCGCCTGCCGCCTCCTGTGCAGCAACCTCCGCTTCGAATTCCCTATCGGAGGCAGACAAACGCGATGGCGGGTCGATAGCGAACTCCTCTGCAGGTGTGAACAGGCTGACAAGCGGAACTATCGCAAGCGATACGAGCATGCAGAGCGCGCCGCAGTTGATCGGGCTGGCGATAAGAGGCGTGCCGGCAAAGCCCATGATCATGTTCACAGCGGTCAACCCCACGCCGAAGATGAACGAGCACCAAACCGCCGCCTTCGACACCTTCTTCTTATAGAGCCCCCAAAGGAACGGGCCTAAGAACGCGCCTGCCAACGCACCCCAAGAATACCCCATCAATTGCGCGATGAACACGATCGATGAGTGATATTGCACGAGCGCGATTACCGCCGAGATGGCGATGAAGACAACGAGCAGGCCACGCATGCAAACAAGTTGCTGCTTTTCCTTCATGTTCTTCACGAAATTGCCCTTGATCAGGTCGATCGTGAGCGTGGACGATGACGTTAGCACCAGCGATGACAACGTCGACATGCTGGCCGAAAGCACGAGCACGATAACAAGGCCGATCAGCACATCCGGAAGCGTTGCCAGCATGGTGGGGATGACCGAGTCATAGATGGGTGTACCGTTCGCGGCGTATTCGATCTGGCCTTCATACAGGCGTCCGAAGCCACCGAGGAAGTACGAACCGCCTGCGACCACGAATGCGAAGATGGTGGAGATGATGGCCCCCTGCTTCACCGCCGGA
>CAYXZC010000003.1:51823-59085 GCA_964469815.1 uncultured Eggerthellaceae bacterium | reverse complement strand
ATCAGAAGATGACGAAGAAGGGCAAGGGCTTCTCGGAGATATACGATCTCATCGCTGTGCGCATAATCGTTCCCACGGTGAAGGACTGCTACTCGGCGCTGGGTGCTGTGCATACGCTCTGGCATCCGATGCCAGGGCGATTCAAAGACTACATCGCCATGCCGAAATACAACATGTATCAGTCCCTGCATACCACTGTTATGGGACCTGCGGGTCGTCCGCTCGAGGTGCAGATCCGAACGGAGGAGATGCATCGTGCCAGCGAATATGGAGTAGCCGCGCATTGGAGGTACAAGGAGAACGGTGGCAAGGTAACATCTGATGAGCTCGACCGTCAATTGGCATGGCTTCGCGAGATGGTGGATTGGCAGGATGAGACCGAGGATTCGCGCGAGTTCCTGAAGTCTCTGAAGATGGATCTGGATAACACCGAGGTCTATGTGTTCACCCCCAACGGTGATGTCAAGACCTTGCGTGCAGGCGCCACCCCAGTGGATTTCGCCTACGCAGTGCACACCGAGGTGGGCAACCATTGCGTGGGTGCGAAGGTGAATGGCTCCATAGTGCCTTTGACATATGAGCTTAAGATGGGAGATCGCGTGGAGGTTCTCACATCGAAGAGCGCCACGCCATCGCATGATTGGCTGTCCATCGTGCGCACTCCATCGGCCAGGAACAAGATACGCAGTTACTTCTCGAAGGCGAGCCGCTCAGGGGATCGTCAGATCGGACATGACATGCTCATGCGCGAGATGCGCAAGCACGGGCTCGGCATATCCAACGCGCGTGCCACCCGGGCGCTCAAGACCGTGGCCGAGGCCATGGGCTTCAACGATGCGGACGATATGTTCGTGCAGCTTGCTCGCAGCAAGGAGAGCGCACAACATGTGGCGAACCGCCTCTTGAAGCTTCTCGTCGATTCGGCCAACGAAGAGGCGGTAAAACCGAGGATCGGCACAGGAGAGGCTTCCACGGGTGTGATGGCCCCGATGCTCACCAGCGTGAAGCGCCCTAAGAAGCATGAGACCCACTCTTCAAACGGTGTTGTCGTGAAGGGCATCGATGACGTGCTGATCCGTCTTTCACGATGCTGCAATCCGGTTCCCGGCGATGATATCGTCGGGTTCGTCACCCGTGGCCGTGGCGTGAGCGTGCACCGTGCTGACTGCCCGAATGCAGATGATCTGCGTCGCAATCCTGAGCGATTGATCGAGGTCTCATGGGAGGGCACGCCGTCTCGCAGCGCGCTGTACAAGGTGGAGATATACATTGAGGCGCTCGATCGTATGAACCTTCTGCTCGATGTGACGAAGGTCCTCTCCGAGCTCGGTGCTAACGTGCTCTCTTGCACCACGAACACGCACCGTGACGGTATGGTCGAGATGCGCTTCCTCTTCGAGATCAGCGATCTGACCAAGATCGAGAAGAGCCTGAACGAACTGGAGAAGCTGGAAGGCGTATTCGAAGCCAAACGCATGATGTCCGGTCAGCATGCGCCTAGGAAATAGGAGGAGCGGCACATGGCTTACAGATCCATGAAGGTAAGAGGACTGTGCGTGAACGTGGAGTATCTGGTGATGGGTCCGCTTGAGAACAATGTCTACATCATCTCGTGCGACGATGCTGCATTCGTCGTCGATCCATGCATGGATGCCGATGCCATAGTGAATGCGCTCGGCGGCCGCAAGCTCGATGCTATCGTCATAACGCATGCCCACTGGGATCACACCGGAGCCGCATCGAAGCTTCGAGAGCTCACAGGTGCGCCTGTTGTGGCTAGCGCCATCGACGCTCCGCTCATCGAAGACCCATCGGATCTGGGGACATCGCGCTCTGCTTCACCCTGCATCGTTGACAGGAAGGTTCGAAACGGAGATGTGCTGCGCTTCGGATCGATGGAATGGAAGGTCATCGAGACTCCCGGCCATTCCAAAGGCTCCATCTGCCTTTTCTGCATCCCGCAATTCGGATGCGATACAACGGGTCTTCCTGTTCTGATATCGGGAGACACGCTCTTTTGCGGCACAACGGGACGAACCGATTTCGAGGGTGGCTCTTTGGAGGACATGGCGGCATCGATGAAGCGGCTTGCAGCCCTTCCTGATGATACAGTGGTGCTTCCTGGCCACAATTCGCTTACCACAATCGGAGACGAACGTCGCACATTCGCGCGTTTCGGATTCGAAGAGGATTAGTTCTGTTACAATCCGATATGCACGCTCCGCGCTGCGTGCCTTGGATCTGTGATATCTATCATAGGGGAAGACCTGCGGATGTTCGAATTCACCACCTTCATGGGAGAGCTCATCTCTAATCCGATGCTTCTCTTAATAGCGGTATTGAACATCGGTGTCATCATTGTCAACGGCGCTACCGATGCGCCCAATGCTATCGCTACCGCTGTTTCCACGCGGGCCATGAAGACGAGACATGCCATAATCATGGCGGCCATATGCAATTTCATCGGACTTGTGGTCATTACGCTCATATCCTCGGCGATCGCGCAGACGATCTTTAGCATGGTCGATTTCGGAGGGGATAGCCATAAGGCTTTGATCGCGCTCATGGCTGCGATGGTGGCGATAATCGTTTGGGGTGTGGCTGCTTGGAGATTCGGTATCCCCACCTCGCAATCCCACTCCCTTATAGCTGGTCTTACCGGTGCAGCAATAGCTTTGATCGGAAGTTTCGATGCTATCAATTGGAGCGAATGGATAAAGGTCATATACGGCATCCTTCTGTCGACCTTGATGGGATTCGGACTGGGATGGATCTTCTACCAGCTGATCAAGAGGATATTCAAGAACGCGAACCGTCAGAATGCGAACGCTTTCTTTCGATGGGCTCAGGTCTTCACTGGTGCAGGTGTGGCGTTGATGCATGGTGCGCAGGACGGTCAGAAGTTCATGAGCATCTTCATGCTGGCCATCATGATGGCATCCGGAATGTCCACTGATTCGGGCACGCCCGAGCTTCCTATCTGGCTCATGCTAATATGCGCTCTTTCCATGGGGATCGGAACGGCTGCAGGTGGCGAGAAGATCATAAAGAACGTGGGAATGGATATGGTGAAGCTCGAGACATTCCAAGGATTCGCTGCCAGCTTCTCCACCCTTATAAGCCTCATCATAGCCACATTCGGCGGTCTTCCCGTTTCCACAACGCATACGAACACCACGGCCATCATGGGTGTCGGTGCGGCGAAGAACCCCAAAGGGGTGAAGTGGTCGATCGCCATCGACATGGTGAAGACGTGGATATTGACGTTTCCCGGCTGCGGCCTTCTTGGCTATCTATGTGCCAAGCTCTTCCTTGTGATCTTCTGATGACAAAGGGTCAGGCTTAATGTCATCTGGAATCAGGCCGAAGGTATCTTCTTTCGATTATGACATAAAACGTATTGCAAGGCCAAAGGCATCCCTTTTCGCATTTGGCGCTCACTCTCGATGCTTACGCATCAACGGTTCGCTCCCTCATGCATTCATATATTGCAATCTTTCGAAAGCAAATTAAATATGGTGTTCAGAGCAAATACGAAAAGGGATACCTTCGAGCTTGTCGTTTCGATGCTCGATGCCTTCCACATGACAAGTTATGAACAACCGAATCGTTGTCGGTGTTATGTGCGGGTGGAACGTTTAGAATGGAAATGTTGTGTTCGTGTTTTATCGATGCATCACGCATCCGTTCCCATCAGGAGGTCGCGATGGCTAAGAAGAGCAAGTTCAACTACTTCAAGGCGTATGAGCGATTGGCTAAGCTATCTGTGCAGGAATCCGAGCTTTTGATCGAGTCCATCAGGGTCTTCAAGGATGCCAGCGGATATTCCGATACCATGGAGCTGATGCACGAATATGAGAATTCGGGCGATTCGATAAACCATGACATCTTCCAGAGCGTTGCTGTGGATTTCATGCCTCCTTTCGATCGCGAGGACATCGTCTCTTTAGCTCAAGCGCTCGACAACGTTTTGGACTACATCGACGATGTCTTAGGTCATATGTACATGTATGACATAAAGACCATGCCCGACTATGCTCTGCGTTTCGCTGAGCTCATCTTGAAGTCCTGCAAGGCGCTCGATAAGGCCATGAGCGAATTCCATGGATTCAAGAAGAATAAGAAGTTCAAGCAGCTCATCGTGGACATCAATTCATATGAAGAAGAGGCCGATAAGCTCTACACGGAGGCTATGCGTCACCTTCATACGGTCGATAACTCCGATATCATGCATGTGCTTGTTTGGTCGAGGATCTTCGAGCGCATGGAGAAATGCTGCGATGCCACCGAACATGCTGCTGATATCGTGAGCACGATCTTGCTCAAGAACATGTGATCTTCAGTAGGGGTCTTGTGTCTGCGATGGATACCGCTGACTTCGCTTTCGATGCATCGATGTTCGATGTCTCATCGGGATCGGATGTTTTGTCGAATGCGTCAGGTGATGGTGCAACGGATGCTGATCTGACACTAGCGTTGAAAGTCGCCTATAACGGCTCTTCTTTCTGCGGTTTTGCCAAGCAGCCCGGATGCCCTACGATCCAAGGCAGTCTTGAAGAGGCGCTTCGAACCGTATTCAGGCATCAGGTGGACACAACATGTGCCGGCCGCACCGATTCGGGTGTGCATGCGCTCGGTCAGGTCGTGAGCTTCGATATCGCACGCGAAGAGATCGCCGATAGATCCTTCTCCAATCTGTTGCGCTCTTTGAATGCCCTTACCGCTGATGGTATATCGGTCATGAGCGTCATCGAGAGGCCGAAAGGGTTCTCGGCTCGCTTCGATGCCAAGGCTCGCGTCTATAAGTATTTCTTCGCTCTTGCGCCCTTTGAACCGCTTTTCATGGAAGGCTTCTCATGGCACACTGGAAGCCTGCATGAGGCTGCCATGGCTGATGCATCGAAGCATCTTTTGGGTGAGCATGATTTCAAGAGCTTTTGCATAGCGAAGTCAGCGATCGACAAGCCCACATGCAGGTATATCGAAGACATCTCGTTCAAACGCCGAAGCATCCTTTCCGATGAGGTGCTGGAGATGACGATAGTGGGCAACGCCTTCCTGCACTCCATGGTGCGAACCATCGCGGGCAGTTTGGTGGATGTCGGCAAGGGCAGGCGTCCTGCGCACTGGATGCTCGATGTGCTCGAAGCGCGTGATAGGAAGGCAGCAGGCCAAACTGCTCCTGCAAAGGGCCTCGTATTCTGGGATGTGCGCTATTGATGGGAAATCCTTCTGCAGATGGCAATCCGATGTCCTGGCGACCACCTTTTTCTCGCATCGATTCCGATGATGCCTTCGATGCAGTCGTGTCGCCCTCGGATCGGGATGACCGCCGCCCCATCGATCCTTCCACATTCGGGCTTCTTTACGAGAGCAAGGATGATAAGCTCGTATTGTTTGAGACTAGAGAAGGCCATCTTGTGGCCATTGACAGCTCGAAATTGGTCTAGTCGCAGCATTTGGGGACAATGCGCACAATAATCGAGCAAAAGGCATCGAGTTTCATCTAAAATAGCATGCAGTGTAAATTCTCCTATCATAGGAATGTGGTTTTATATGGCAAACGAGAATATCAAAGGTGCCTCCAGAGCCTCTTGGTCAGGGAAATGGGCGTTCATCCTTGCGGCTGCTGCATCGGCTGTCGGTCTTGGCAATATGTGGCGTTTCCCCTATCTTGCTGCGAAATACGGTGGAGGCACCTTCCTGCTGACATATCTGGTGCTCGTTTTCACCTTCGGCGTATCGCTCCTTCTCCTTGAGACGGCTTTAGGACGAAGAACAGGTCAAAGCGCCATCGGAGCCTTTTCCAGCTTCGGCAAGAAATACACCTTCATCGGTGTTCTGGCATCGGCGGTTCCTTTCATAATCACGCCGTATTACTGCATCATCGGCGGTTGGGTGACGAAGTACACCGTGTCCTATCTCGGCGTGGGCGCAGAAGAGCTCGCAGATGGCGGCAACTTCTTCACGAGCTTCATAACATCACAGGCAGAGAGCTATGTGTGGATGCTCGTCTTCATGGCAATAGTGTTCATCGTCGTCGGGCTCGGCGTGAAGGGCGGCATCGAGAAGGCGAACCTTGTGATGATGCCTGCGCTGATCGTCATGGCTGTGATCATCGCGATCTACACGCTCACCATGCCGGGTGCACTTGATGGTGCGCTCTACTATCTCACGCCTGATTTCTCGAAATTCTCACCGGAGCTTGTGATCAGTGCCTTGGGTCAGATGTTCTATAGCCTTTCTTTGGCTATGGGCATCATGATCACATACGGTTCTTATCTGAACAAGAAGGAGAGCCTCACATCATCTGTCGTGCGCATCGGCGGGTTCGACATCGGGGTGTCCTTCCTGGCGGGTCTCATGATCGTTCCGGCAGCGTTCGTTGCTATGGGTTCAGGAGACGCTGTTGCAAGCAACGCTGGACCATCCTTGATGTTCATAACGCTTCCGAGCGTCTTTGCCGATATGCAGGGCATGGCCATGGTCATTGGTTTCATATTCTTCCTGTTGGTGCTATTCGCTGCATTGACAAGCGCCATCTCGCTCGTTGAAACGCTCGTCTCCATCGTGTCCGATGGCGTGAAGTGCTCGCGCGGAAAGGCGATAGGCATCGTTGCCGCTTTCGTCGTCATAGCCGGGCTCTTCATCAATTCCGGTTACAATGTGCTTGCATTCATCGAACCTTTGGGCGCAGGAACGAGCATGCTCGATTTTGCCGACTTCATCTCCAACTCCGTGATGATGCCGATCGTTGCTCTTCTCACATGCATCTTCGTCGGTTGGATCATCAAGCCCAAGACGCTCATCGATGAGGTCAAGATCTCTTCCAAGTTCAAAGCCGCGCCTGCCTGGACGATCATGATAAAGTTCATCGCCCCGATCCTCGTCATCATCATCTTGGTAGCCTATGTGGCGGCACAATTCGGATTCTTCTCGATGTAGGTAAGGTGCTAGATGTCTCTATCCATAGGTATCGTCGGACTTCCCAATGTAGGGAAGTCCACGCTTTTCACGGCGCTCACCAATAAAGGGGGTCTTGCAGCGAATTATCCGTTCGCCACGATCGAGCCGAATGTCGGTGTGGTGCCCGTGCCCGATGGGCGGCTGGATGCGCTCGCTCGGATCGACCATCCCGCGAAGATCGTCCCGGCAACGGTGGAGTTCGTGGATATTGCAGGCCTTGTTGCAGGAGCAAGCCAAGGTGAAGGTCTTGGGAACCAATTCCTCGCGAACATCCGCGTGACCGTTGCCATTTGCGA
>CAYXZC010000003.1:32002-51813 GCA_964469815.1 uncultured Eggerthellaceae bacterium | reverse complement strand
GTGGTGCATGTTTCCGGTAAAGTGGATGCGCTATCCGATGTGGAGACCATAAAGACCGAGCTCATACTTGCGGATATCGCCACCGTCGAGAAGGCGATGCCGCGGCTTGAGAAGGAAGCGAAGCGCGATAAAGCTGCTTCAGCGAAGCTCGATGTGGCAAAGCGTGTGCTAGCCGGGCTGAACGAAGGGCATCGCGCTCGTACGCTGGATCTTTCCGAGGATGATATCGAGGCTCTCTACGACCTGCATCTGCTCACCATGAAGCCCATGCTATATATCGCCAATGTGGATGAGGATCAGGTGGCATCCGATCTTCCTGAGATCGACGGGCTTGCCCCGGTTCCGATCTCGGCCAAGGTCGAAGCCGATCTGGCGGAGCTTCCAGCAGACGAGGCCGCCGAATACCTTGAGGCCATGGGACTTACTGAGAGCGGATTGGCACGTTTGGTGCGCGAGGCTTACTCCCTTCTGGGATTGCATTCCTTCTTCACCAGCGGAGAGACAGAGAGCCGTGCGTGGACCATACCGAAGGGTGCGAAGGCGCCGCAGGCCGCCGGCACCATACATTCTGATTTCGAGCGCGGCTTCATCAAAGCGGAGACAGCGAGCTTCGATGATTATGTCGAATATGGTGGCGAGGCGGGATGCCGTAGCGCCGGGCGACTTCGCCAGGAAGGCAAGGATTATGTTGTGCAAGATGGCGATGTCATGCACTTCAAGTTCAACGTTTAGATCAAGATATCTTAGAAAGGCTGACGGATGCAGCATTTGACCGAATCGGATGTAGCGCGGATAGCTGAATATGTGCGCATAGGGATGAATGAAGAGGAGATCGCCAAGATGACGATCGACCTGAACAATATCATCGATGGGCTTGCGCCCATAACCCAATACGACTTGGATGGCATCGAGCCTACATTCCACCCGATAGGGGATATCGTCAATATCATGCGAGATGATGAGGTCAAGTGCGGGTTCTCGCAGGAAGTAGCGCTTGAGAATGCGCCAAGACAACAGGATGGAAGCTTTTTGATCCCCTCCATTCTCGGCGAGGGAGGGGATAGATGATGGAACAGCTCAGCATAGGGTGCATGAAGCGCGGTCTTCGCGATAAGGAATTCTCATGCGAAGAGATCACGCGCTGCACGTTCGACAATATCGCAAAGACCGATCCGAAGATACATGCTTTCTTGGAGCTCACCGAAGATGAGGCCATGAAGGCGGCTCTAGCCATTGATTCATCCATTGCGAAGGGAAACTACGCCGATGCAGGCATCTTAGCGGGCGTTCCCATCGCATATAAGGACAACATGAATCTTCTGGGAACTCATACGACATGCTCATCGAACATGCTTGCGAACTATGTTTCTCCCTATACCGCAACATGCGTGCAGCGCACACTCGATGCCGGTGCGATCCCGGTCGGCAAGCTCAACATGGATGAATTCGCTTTCGGGTCATCCACAGAGACGAGCGCATTCGGGCCTACCTGCAATCCTTGGGACACGACACGCGTTCCCGGTGGATCATCTGGCGGAAGCGCTGCTGCGGTAGCAAGCGGAATGGTCGCTGGCACCTTGGGATCCGATACCGGCGGATCCATCCGCCAGCCTGCGTCCTTTTGCGGTGTTATCGGCATCAAGCCCACCTACGGCGTGGTCTCTCGCTACGGCATAGTCGCATTCGGCAGCTCGTTGGATCAGGTTGGGCCTTTTGCCCGCAATATCGAAGATGCGGCGCTTCTCATGAATGCCATATCCGGCCATGATCCGCTGGACTGCACATCGCAGCATATCGATACCGACTTCACAGCCAATCTGGCCGAAGGAGTGGACGGGATGAGGATAGGCATCGTGCCTGCCTTCATGGAGGCTGAAGGACTTTCTGCCGAGGTGAAGGAGAAGGTCGAAGAGGCCATTGGTGTCCTGAAGGCTCAGGGGGCGCAGATTGTCGAGATCGAGCTTCCCAATGCGCAGGCCGCGATGAGCGCCTATTATGTGCTCGGCCCATGCGAGGCGTTCTCCAATCTGGCGCGCTTCGATTCGGTTCGCTACGGATACATGGATCCGGGTCATTCCAATATGGATGATCAGTATGATGCGAGCCGCGCCAAAGGATTCGGCGAGGAGGCGCGTCGCCGTATAATGCTCGGCAGCTACCTGCTCTCTTCCGGAGTGTACGACAAGTATTATTATCCGGCTCAGCAGGTGCGCACGCTCATCACTGCCGATTATACGAAGGCCTTCGAGAAGGTTGATTGCATAGTGGCGCCCGTATCGCCTCGAACAGCATTCAAGATGGGCGAGGTGTCCGATCCTTCCGAGATGTATCTTTCCGACATGTTCACAATATCCATCAACATCGCCGGAAACGGCGGCATGTCGATGCCCGTAGGCTTAGGGTCGCAAAGCGGGCTTCCTGTGGGCGTGCAGCTCATCTCGCCGGCTTTCAAGGATCAGAACATGCTCCGTGTCGGTGCTGCTTTGGAGCAGCACTATGGGCAAGCTCCGATCGCACCTGACTTCAGAGATGCATCCTTGAAAGGAGGTGAGTAGCATGCAGGCGCTCGAAGAGGTTTTGAAGAAGTGGGAACCTGTCATCGGCCTTGAGATCCATGCTGAGCTGACCACGCTCAACACCAAGATGTTCTGTGGCTGCAAGCTGGAATTCGGTGCCGATCCCAATACCCACACATGCCCTGTATGCCTCGGCCTTCCTGGCGCGCTCCCGGTTCCGAACAAAGCCGCCATCGAATCCATCGTGCTGGCGGGTCTGGCCACGAACTGCGATATCGAGAAGCATTCGATGTTCTATCGCAAGAACTACATGTATCCCGATATGCCGAAGAACTTCCAGACAACGCAAGGACCTATAGCTTTCTGCATGCGCGGGCACCTTTCGCTGGATGTGGATGGCAAAGCAGCATCAGAGCGCTATGGGATAGGCGATCTTGCATCAGGTGATGAGATGGGCAACATAACCAAGACCGATGAAGGTTATGTGGCCAAGATCGGGATCACCAGGATCCATATGGAGGAAGATGCTGGCAAGATGGTGCATATCGGCGGCGGTGAGGGACGCATCGCAGGCGCAACGCACTCGCTCGTCGATTACAACCGTGCCGGTACTCCTTTGATCGAGCTCGTGACGGAGCCGGATCTTCGCACTCCAGAAGAGGCGCGGCTCTTCATGCAGAAGTTGCGCCAGATATATCTGGCGATCGGTATCTCGGACTGTTCTATGGAAGAGGGATCGCTTCGTTGTGACGGGAACATATCGCTTCGTCGTCGTGGCACCTCCGAGCTTGGTACGAAGACCGAGCTCAAGAACATGAATTCATTCAAGAATCTGCATGATGGGCTGATGTATGAGATATGCCGTCAGGCTGAGGTTCTGGATGAAGGTGGCATCATATACCAGGAGACGAGGCATTGGGATCCATCTGCCAAGCGCACGGTCGTCATGCGCGTCAAAGAGACAGCGGATGATTACCGACTATTCCCTGAGCCCGATCTTGCTCCTTATGATCTATCGGATGAATTCATCGAGCGTGTTCGTGCCAAGCTCCCTGAGCTTCCCGACCAGAAAGCCAAGCGCTTCGAGGAGCGATACGGCCTTAGCGCCTATGATGCGCGCCATCTGGTAGAGCATCGCTCGACATCTGATTTCTTCGAGGCCTGCATGAATGCGGATGTAGATGGGATAGACGATGCCAAGGCATTCGCAAAGCCGATAGCCAATCTGATGATCAACGATGTGACGGCATGGTTGAACTCGAACGAAGATGCCGATCTTTCGAAGTGCGCACTAACGCCTGGTAGAGCCATCGAGCTCGTATCCTTGCAGATGCAGGATAAGATATCATCCAAGCAGGCAAAAGAGGTCTTCGCTTTGATCCTTGAAGAGGATAAGGATCCGCGAGTTATCGTATCCGAGCACGGGATGGAGCAGGTCTCTGACAGCAGTGCCATCGAAGCTGTGGTGGACGAGGTGCTCGCTGATAATCCTGATAAGGTCGAACAATATCGTGCGGGAAAGACAGGTCTCATCGGATTCTTCGTCGGGCAATGCATGAAGAAGATGCAAGGACAGGGCAATCCGAAGATGATCAATCAGATGCTCGAAGAGAAGCTATGATGCGTCAGGCAGTATTGATGTTGATCTGCTAAAACAAGCCGAAGGCATCCCTTTTCGCATTTGGCGATACTTCATTCGTGTAATGCAAGTGGATGTACTTTCGTCTCGACGCGTCGTCGTCGTGAGCTAACTTCATTCAAATATGTTTGAATGAAGTGGATCTCGCGACTCCTTTGGCTTTTACCTCGACTCAAGCACATCCACTTGTATTTTTGTCATCCTGAACGAAGTGAAGGATCTTTTTGTGCTTCAAGGTCGAAGGTGTCCCTTTTCGATTTGCTCTGAACACTATCTTTAATATGCTTTCGTAAGAAAGCAATATATGAATGCATGAGGGAGCGAACCGCTGATGCGTAAGCATCGAGAGTGAGCGCCAAATGCGAAAAGGGATACCTTCGGCATTGCAATGCGACTTTTATTCGCACAATGCGAAAAGGAATGCCTTCGAGCTGCTTTAAATGCGTGGAAAAAGCTATCCGTTATGGGCTTTCGGGGTGTAGACCGCGCGGTTGTTGGGGGTCTCGTCCACTTCCACGGATACGACAGGCATCCCTTCTTCTTTGAGAAGATCAAAAATGTGCTTCGCAAGATTCTCTGCCGTGGTTCGAAAGGGAAGGACAAGCATCTCGAAGCCTTCGGATTCGAGAGCTTCGATAGTCGAGCTTTTGAGCGTACCCTCTTCCACTAAGAACATATGGTCGAACTTTGATACAGTTTCTCGGACAATGCGTTTGAAGTGAGCGAAGTCGACCACCATGTCCTTCTCTGTGCCGCAGCTTCCAAGCTCGTCCGTAGCGATGGTCACCTCGACACGCCAGCGATGCCCATGCAGATTCTCGCATTTGCCATGGTAGTCAGCGAGGAAATGGGCTGAATCGAATGTTGCATCGGTCTTGAGCTCGTACATGGTATGTCCTTCGTCCAGGATGGCGATGTGCGTTCAAATGAACCATAGGGTTCGGGATCGGCAAATGTTCCGATATAAAGATTATAATGTTTAGCTATGGAAAACGAACAGCTCAACATAGCGCGAAGAGAATATGCGCAAGTCGAACAGAACTACATCGAGGCTTTAGAGGCAAAGGGTCTCAAGTTCGCTTCCGAGGGAGAAGATGCGCTTGCCCTCGAATCCCTTCGCAAGAGGCTCGCTTCGCGCGGTGTTTCCGTTCGAAATGCCGGTGCCAGCCTCTCTGCGGGATTCCTTTCCAAAGCATGCGTAGAATGCACGGGAAACAATGGCTCGGAGACCTTCTCCACCACATTCAAATGCCATAGGGATTGCTATTTTTGCTTCAATCGGAATCAAGCAGATTACGAGAAGTTCTTCAAAGAGGGTTGCCCGTGGAAGGAAGGCCTTTCCCGCTGCGCTTCAGAGAACGATACACTCGCATGCATAGGGCTTACAGGCGGCGAGCCACTGCTGGTGTTCGATGAATCCATCGATTTTCTGGAGCGCGCCCGTTCGCTCTATCCGAATGCTCACCTTCGCATGTACACATCCGGCGACCTGCTCGATGAGGATATGGCGCGTCGTTTGCAAGAGGTCGGGCTGGATGAGATCCGATTCTCCGTGAAGGATGATGATCCACCCGATCAACAAGCACGCGTTTTGGATGCCATGAGGCTTGCCAAACGGTATATCCCATCTGTCATGGTGGAGATGCCGATCATCCCCGGATCGGAAGAGCATATCAAGCATCTTCTCAAAGAATTCGATGCTATCGGGATAGATGGCATGAACATGCTCGAGTTCTGCTTCCCATTCAGCAATTGGGAGGATTTCTCATCTCGCGGATTCAAGCTGAAGCGCCCTCCTTTCGAGATAATGTACGATTACGGCTACTCAGGCGGCCTGGCGGTCGCGGGTTCCGAGCTTCTCATCTTGAAGCTCATGGACTGGGCGATGGATGAGGGGATACGCATCGGTCTGCATTACTGCTCTTTGGAGAATAAGCACAGATCCGAGATAAGGCAGAAGAACGAGCGAGCCCGTGGCTTGCACCCATGCCTTTCATTCGATGAGGGTGATTTCTTCCTTAAGGCGGGAAAGGTCTTCGGATGCGATGTGGAATGCGCCAAAAGTGCCTTGGTGGATGCAGGATACACCGAGATGATCGAGAGCGAAGAAGATGCCTCGCTCACATTCCCGCTCGGGTGCATGGATGCGCTCATCGGCGTGGTTCGCTCGGATGGAACAGCGATAGAGCCCCAAATCGCATATTTCGTCTACGAGGTCGATGATGAGGGAGCATATCTCATCGATGTTGCCATTAGGGATGCCTAAGGCAGATCGGGCTATCGTTCGGCTTTCGTTTGCGTCGCATGTCCAAAAGAGAGCAGGTAGGCTCCTATAGATCCCTTGTTTGGTAGAGCCCTCTGTCTTTGAAACCTAGCGAGCGATAGTACTGACGGGTTCCGATGGAGCTTATAACGTTCATCTTCGTATAGCCGTTATCCTTTGCGATACGACAGGCTTCTTCGATCATCGATGCTCCAAGTCCGACATGTTGGGAGCCCTCATTGGCCTCATGGAGCTTAGCTACTTTCCCGTAGACGTGGACTTCTCGGATCATGGCAGGTATCGATCCATCGATGAGGGTGTCGCGATGCTCGAGTCCTTCGATATCATCCCTATTCGGAAGAGAAAGGCGAAGGAATGCCGCAAGCCTTCCTGTGGGCATCACCCATTGGATGAACTTCTCAGATGTGCCACTGCATTCATAGGATACGACCTGCATGCTCAGATCATCGAAAGCGATATCGTCGGTCGATATCTCGCGCATTCGCATCTCGTTTATAGGAGCTTCCGCTTTGCAGACTTCGGCTTCGACCATTTGACGCAAGTTCGTCATCTTGTTGCCGACGAGTATGTCCTTAGCCGATATATCGCGTATCATCCGGGATATGCGCGTGAAGGGCGGTGTCGCCTGAACGTCCTTCACAAGGATATGGAGCAGTTCTTCTTGCGTATATGGCCTCCAAGCACCGCATCCATGCAGATCCGTGAGAGCAGCGCTTTCCACCAATGCGCAAGGGTACAGCTTGATCTCGTCGGGTTTGAACCTCTCATCGCCCACGAGCTTCTCGAATTGCTCGATATCGCTTTCAGGCGTTGCGCCAAGAAGGTTCACCATAAGGTGTATATGGGTCTTGAAGCCGTAAAGGCGCAGCATCTTCATGGATCGCTCTATGCTATAGACATTCGAACGTCTGGTGTTCTTCTCCAATATCCTATCGTCCAAGCTCTGTATTCCCATCTGAACCTTAGTAGCGCCGAGCTTGCGAAGGAATATGAGCTCATCCTCATCGATGGCATCGGGTCTTGTTTCGAATACCAGCCCGACTATCCTGTTCTCGCACGTTTCATTGATGCGATGCTGTGCTTCAAGCTGCTGAGCAAGCTCAGTCTCGTCATGGTTCACTCCTCGAAGGAGATCGAGCTTCGATCTGTCGCTCTTCGATGCCATGTCTAGGAGTGCTTCATTGTAGGATATGCGGCCAAGATCCACATCTTGTTGGAGAGTGTGCGCTTCCTCTTCCAAGGATATGGCATCGCTTTTGAACCCGGATCGCTCATAGGCTTTCCTTATGCGCGATATCTCGCTTTCCTCATCAGAGGATCGGTTGGAAAATTCGTTCGCAGCTCTAAACATCTCCTTCGTGAACCAAAGCCTGTAGTCCTGCGGGTAGTCGCTCCATGTTCCGCCTAGCACTATGAGCTCCACCTTGTCGATCACATGCCCCATGTCCTCAAGAACGGCAAGCCTTGATATGACCTGCAGATAAGGATCGAAGAAGTTGCGCTCGGCGCGCTGACAGGCTGGCTCGTCTGACAGATAGCTCTTCGGCATGCGTATGTCATTCGGGCAATAGATGCAATCATTCGCGCAAGGCCATGGCTTTGTGAGCACCGTTACGGTTGCCACCCCTGATGCGGTGCGCCTTGGTTTGGCTCGAAGGGTGCTCACGATCTTGCGGTGGGTGTCCTCATCGATGTTCCAGCTTAGCCAAGCTTCGCTCTTATCGGCACGTTCACGCAAGTAGCGCGACATCAGGCGTTTCTTCGCCACCGTCCGATTCGCATCGTGCGTTTGACGATTGCGATCCCGCATGATGCGATCGAGCCTTTTGGCATCGATGTCTTGGCCGTCTTTGATGAGGTTGATGATCTGTTCGAGGGTATTGAGCATAACTAAAGATTATACTTATGAATGACCGTGCTCAAAAGGTCACAAGAATGCTTTGAGGGAAAAGGTTCTCGTTTGGACGGTTCGTTGGCATATCGTTTGGTGGGAATGACGAAGGATTTCTATTCCGCATGCGCATCCTCTTTCTCCGATACCCGTCAAAGCGCATGGCAAGGTTGGGATGGTGTTTTGGACATCATCGGATTTCCGGGATCGATCACTGCGGATATCGATCCCTATCGGATCGTCGATATCGGATGCGGGAACCTGCGGTTCGAGAAGATGTTGTCTGGTAAGGTCACTGCTTGCGGGATGGATGCTCGGATCGATGCTGTATGCGCGGACTGCACGCAGGAGCTTCTCGATGAGGGTCTGTCCCAGAGCGCAGATGATCTGGGACAGGTCGATATCGATGCCAGATGCATCGATGTGATAGATGCTATCGCCCGCGATGATTCGCTAGCGGGCAAGATTGACGTTGAAGGCGCGAACCTTGCTGTATGCTTTGCCGTGATGCACCATATCCCCTTGCCGGAATGGAGGTGCGCTCTGCTCGACTCCATGGTCGACATGGTCGCCCCCAAAGGCTATATCGCCCTTTCATTCTGGCAGTATTCAAAAGATGAGAAGATCCGTGAGAAGGCACGCATAGCGACAATGAGAGCCAAGGCTGATACAGGCATATCGCTTGACACCGCGTTGGGGGATCATTTCCTAGGTTGGCAGGATGTCAACGGATGCTACAGATATTGTCACGATTTCTCTGAAACTGATATAAATGAATTGCTGGCATGCGTGTCTTCAAGCCGGGATGATCTGATCGAGGTGGGCCGTTTCAGCGCCGATGGAAGGTCG
Organism: uncultured Eggerthellaceae bacterium; assembly: GCA_964469815.1. Classification (GTDB taxonomy): domain Bacteria; phylum Actinomycetota; class Coriobacteriia; order Coriobacteriales; family Eggerthellaceae; genus MGBC163016. The sequence continues at coordinate 42,634 of CAYXZC010000003.1, read as the reverse complement.
GGTGCGCTGAATAGATACGTTGTCCTGCAAAGGCTCTAGGAAAGGTTGACGCTATGTTCGGCTTTCTATCCGCAAGGGAACAGAGAAGCGTGCACCCATCGATGTTCGGGGATGTCGAGCTGATCCGCACTTGCGATTCTTCAGGCGAGGAGGTCACCCTTCTTCAGTTGGGCGAATCGCTCCAGTCTGCAACGTATCATGGAGACAGATGGAATTGGCCGCCATTCGCCTATATCCGTGCGTTCGACCACATGTTCGAATCGGATGCATATAGGATAGATGCCGGAATGAACCCTATAAGCGACGTGCTCATGGTTGGGGGAGGCGGGTTCTCCTACCCAAAGCATGTGCTCACCACTCGCCCAGGGATAACGATCGATGTTGTGGAGATCGATCCCAGTATCGTCAAGCTGGCGAGAAGGCATATGTACCTTGATAGGCTCGAACGGTATCTTCTGCTGGAGGGAAGGCTCGATCATCTGGAGATATTCATCGAGGATGGCATCGATCATCTTCAGAGAAGCGATTCGCTATATGACGCGATAGCCAACGACACCTTCGAGGGTTCTTGTGCGGTCTCATCGTTTCTGTGCGAGACCGGGATCGATCTGGTGAAGCGCCATCTGAACGATGGGGGGCTGTACCTTACGAACTTCGTGGTCGACCTTACGGGGTCAGGCCCTGCTAAGCTCAATTCGTTCGTCGATCGACTGTCCCAAGCCTTCGGATCCGTTCACATAATCGATGCATGCGATGATGAATTCGGAGGCGCGGATAACTACATCGTCATCGCTACCGATGCCGAATACGAGTTCACAGATTCGATACCCTATTGATGAGCTGGCTTAGAGAGCCGACTTTATGGCTTGCAGCAGGTCGAAGTACTCATCGAAGGCCGGGACATCCGGGTATTCAGCATGAAGAGCCTCTGTTGTCCTGAAGAAGAATCCGGCTTTGGAGTTCTCGATCATGCCGAGATCGTTGTAGGAATCCCCGGAGGCGATGGTCTCGATGCCGCAACTATGAAGCGATTCCACAGTGGTGTACTTCGTCTTCTCGCAGCGCATCTTATATCCTGTGATCTTGCCGGTTCCCTCATCGATGATGAGGTCATTGCAGAAGATGGTGGGGCGTCCCAGCTTGTCGATCAGGGGCTTTGCGAACTGAGAGAAGGTATCCGATACGATTATGACCTGTGTGATATCGCGTAGCTCGTCGAGGAACTCCTTGGCGCCCGGCATCGGCTCCATGGTTGAGATGACATCCTGGATCTCGCGAATCCCAAGGCCGTGCTCATCTAGGATATCCAGCCTGTAGCCCATGAGCTTATCGTAGTCAGGCTCATCGCGCGTTGTGCGCTTGAGCTCTTCGATCCCCGTTGCGTTGGCCAATTCGATCCATATCTCGGGTACGAGCACGCCTTCAAGATCCAAGCAAACCACATTCATCTTGCAAGTTCCCTTCATCTCTGATATCCGTGTGAAGCAAAAGAGCGAACCGGATGTCCATGTTTTGGCCAAGACGATCCGCTCATCTATCCATTCGTTGTAGAATTATAACTAGACTTTGTTTCCAACCCATGAAGCAAAAACATGAATGGCATAGATGAGCTACATAATCGCACGGAGTGTGAAGTCTGGAGGTTGCTTTGATCCCTAGAGAGCTTACAGCAGAGGAAAACGCCGCCATAGATGATAGCGGGTCGGAAAAGCTCAAGCTGCTTCGCGATTGGACATATAGCCAGTTCAGCTGTTCGCACTGCGGGAAATGCACTAGGCGATGCGAGGTGTTGGGCGGCCCTGGTCTCGATATCGGAAAGATCGCCCATGCTTATGAGTCCATAGCCTCGCTTCCTTATGAGAATCAAGTGCAGGCTACGATAGATATCGTTTCCTCCGACTATCTTCTGTACAACGCGCTTCGCCAATGCTGTTTCTGCGGATTCTGCACAGCGGCATGCCGACGGCATGTGCTGGCTCCGGATAAGATGCGGGCTTGGCGCGAGCTGTTCATGAGAGCGAATCTCATGCCACCTGATGATTCCAAGCTCGTCATGGTCGATAACGAATGGAACATCTTCTCGGCATACAGAGCCATATATGGCATCGCCTATCCTGAGTTCATCTCGCTAGAAGATGCCGCAGCATCCGGTCCGGGGATGGTGGATACCCTGCTCTTCCCGGGTTGCTCGCTCGTGAGCTATGCTCCCAACGTCGTGCGCAAGATAGGTGCGTGGCTCATAGATCATGGATACAGATGGGCGCTAAGTGAAGGATGCTGTGGAAGCCCGCTTATGAGCGCAGGGCTCTTCGAGCGGGCGCATGCATTGCGAGAGCGCTTCCTGGATCAGATGCAGCAAGCCGGCATCAAGAGGATGATCACCATCTGTCCGGGGTGTACCGATGAGTTCCACGATGAGGTGCCCCTTGATATCGAGATAGTTCCTTTGCCGGAGATCCTCCTTGAGGGATCCAATGCTTCCGTGAAGGAGAAGGGTATAAGCGGATTCGATCCTATCGAGGTCGACAGCCTCACGTTCTTCGACTCGTGCCATGACAGGCAAGATATGAGAAATGCGCTTGCCATACGCGATCTCATGTCCTTGTATGTGAGCCGTGCCAAGCATTTCGAGATGGATCATCATAAGAGGGGGGCTTTGTGCTGTGGAGCAGGAGGGGCGGTCTCGAGCTATGATCCTGCATTATCCGACAGCCGTGCTATCCGGATTCTTGAGGAAGCCCGTGGAACCGGTGCGAGCACTTTGGTGAGCATGTGCCCTACGTGCACCTACACTTTCGCCCAAACGAAGCTCTCCCATCCTGAGTTCGAAATAGGGTCTTTGAACTATCTTGAGATCCTGTTCGGAGAGAGGATAGATTGGGAGCGCGTTTTCGCTGAGCTCAACGGAATGTGGACAGGGGAATACGGCCCTTGGTTGAATGCCACTTTTTTCTGATGTACGTGAATTGCTAATCTATAATGGCATTAGCTTGTTTTGAATCCGGGATTCTCATCATGTAGGCATCGATAACGAGATCAAGGTGTGCGAATTGGACCCAAGCCGCGATCCCATATATGGGCAACGTCCCGAAAACGATGGTTTTGGATATCCGGATGATAACGGGTTCGTCCAAGATGCGCAGAATAACGCGCGATCCCGTGTTCCAGGTAACAGGTATGGTGGCAATAGGGGTGTCATAACCGAGCGTCCCTCGCGTGATCGTATCGTCAAATCCTATTCCGATGAGGCGGCTGCGCGAGCGCGCAATGCCCGCATGGAATCGCAGAAGACCTACCATGACTATCAGGTCAATTCCTCCCGCGAAAGGCAACGCCAAGCCAGACGCCAGCAGATCAATGCGCAACTTCCGTATAATCGCCATGAAGATGGGGTAGCTCCTTCGCAACACCAAGCATCAGGCGCACCTTCGCGCACGTATGGCGGTTCTGATCCGGCTCATAATCCACCCTCTGTCAGGACTACGCAGCGAGACCATATGGGTCGCGCGATCAAGCCCCTTTCCTCCGAAGAGAGCAGGGTTCGCACCCGCCGATCGCAGGAGTACTACGAAAACCAACGCGCTACTCGCGATGTTCTTTCCCAGAACAGAGCCATGCGCACGCCGAACCGTCAGGTCATAGATGCTAGGGGGAGCGTGGACTCGCGTGCCTTCAACGAATTCGATGAGCTCGTTGGTTATTCCATCGATGATCGGGACAAACCGCAGCCCTTCGTGGACTCATCGAATTCGAAATCGCGCTGGCGATCGCATGCTGGGCAAGGCTTCGATGGAACGCGTGAGAGAACAGATGCTCCGAAGCGGCCACAGGTTAGGAATTCACGTGTGAACCTCACGTCTTTGAGCGACACCATCAGCGGCAGGGATTCCTATGGCAATCCAAGAAGCGGTATAGTCGGGCTTCCTTTCTTCGTGAAAGTGGCAGTGCCTGTGATAGTCATCCTCGTGATCATCCTGCTCGTGATCCTTTTCGGCTAAGGACGCGCCGACTCTCATCGGGATGCGAGCATGCTCCCTTTGCCTTCAAGATACTTCTTGCCGTAGCCGTACCTCTTCCTGAAGCCTATCATGCATGTGGCTGTTACGATCAGCGATACCGCCTCTGCTACGGTAACGGATAGCCAGATGCCGTTCACGCCGATGATCATGGGGAGCAGGATGACCGATGCGGTTTCGAAGACGAGCGTCCTCAAAAAGCTGATGAGCGCCGATATGAGGCCATTGTTGAGCGCGGTGAAAAATGCGCTTCCATACATCGAATATCCGATGAGCAGATAGCAGATCGCATATATCCGAAATCCGTTCACGGTGATGTCGTATAGGTTCTGATCGTAGCTCGTGAAGATGTAGCATATGGGTTCGGCCAAAGCTTCGCTCAGTGCGAACATCGCTATTCCCGATGCTCCTACTATGAAAAGGCTCTTCATCATGATGGATCGCATCTCGATGCGGTTCTGGGCACCGTATTGGAAACTGAGCAGTGGCGAGGTTCCGATGTTGTATCCCATGAATATGGCCGCGAACACCATGGCGGTATACATGATCACGCCATAGGCGGCAACGCCCTCTTCTCCGATGAAGGCCATCAGTTGGAAGTTGTAGAGCATGGCCACAAGGCTCATCGCGATATTGGTGACCATCTCAGAAGAGCCGTTCACGCATGCTTTCCCTATGGCTCGCCATTCGATCTTCGTACGAACGAATCGTAGGTAGCTGGAGTTCTTGCGAGCGAAATAGACAAGGGGGATGCCGCCGCCAAGGTATTCCGATACGCAAGTTGCTGCAGCTGCTCCCTCGACTCCCAGCCCCAGAGCGCCTATCAAGACGGCATCGAGGATCATGTTCGCAACACCGGCTATGACGATCACGCCGAATCCGAGCGATGGTTTTCCCGCTGTTACGAAGAAGCTCTGGAAAGCGTACTGCAAAGAATAGAGCGGAAGGGAGATCATGAGGATGCGCCCGTATGAAACGCAATAGGCGAGCATCTCATCGGTGGCTCCGAGCGCCACCGATATGACATCCATGGTGATAAAGCCCACGATGGCGAGTACTATTCCCAGCGCCAGCGCGAATATGACCAACATGGTGAAGTACCTGTTGGCGGCATCCTCCTTACCCTCGCCTCTCGTCTTTGCGACAAGGGCGCTTCCGCCCGTTCCGATCATGAAGCCCGTAACGGAAAGTATCATGACGAACGGCATTATCAGGTTCACGGATGCAAAGGCGGTCTTGCCGGCGAAGTTCGATACGAAGAGACCATCAACTATGCCGTATATGGATGTGAAGATCATCATCGCGATGGAGGGAAGGGAATACCTTATCAGCTGCCAGGCAGTGAAGTGTTTTGACATGTCAACTATCATGACCCACCTCGATCATGCTTGACGCATGATCCTCAAATCATCGTCCGAAGGCCTTTTCCTTCGATGTGCCCTTACAAGTAAAATGCCAACAGTATAGCACATCGAGTGACCGCTCAACGAAAACGGTCATCAAGGATGACAATCCGAATGGCATCTTCATGCTTCGATCACGCACAGCAAGCTGAAGGATGCATGTCCTAGGCTCCGTATCCTTCCAACAGCGCAAGCGAGTTCTCCTCAATCTTGCTCGCAAGAGCCTCTTCATCCACATCCCGAAGTTCAGCCATGGTTCTCAAAGCGCCTTGAAGTTCGCTTCTCCATATCTCTATCGACCATGAAGTTCCCTCATGGGCCGGAGAGTCGCTCTCAAGTAGGAGCAAAGACGATGGGATGGCCTTTGCATATCGTCTGCCTGCCTTCGTGGCCAGCATCTTCATGCCGACAGAGAAGAAGCTCCCCTTCGAGCATGCCCTTGCGAATTCATCCGGTGTGCCCGAGAACCAATGGAAGATGATATCGTTTCGATCGAACAGCCCGAGCTCTTCCAGTCTATCGGTGACGATCCCTGCGCTTCTCACACAATGAAGGGTTATGAGGTTTCGCGTTCTCTTGTTCGATATAGCATCCAATATCCTGGCGAACGCATCGAGCTGGCGCTCCATCGAGCCTTCGTGTCGCACGCCGAAGTCAAGTCCTATCTCTCCGATGAACGGGGTCTCGTCCACTAGGCGGCAGAATCGGTCTATGTCCACTTCGCTTGTGAGCCCGTCTCCGATCCACCATGGATGAATGCCTAGGGAAACATCTACGCTATTGATCCCTTCGAGCGATCTTCGGGTGCTAACGAATGAAGAGGGGGTCGTGGTGGAGCATATGGTCTTGATCCCATTCTCAAGGGTCTGCTCGGCTATCCTTCGATAGTCGTTCGCGAAATCAAGATGCGAATGCATGTCTATGATCTGCCGCATGTCGGATCCCTCCTGTAGCCTCATCTTGAAACCCCAAAAGATCTTCTTCGTAAAGGATACAGAATAGCGGGATCCAAAGCGCATATCGAGCGATATGCGTTCATCATGTTGAGGAATCGTTCATGCTTCGTTGCCGTTATCGGGCAGAAGCGGCCTTCATTCGGCCGAAGCAACCATGGAAGGTTCATCGAAGATTACGGTTTCACTGCATTTGATGGATAGTGCGATTTTTCAGATGCGCAAGCTATAGGATTGTGCTAGATGATAGCGCTTTGACCAAAAGAAGGATCGAGGAGAGCATACGATGGGCTCTGCTTTCAAGACATTGAGATCGAATCTTATATTGCAATCGTTCGCTTTGGTGTTGGCGGGCGTGGTCTTGCTCGTCATCCCGAACGTTACGATGATGACGATCGTCTATGTGGGAGCCTTCCTCCTCACGATCATAGGGGCGTGGGCGTTGATATCGTATCTTCGAAGCACAAAAGAGAACGGATCCAGCTATCAAGGCGATGGTCAAAAACCGACAGCCACCTTGGTGGCAGGCATAATGCTCCTCGTTCTTCCGTTGGTGATGTTCATCATCCCGGATTTCTTCGTGACCATAATCTCCCTGCTGGCAGGTGCGCTCTTGCTGATATCCGGATTTGTCAACATCATGCGCTCGATCAAGCTCAGGCGCACGGGGGATGGATCGTGGGCGGCATCGCTTGCGATAAGCATCATCATCGCGCTCGCCGGGGTACTTCTGATATACGATCCTTTTGCAAGCGCCACCCTGTTCGTCCGCATCCTCGGGATATGCCTTGTGGTGAACGGCCTTGCCGATCTCCTCATCATCTTCTGGTCTCGCAATCTGGATGAGGTTCGCTAGATCCCTTGGATGATTGAGGTTCTCTTCGAACTTCGAACCGATCATGCTCTACATATTCGATTTGACGCATGACGTGGATTTTTCGGATTCCTGCATGCTGTGATTTGCTATCATAGCGTCCATTACCAACTCATGCGGAAAGGAGATCAGATGCCTGAGATGAACGAGGCTTTGACTGAGATCGAGAAGCACCGCAATCAGATAGACGAGATAGATAAGCAGCTCGTGGCGCTCCTGAACAAGCGCGCGGGGCATTCCCTTGTCATCCGCGGACTGAAGCCCGATGCGAACATGGGTCTTTTCGATGCCAAGCGTGAAGAGGAGATCCTAACGAAGATATGCACGTATAACGAAGGCCCGCTCTATAACGAGTACCTTCGCGAGATCTATACGACTATCCTCAAAGTCAGCAAGGAGACGCCATCAGTATGACCGAAGCAGATATCCCTTCAATACCCTATCTCGGTCAGAGAACCGATGAGATAACGATATACGCAGGTCCTTGTTCGGTGGAATCGGCCGAACAGTTCGACGAGGTCGCGCAGTGCGTCAAGGATCTGGGGCTGCATTGGGTTCGCGGAGGAGCCTTCAAGCCCCGTACCAACCCGCATTCGTTCCAAGGGCTCGGTGAAGAGGCCTTGAAGATAATGAAGGATGCCGGGGATCGATATGGGCTCTTGACGCTAACAGAGGTGATGGATTCAGCCCATTGCGATCTGGTTCACTCCTATGTCGACGGCCTGCAGGTCGGTGCCCGTAACTTCCAGAACTTCTCGCTCTTGAAGAAGATCGGCCAGGTAACAGCTGAATCGCACAAGATGGTGCTCTATAAGAGGGGCTTTGCGGGAACCATCGCCGAGTGGTTGGCGGCATGCGATTACATCTCTGACTGCGGCAACGATAACATAGTGCTATGCGAGCGTGGCATAAGGACATTCGAGACGGCGACCCGCTTCACATTGGATATAGCCGCGGTGCCTGTCATCCATAAGCAGTCGCTCTATCCTGTCTGCATAGATGTCTCGCACCCTGCCGGGCAGCGCGATCTCGTGCCTTCCTTGGCAAAGGCAGCTGTTGCAGCTGGCGCGGATTCCTTGATGATCGAGGTGCATCCCAATCCTCCGGCAGCCCTATCGGATGGTCCGCAGCAGCTCACCCCCGCTCAGTTCAAAGTGCTCGTCGAAGAGCTGCGTGAATTGGCCGATGTCTTGGGCAAGAAAGTGGTCTAAGTGGATCTGAGCGTTTTGAACGAACCTCAGCGTCAAGCGGTCCTTACTGTGAGAGGGCCGCTTTTGGTTCTTGCCGGAGCAGGCAGCGGCAAGACGCGCGTGCTCACATACAGGATAGCCAACATCATCGAGAGCGGGCTTGCCAGCCCATGGGAGATATTGGCCATCACATTCACCAACAAGGCAGCAGCGGAGATGCGCGAGCGTCTGGGAGGCCTTGTGGGTGCATCGGCACGAGGGATGTGGGTCTCCACGTTCCATTCGATGTGCGTGAGGATGCTTCGAAGCGATGCTGAGAAGGTGGGATTCACCCGCAACTTTACCATCTACGATACAGATGATCAGAAGCGCCTTTTGAAGAGCATCATCGCCGAGCTTGATATAAACACGAAGATGTTCCCTCAAAACACCATCGCCAACAGGATATCTCAGGCGAAGAACGAGCTCGTGGTTCCGCTCGAGTTCGAAAGCCGAGTTGCAGATCCGCTCGGGAAACGTGCGGCTCAGGTGTACATCCGCTACCAAGAGCGATTGCGCCAAGCGAACGCCATGGACTTCGATGATCTTCTCTTGTACGGATATCTCCTGTTGAAGAACCATCCCGATGTTCGTGTAGCATATCAAGAGCGCTTCAAGTACATCATGGTGGATGAGTATCAGGATACGAACCACGCGCAGTACGCTATAACAAAGCTCCTTGCAGAGGCGCACAAGAACATAATGGTCGTAGGTGATGATGACCAGTCCATCTATTCATGGCGTGGTGCCGATCTTAGGAACATCCTCGATTTCGAGCAGGACTATCACAATGCCACCGTTGTCAAGCTGGAGCAGAACTATCGAAGCGCAGGGAACATCCTTGATGCCGCCAATGCGGTCATAGCCAACAATAGGAACAGGAAGCCCAAGAAGCTCTTCACCGATGCCGGATCAGGCGAGAAGATAGGCGTGTACATGGCGACCGATGAACGCGATGAAGGTCGCTGGATCGCTTCAGAGCTCGAAAAGCTCAAAGGGGATGGGTGCTCATACAACAACATGGCTGTCTTCTATCGTACGAATGCCCAATCCAGAATGCTCGAGGATATGCTGCTTCGGGCAGGTGTGCCATATAGGATAGTGGGCGGAACGCGTTTCTTCGAACGCATGGAGATCCGCAATGTCATGGCGTATCTGTCCGTGGTCGTCAACCCAGCTGATGACGTGTCCTTCGAGCGTATAGTGAACGTTCCCAGGCGCGGCATCGGAAAGACCAGCATAGAGCGCATCCGCCAGATCGCACGGGAGATGAACCTTCCTGAGGTCGAGGCATGCGAGCTTTTACTCTTGGATGATGAGACGCGCGCTTCCACGAAGAAGGCTATAGGCGAATTCGTGGCGCTCATCAAGAATGCCCGTACCTATTCGGGCGAATTGCGCAAGGTCGTGGAGCGCATAGTCGATGATACGAAGATGATCGAAGCGCTAGAGATCGAGAATACCGATGAGGCTAGGAGCCGTATCGAGAACATAAGGGAGCTCATGGGCGTTGTGGATGAGTTCACCCAAACCCATGATGACGATGAAGCGATGTATGCTGCTCCGACCGAAGATGTCCGGGAGATCGGCACCCATGCGCTTGATGGTGCGCCCTCAGGAGGCGATGGCGCCTCATCCATCATGTCCGTTGCCCTTGCGAGCGGTGTGGATGTGCTCGAGGGTGAGGACGATGCTCCTGCCCGTGTGCTCAGAGGTGATTCGCTCGCGGATTTCATCGAATGGGTCCGTCTTAGAACCGATCTGGATTCGGTCGATGATGATGGGGCGGCTGTGACCCTTATGACGGTTCATTCTGCAAAGGGTCTGGAATTCGATAACGTCTTCGTAGCGGGCATGGAAGAGTCCATCTTCCCGCACATGAATTCTATAGGCGAAGACGGTGCGGTCGAAGAGGAACGCCGGCTTGCCTATGTCGCTATAACGCGTGCAAGGAAGCGCCTTTTCCTCACCTGCGCCCAAACGCGTCAGCTCTTCGGGCAGACGAATGCCAACCCTGCATCCCGCTTCATCCGCGAGATACCTCAAGAGCTGCGGAGCACTACAGGGCTCGGCTCTTCAGGATTCTTCGGCACCGGTTGGGAGAAGCGCGGCAGCAGGCATGGGATATCCGGGTCGGGCACAGAAGCAGGGGATGGC
>CAYXZC010000003.1:1723-31992 GCA_964469815.1 uncultured Eggerthellaceae bacterium | reverse complement strand
TCGCTCTAGCGCATCGGGTTCATCTTCACGCCATAGAACTCAGAGGGATGCTGTATCCTCATCCGGGAAAAGAGCAGGGGCTAAAGAGACATTCAAGCGTGGGGATGCCATCGACCATAAGACATTCGGTCGCGGTGTGGTGATAAAGGCCGATGGCGATACGATCCTTGTAAAGTTCGCAAAGAACGGACAGACCAAGAAGCTCCTCAAGGATTACGCTCCTATCGTGAAGATCGAAAAGGGCAGATAGCTTGATCGTAAATGCCGTCAACCGAAGACCGAACGATGGTGCTGGTAGAGGGTATGATCTTGGATATCTGCGCTAATATGTCAACGCTATGAAGTTGAGATAGAGGAAAAGAGCCTATGTCGAACACCGTATTGGTTCTGGGTCACAGAAATCCCGACAATGATTCCATAAGCGCTGCGATAGGGCATGCGTATCTTAGGACGAAACTGGCCGAACGCGATGGAAATCCCAACGGCTATGTGTTCGTGCCTGGCCGTTTGGGGCCTTTGCCCCCTGAGAGCAAGTGGATCTTGGAGAAGAACGGCATCGAAGAGCCGAAGCTCGTGAAGCACGTCCATGTACGCGTCAAAGATGTGATGACGCAGGATCCTGTCAACGTTACCGCCGAGGATACCATGCTGAAAGCCGGGCGCTTGCTTCGCAAGCACAACGTTCGATCGCTTATCGTGCGCGATGATGACGGAAAATTCCTAGGTCTGATATCTACCCGCGCCATCGCGGAGCGCTATATCTCAGCTACAGACATGCTCGACACTGATGATCCGTCATCTTCGATGGCCGTAGCCACATCGCTCATAGACTCCCTCTCGCAAAAGGTCGGCGAGCTGATGGCCACGAACGTGCTCATCTTGGATGAAGAGGATCTTGTCAAGGATGCGGCAGCCGACCTTATTGCCAGCGAGCTTCGTGAGGGAGTGGTGCTCGACAGCGCAGGACGCGCTATCGGAATAGTGACGCGCTCGGATGTCACGAATGCGCCTAAGCGCAAGGTGATCCTCGTTGATCATAACGAGAGCAGGCAGGCAGCACCAGGTATAGAAGGTGCAGATGTGCTGGAGATCATAGACCACCACCGCGTGGCCGATGTCTCGACCGCGAACCCCATCCGCTTCTTGAACCTTCCGTGGGGATCGACCGCTACCATCGTCGTGTATGAGCTTAGGAAAGAGGGATTCGAGATCCCGAAGGGAATAGCCGAGGTGCTGCTCTCGGCCATCCTCACCGATACTGTCATATTGAAATCGCCCACAACGACCGACATAGACAGGGACAACGCCGAATATCTGTGCGAGCTTCTTGGCGTTGATCTTCGTGAGTTCGGATTGCAGGTCTTCCGCGCCCGCGGGGGAGAAGAATCCATATCGGTCGATAAGTTCGTGCAAGCGGATTCCAAGGAATTCGTGGTGAACGATAACGTCGTTTTGATCGCGCAGCATGAGACGGTGGATCTTGAGGCCGCTCTAAACCGGGAAGAGGAGATACGCGAGCATATGCGCAAGATCATCTCGGACAAGGGATACGATTTCGTCTTGCTCCTCGTCACGGATATCCTCTCGGAGGGAAGCCAGTTCCTCCTCGAGGGAAATCCTAAGGTCGTGAACAACGCATTCAACATAGATGTCGATGTTGAGGGCGGGGTTTGGATGCCCGGCATCCTTTCCAGGAAAAAGCAAGTGGCTGCCCGCATCCTGTCTTAGGGTGCAGTCGCTTATTCGTCTTCAAGGTTGGGAGCAGAGATGGAAGAGCTCACAGATGAGCAGATCGCCAGCGAGAAGCGGTTCTTGAAGGGTCTTCCACGCTTCAACATCGCCGCCTTCTTGATGCCGCCTATCTGGGGACCGGCACACGGGATATGGGTGACGATCCTCTATTATCCGATCTGGTTGTTCGTGGATAACCTATTCTATGCGACATATGAGAACCCTCAACCGCTCTCGATCATCGCCTCGATCACTGCAGGCCTTATCCTTTTGGGGATAACCATCGCCTTTGCCATCGTGAGCCAGCCTTTTGCAGCGCACAGAGCACAAGATAGGGGCATAGGGCGCAAGCAATATCTTCGACGTCAACGCTATTGGGCTATAGGGTGCGCTTTGGCTGCGATCATCATGATAGTGCTTGCTACATATTACAATCTGGTCATCCGCCCGACGGTTGGTTAGCTTTCATGCATAGTTGTGAGGTGAAGCATCATGTCGGATGAGAAGATAGCTATATTTTGCGTGGGCAACAAGCTCCTATTGGATGAAGGCATAGGCCCTGCAGTCTATGAAGAGCTCGTTTCCGCCTACACATTCCCCGATAATGTCGATATCTTCGATGTGGGATGCATGGGTCTTGAGATGGTGGGATATGTCGATGATTACGACTACCTGATCACAGTGGATGCAGTGGATGAAACAGGGCAAGCGCCTGGCACGGTCTTTGAATTCTCTCCTGATGATATGGCAAAGCGCGATCGCGGGATGGCCTCTCTGCATGAGCTGAAGCTATCCGATCTTTTCGAGGCTGCGACCCTTCTGGGTTTCGAAGCGCGGGGAAAGTGCTTCGGGATGCAAGTCGAGAACATGTCGCCAGAATTCGTGACGATAGGCCTCACGCCACCTGTGTTCGCGGCGCTCCCGCTTCTGATAGATGCTCTTCTAGCTGAGCTGGTTGTGGGATGCGGGGTTGATGTGGTGGTGAAGGACACGGGCGAAACCGTTCGCCCAGGCTATCACCATGTTATGAAGGACGCTTCCTAGCGGTGCTCTGATGACAAAGGGTCAGGCTCAATGACATCCGCACTGATGACAAAGGGTCAGGCTCAATGACATCCGAAACCGGGTCGAAGGTATCCCTTTTCGCATTTGGCGATACTCCGTACGTGTAATGCAAGTGGATATACTTTCGTCTCGACGCGTCGTCGCCGCGAGCTAACTCGTGGAAGATCACCACGAGTGGATCTCGCGGCTCCTTTGGCTTAGCTCGTGTCAAGTCATCGCAAACAATTGCTTCGCAATTCTTTGCTTCAGGTCGCTTTCGCGACACCTTGACACTCTCTGTTGCGGGTGTGAGAGGTTTATACACCCGCAATAACCTCGTCTCAAGCACACCCACTTGCATTTATTTGTCATTCTGAGCGAAGCGAAGAATCTTTTTGTGATTCGAGTGTCAAATGCGAAAGAGAATACGACTTTATACACGTTTAGCTTGTCATACGGTGCTCTAGCATCGGATCTCACATGATGGGCAAAGGTCGCAAAGAAAGCATTCCTCGCATTTCGGTCGACGGGCGATGCAGGTCTGGCGGCCGAACAAAACCCACTGATGGTTGATAAGCTTCCAATACTCTTTAGGATAGAGCGACAACAGCGCTTGTTCGGTCTTCAGAGGATCCTCATCCTTCGGAACGAGCTTGAGCCGGTGGGCTATGCGATTCACATGGGTGTCCACTGCAATGCCCTCGACTATCCCGAAGCCTTCGTTCAAAACAACGTTCGCTGTCTTTCGTCCTACGCCGGGAAGCTTCTGCAATAAGTCCATATCGCGTGGTATCTCCCCGCCGAAATCAGAGAGCACCATCTGCGCTATGCCTATCGCATTCTTTGCTTTATTGCGATAGAAGCCGATCGATCCGATGATCTTCTCGACATCAGCCGGATCGGCGCTCGCTAGATCCTCGATGGAGGGGTAACTGTCCCATAGAACGGGAGTCACCTTGTTCACGCCAGCATCGGTCGTTTGCGCGGACAGCATCACGGCAACGGTCAGACGGAATGGGTCGCCTCCGTAGATGAGCGCGCATTCAGGCTCCGGGTAATGCTCGCTCATGCGCCCCTCGATCTCTATCGCGCGCTTTCTCTTGTCTTCCTTCTTCTCGCGAGGCATAACGCATCACCCACTAGATTTTGTATACGGATAGAAAAAAATCACAATCTGTTCGGATGATAATAGCATTCGAAGTTGGTATGATAGCCATGAAAAGAAAATCACCAAAGCGTATCTAAGAAGGTTCCATGGCTTTCGTACATCTTCACAATCACACCGAATACTCGCTCCTTGATGGGATAACCCATATATCCGACATGGTCAGACGCGCTGCCGATCTCGGAATGCCCGCCGTTGCCGTGACCGATCATGGGGTCATGAGCGGAATGGTGGAGCTTCAGGAAGCATGCGATGCTGTGGAGAAGGAGACGGGCAAGAAGGTGAAGCCCATCTTCGGTTGCGAGATCTATTTCACGACCGATGATGAGCTGAGAACGGATATGCGCCCGCGACTTCACCATCTGCTGCTCCTCGCGAAGACCACAGAGGGGTACCACAATCTCTTGAAGCTGGTATCAGAGAGCCATGTGGACAACTTCCATTACAAACCGCGCACGACACTGGCGCAGTTGCAAAAGTACGGCCACGGCATCATAGGAGCATCCGCGTGCTTGGCAGGCATAATCCCGCGTCTTCTCGATAATAGGCAGTATGAGGATGCGGTCATTTGGGCGAAGAAGTTCGCAGCGTGCTTCGATGAGGGCGATTTCTATATCGAACTGCAGAACCAGGGGCTCACCACCGATGGCGGGATGACGCAGACAGAGCTCAACCGTCAGCTTACGAAGGTCGCCCAAGAATGCGGACTGAAAACGATCGCAACCAACGATTTCCACTATCTTTTGCAGGAGGATGCCCGTGCGCAGGACATCATGCTGTGCGTGGGCACTCGCTCGCAGATAAACGACGAGAACCGTCTGAAGTTCGAGAACGATCAGTTCTACATGAAGACCGAAGAGGAGATGCGCGAGGCGCTCGCTGATTTCCCGGAGGCATGCGATAACACCGTCGAGCTTGCCGAGAAGTGCCACGTCGAGCTGGAGCGCGAGATAATCCTGCCTACATTCCCGCTTCCCGAAGGCGAGACGGAGGAGAGCTGGTTCAAGAAGCGCGTCTATGAAGGGCTTGAGAAGCGCTATGGCACCCCTGTGCCGACGGAGGCTGCAGAGCGAGCCGAATACGAGATGGGCGTCATCATCGGACAGGGCTTTCCTGCTTACTTCCTGATCGTTCAGGAATACATCGAATGGGCCAGGAACCAAGGCATCGGCGTAGGTCCTGGACGTGGGTCTGCTGCAGGCGCCATCGTTGCATATGCTATGGGAATCACAGACCTCGATCCTCTTGAGAACGGCCTGCTCTTCGAGCGCTTCCTGTCTCCGGAACGTGTGGAGATGCCCGATATCGATGTCGACTTCGAAGATGAGCGCCGCGGCGAGGTTATCGAGCATATCAAAGAGGTCTATGGTGAAGACCATGTGGCCGGGGTCATTACCTTCGGCAAGCTTCAAGCCAAGAACGCCGTTCGCGATGCAGCGCGTGTCTTGGACTATCCGTACAATGTGGGCGATCGCATCTGCAAGATGATCGGCGATGAGCTCAAGATCACCATCGATGGGGCGATGGAGAAGAATCCAGAGCTTCGAGCCGCTTACGAGAACGAAGAGGATATAAAGGCCGTCATCGATGCTGCGCGAGCAATCGAAGGCCATGTCAGGGGCGAAGGCGTGCATGCATGTGCGACCATCATATGCCGCGACCCGATGTCCGATCATGTTCCCATGAAGCGCGACACCAAAGGCGGCGGCATAATCACGCAATACGATGGCCACTACACTCCTGAGCTCGGCCTTTTGAAGATGGACTTCCTGGGTCTTCGTACTTTGGGCGTTCTGTCGCGGGCATGCCGCAATATCGAAGCCAGAACAGGCATCAAGATAGTGCCCGAGGATATCCCCACGAACGAAGAGGCCGCATTCGAGCTGATGCGCAGCGGTAACATGGACGGCATATTCCAGGTGGAGAGCGATCTCTACGTCAGTCTCTTCAAGCGACTCCCTCCAAAGCGCTTCTCGGATATCGTTGCTTCCATCGCGCTCAATCGCCCAGGCCCTTTGGAGTCTGGGATGGTCGATGACTATGTGAAGGTCGCAAGCGGCAAGTCGCAGATCCACTACTATGATGACAGGCTGCGACCTATCCTCGAGGAAACGTATGGCACCATGGTCTACCAAGAGCAGATCATGCAGATATCCATGGCGATGAGCGGCTTTTCTGCCGGTAAGGCTGACAAGCTCAGGAAGGCCATGGGCAAGAAGAAGCTCGATGTCATGAAGGAGCTTCAGCAGGATTGGAACGATGGTGCGGTCGAGAATGGCTTTTCGCTCGAGATAGCCAAGCAGATCTGGGCAGATGCGGAGAAGTTCGCTAAGTACGCGTTCAACAAATCGCATTCTGCGGCGTATGCCATCCTCGTCATGAGAACGGCCTATCTGAAAGCGGAATACCCCAACGATTACATGGCGGCTGTCCTTTCCAGCTACATGGGCAATACGAAACGGCTCATCCGCTATATATCGAGTTGCAACCACAACGGCACGCCCGTTCTGTCACCTGATATCAATTCATCCAATGTCGAGTTCACCCCTGTTGAGAACGGCATCAGGTTCGGGCTCATGGGCGTGCGCGGGATCGGCCGCAATGTGGCCGATGAGATAATCAAGGAACGCGAGCGCGGAGGCCCGTACAAGTCGCTCCATGACTTCGTCGATCGTGTGGATTATTCGATCTGGAATCGCAAGACCCTTGAAGCGCTCATCAAGGGAGGAGCATTCGATTCGACTGGATACACTCGCCGTCAGCTAATGCATTTCGTCGATGAGACATCGCTTCTGGATGACGTGTCGAAGCGTCAAAAGGATATGAATTCCGGACAGGTATCCATGTTCGACATGTTCGCCGATGTTGAGGATTCGGGATTCGAAGAGGTCATCCCTGAGCCCGATGGTATCGAGTGGGAGAAATCCGAACTCTTGCGGAACGAGAAGGAGATATTGGGGATATATGTCTCCGAGCATCCTTTGGAGCCGTATTCCGAGATGATCTCTCGCATGACGAAGTATTCGATGGGATTTCTATCCGAGTTCACGAAGAACATCAAATCCTCGACCTTCATAGGGATGATATCCGGGATCGTGAAGCGCCAGACGAAGCGCGGCACGAACATGGCCACATTCCAGCTGGAGGACACGACCGGAATGGTCGAATGCATCACTTTCGAATACGACAAGTTCGCAGATGTCATCAAAGAGGATGCCATCGTGAAGGTGAAGGGTAAGTTCGAGGCGAATGAGAGGGGTAACCAGATCGTCGCATTCGAGCTTTCGGCTTTGGAACTTGAGCAAGGCGATGATCAGTTCAAGAAACCGACGCATCTGGAGCTGAACCTCAAGTCCTCCGAATTCGATCAGAACAGCTCTCTTCATCTGAACAGGATACTTCGTTCGTTCCCTGGCAGAGATGGGGTCGTGCTACTGATCAATCAATCCGATGGCCGCAAGTTCAGAGCCGAGCTTCCCATCACCGTCGATTCCTCATCCCCGGTGCTCAGAAGCGAGATACAGGAGCTATTCGGTCGCGCGGTGTGATGGTTTTTAAGGATATCGTTCGATGGGTGGGCGATCAAGATCGCCCACTACACGGATCGATCCGTAAGCACATGTGTAGGGGTCGATCTTGATCGACTCAATGTATCTCGTTTTGTGCTATCTATTCGATCATGGCTTGTATCT
Source organism: uncultured Eggerthellaceae bacterium (assembly GCA_964469815.1). Taxonomy (GTDB): domain Bacteria; phylum Actinomycetota; class Coriobacteriia; order Coriobacteriales; family Eggerthellaceae; genus MGBC163016. Next base: position 24,360 of record CAYXZC010000003.1, on the reverse strand, counting down.
TTCCGGTTTGGCTGCGGACTGCGAAAACTGCGGTGGGTTATACCGTAGTTTTCTTGTCCTGTAGAATCGTCGTTCAATGTGCAAGCCATGATCAGATTCAATCCAAGCGTATACTCGACCTATCGTAGCGCAGATCTTCAGATCTGCTAGCCTGCTTACAGACAAGGACTTGCTCAGGATCGTTCTGGATACGCATCAAAAAGTGCGCTTTGCGTGAACGAGAGTTGCAAAAAAGATTGCTGTGATAGAATTATAGGACTTATGTGCTGGGAGAACTTGGCTAAGTTACGATCGATATGAAACGAGAGGGCATCCTCAATGTCGTTTTTGGATAGATTCAGCGGTTTTGGTGGTCAGATGTCAACTGATATGGCAATCGATCTTGGAACCGCGAACACATTGGTTGCGATCACGGGTGAGGGGATCGTCATCAACGAGCCATCGGTAGTGGCTATCGAGAAGAGCACGCATAGGGTCCTTGCGGTCGGCCATGAGGCCAAGAACATGATCAATCACACCCCCGATGCGTTCTCTGCAGAACATCCGCTCAAAGACGGCGTCATCGCTGACTACGATGTCACCGAGGCTATGCTGTCGGCTTTCATCAACAAGGCCACGGAGCGCAAGTATCCTTGGCAGGCAAAGCCGAGGATCGTCATATGCATCCCTTGCGGTGCCACATCCGTTGAGAAGCGTGCTGTCTTCGAAGCCGCCATCCAGGCAGGAGCTCGTCAGGCGTATCTGATCGAAGAGCCTATGGCTGCAGCGATGGGAGCCGATCTGCCCGTCACAGAGCCTACAGGCTCGATGGTCGTCGATATCGGAGGCGGAACCACCGAGGTTGCTGTCATATCCTTGGGAGGCATCGTATCCTCTTCGTCCCTTCGTCTTGCAGGGAACAAGCTTGACGAGGCGATAGCTGTCCATCTTCGCGATCTGCTGGGGATAAAGATCGGAGAGAGGACCGCTGAGATCATCAAGATCAAGATAGGCTCGGTTCTCCCATTCGAAGACGGACGCGAAAGGGATATGATCATTTCCGGACAGGATGTCTACACCGAGCAGCCAAAAGAGGTCACTATCCAGTCAGAAGATGTAAGGGCGGCTCTCATGGAGCCCATCGAGGAGATGGTCTTGCATATCAAGGATACTTTCAAGACTACCAATCCCGATCTGGCGTCAGACATCATCCAAAACGGCATCCTTCTCACAGGTGGGGGTGGTCTTCTTTCCGGACTCGATAGATACTTCACAGACAGATTGGAGATCCCGGTCTGGGTCAGCGAGACGGCGCTCACCAATGTGGTATCGGGATGCTTGAAGGTGCTCGAAACGCCGACCGCGCTCAGACAGACGCTCATGCGCTCCAAATAGGATCGCTTCGCCAGCGTTGGATCTTCGTTTGGAAAATGGATCTCAAGAATTCTGAAAAAAGCGCTTTCGATATAACCCGCATCATGCTCATATTGACCCTTGTGGTCTCTGTTGTGCTCATCGGGGTCTATACACGTGAAGGCGATGATGGCATCTTGCACAAAGCGCAAGATGCGATGCATTCCGTCTTCGTACCGGGACTGTTCTTATCTGCGAATGCGGGTGCGGCAATAGACGATGCAGGAAGCGCTGTAAGCGATTCGACCGCGAACGAAGAGACCCTATCCGCTTTGCGCCAACGCGTAGCCGAGCTCACCGAGATGGTCACCCAAGGCGAAGAATACCGTCTGGAAAGCGAACGCTTGCAGGGGCTTTTGAACCTCAAGGAAACATATCGCATCGATGGTGTCACAGGAAGGGTCATAGGGCGCAATTCCGATGCATGGGATCAGACCATCACGATAGATGTCGGCTCGGATCAAGGTGTTGAGGTCGGGCTTACCGTCATGGGGCCGTCGGGCGTTATCGGTCAGGTGATATCGGTCAATCCGGGATCTTCCAGCGTGCGCTTGCTCACCGATCCGAAATCGGGCGCTGCGGCCATGATCCAGTCCTCAAGAGCCGACTGCATAGTGCATGGATCCCTTTCCGGGACGCTCATGCTCGAGAACTTGAGCGCCGATGTGGATGTTCAGCAAGGCGATGTGGTATTGACGAGCGGTTTGGGAGGAAGCTATACGAAGGGCTTGCTCATAGGAACCGTGGTTCGCGTGGAGGGAAACGCGAAGGATGGTACGCGTACCATAGTCGTTGCGCCTAATGAGCAGGTCGCGGCGCTCGAAGAGGTGATCGTCGTGTTCAGCGCCTCTGAATCGATCAGCGCGTCTCCGATCTCGCAAGGCTCATCGGATAACGGCTCTTCCGATGGACAAGGAGGCGCTTCCGGCGCTTTGCAAGACGCGCAGGGAGATAGCTCGGATACGGGCTCTTCCGGGGGTGAGAGATGATAGCCATCCTCAGGAACAATGCCATGATGCTCATAGGGGCGCTCATCGTCGTTTTGCTGCAAGTCTTCGTGGCGCCATATATCACCATAGGCTTCGCTATGGTGAACTTCATCATGTGCTATGTGATATTGATGGCGATATTCCGCGCGGAGAAGCAAGGCTACGTGATGCCATTCATCCTGGGGCTGATATACGATCTGGTGAGCACAGGATGCGTGGGCGCGATGGCTCTCGTATGCGTTTTGCTCACGTTTGCGATATCGCGCATCTATATGCTCTTGGCCAACGATACCGTGTTCTTCCCGATGATATTGATCGCGTGCGGATGCTTCTTGGGTGAGGCTGTCTATGGGGGAGTGCTCATAGTGTGCGGATTAGATGTCAGTTTGTTGCAGGCTTTGATCGACCGGGTTCTTCCATGCGGTCTGTATGATACGGTCGTATCGGTGCTCGCTTACCTGCTGATGGCACGTTTTTTGTACAGCACTGAGCGCTATGATTCCATGCAAGTGATCAGATAGGATCCAAAAGAAGATGCTCACCGCATTCATAGCTGCGATGATAACGATCGCCGTGTTGATCGGAGTGATCACGGTCGCCATAACCGTGCGATCTCACAGAGCCTCTCAGGAGCATAATGCTCTGAACGATATCGGAGAGCTCGAGAATGTCGGCGTGGCGGCTGACGATGGCGCGATCGGCGATGCTCAGGGTGACGTGCATGTGAAAAGAGGGGAGCGCCCCTCCTCGAAGCCATCTGATTCCTTATCCCGTCGGTTCGCTGCGTTGGGGATACTGGCCGGAGGGATATTCGCCCTTCTCGGAGCGAAGGCTGCGAGCATGCAGATCGCATCCAATGCCGAATATACCGATAAGGCTTTGGAGAACCTGATGACCAGGGTGTCCACTCCAGCTCCACGCGGCTGCATCTATGATCGCAACGGAAGCGCCCTTGTGAACAACAAGACGAGCCAAACAGTTCTTGCTGATCCCGATGTTCTTTCCAACAATGATGTCTTGAAGAGGCTTTCGGCTGTTCTGGGTCTTCCCCTTGGGGTCGTTCGCCAACGTATAAGCGATTCATCGGGAGGAGCCCAAAGCCAGCGTGTGGTCGCAAGCGGTGCGAGCCTTCGCGATGTGGCTTTCATAACCGAGCATGCCGATGCGTTCGAGGGGATATCGGTGGAGTCCCGAACGGTGCGCGAGTATCCGTACGGAGCGCTCGCATCGCATCTTATCGGCTATACAGGATCGCCTTCAGAAGAGGAGCTCGCTCAAGCTGCGAACGGCCGCATCATAGAATCGACCGATGTGGTGGGCAAGAGCGGCGTTGAGCTGCAATACGATGACATACTCTCAGGGGATCAAGGACAGCGCCAGCTCGTTGTGGATGCTCAGGGCAACACTGTCGATGTCATATCCGAAACGGCACCCGTCAAAGGCTTCGACCTGCATCTGACCATCGATGCCCATGCGCAATATGTGGCCGATCGCACGCTTGCCGAGCTGATCGCCCCTAAAGGTGATATCGGAACCGGAAAAGGAGTTGCCGGAGCCGTTGTGGCGCTCGACATCAAGGATGGCGGCGTTCTTGTGATGTCGAGCTATCCGACATTCGACCCCACTTACTTCACAAACGGCATCCCGCAGGAGATATGGGATCTCTACAACACCGATGAATCCAATGCCCCGATGATAAACCGTGTTGTGAACGGGCAATACGCAGCAGCATCCACTTTCAAGGCCTTCACATCGATGGCAGGCCTCCAATATGGATTTGCCGATGAGAGCACATTGTGGACATGCACGGGTTCTTGGGATGGCTTCGGGTCGGGCGATATCCAGAAATGCTGGAACACGAAAGGCCATGGTACGCTCGATCTTCATGGAGGTATCGTCAATAGTTGCGATGTCGTTTTCTATGAGATAGCCAAGGCGTTCTTCGACCACGGGCCGGAAGGCACCGGAGAGCTTAGCGACACGGCTCTTCAAGACTATCTGAAGATGTTCCGATTCGGATCCACGACAGGGATCGATCTTGCCGATGAATCGATCGGGCGCATCCCGACTCCTGAATGGAAGGCCGAGCATTGGAGGAATGTTCCTTCCGAGGCAATCTGGGTCGGAGGAGATTATTCGAACATGATAATCGGCCAAGGCGATGTACTCATAACGCCACTGCAGCTCGCCGTAGCCTACGGCGGGATCGCAACGGGCAAGATACTGAAGCCCCATCTTCTCAAAGAGGTGCGAAACAATGCGGGGGATACCGTTGTTGAGGCTGAGACCGAGGTGGTCACGGAGCCGGATGTGAACAAAGAGCATCTGAAATACGTCTGCGATTCCCTTCATGATATGGTGTCGCAGAACAAATCCGCAAGCGAGGCGTTCTACGAAGCTGGGGTTGACCCTGCCCTCGTATCCGGTAAATCCGGTACAGCCGAGCATGCCGATAGGATCCCGGATGCGTGGTTCGTCGCATTCGGCCCATACGAGGATCCACGCTATGTGGTCGCATGCGTGATCGAACAAGGAGACGGCGGAGCGGATAATGCGGCTCCTGTGGTGGCGAAGGTCATGTCGGCGATCTTGGGATCAGACGGCGCTTCCGGCGAGATCGGCCATATAAGCGGGTCATCGGGAAGATCCGTTGAGCTGCAGTACAGTTCAAGCGGCGGACGTCAGGATTAAAGAAGCTGTTCATATGTCATCCATCCATCAAATAGGAAACATAAAGAGCCCTGTGGGATCCGGAAGCTCGAAGCATGCGAAAGATCCCGGGATCAAGCTGCCAAAGGTCAGCATACCTTTGCTATTGGCTGCAGGTATGCTGCTCGCATTCGGGCTTTTGATATGCTGGTCAGCGGTGTCCACGGATGCAGACTACAGTTTCACCCGACAGCTCACAGGTGTTGCTATCGGCTTTGTCGTGATGGCGATCTTCTGGGCGATCGATTACAGGAAGCTCGCGGGGCTGTCATATGCATTGCTCGCGATATCGGTGGTGCTCATACTCTCGCCGCATCTGCCCGTCATAGGCGTGACGACGATGGGTGCGACGTCTTGGATCAATATCGGGATGCAGGTGCAGCCGGGTGAATTCGCGAAGGTCACAGTGGTGTTGTTCGCAGCAAGCCTGGTATCCCGATACGGAGGTCGGCTCGATGATCCGCTCGAGTACATGAAGGTCGTCCTTTTGCTGCTCATACCTTTCGTCTGCATAATGACTCAGCCTGACCTCGGAACGGGGCTCGTCTACCTTTTCATCTCTGCGGTTGTGCTCATCATGGGCGGTGCGCGATTGAAGTTCCTTCTGATCACATTGGCGGTGGGCATATTGGCCATCATAGGCGTGTTCGTTGCCGATGAGTTCCTCAAATATGAGACAGCGAACGGCAATGTCGAATACAGGCTATTGAAGCAATATCAAAGATCGCGCCTCTTCGTGTTCATGAATCAGGATTCCCTTTCGCAGACCGATGACGGATACAACTTGCAACAGGCTATGATAGCGATCGGCTCAGGAGGGTTCTTCGGAAAGGGATTGGGTTCATCGACGCAATCGTCTTTGGGGTTTCTGCCCGAGGCTCCAACGGATTTCATCTTCTGCGTCCTTGCGGAGGAATTCGGGTTCGTCGGAGTGGTCGCGCTTTTATGCATGTACGGTTTTCTGGTCTATGTAAGTATCAAAATAGCAAGGAATTGCGGTAATCTATTCGGTATGCTGATCGTATGTGCGATCATCGGGATGTGGCTGTTCCAGATATTGGAGAATATCGGGATGTGCTTAGGGCTCATGCCCATCACGGGCATACCGTTGCCCTTTGTGAGCTACGGTTCATCATTCATGATGGTGAACTTCGCGATGTTGGGTTTGATCGCTTCTGTGTATGCGCATGAAGCAGATATTGGAAAAGGTGTTTGATATGCAGTTACCCATAGACATCTCAGAGCTTTTGAAGATCTCCACCGATCTCAAAGAGGTTGCAAAGACCCCTATATCCGTTTCGGTCTATATTGACGATACGGCCGATGATGAGCTCATAGGGCACGTTAGGGCGGCATTTGCGAGTGCAAGCGCCCACACGCGTGTCACCATAGGCTACATGGATTCCATCCCCATCCAGATAAACGATTCGGATGACATGGTGGCGCTCGTGGCAGGCAATGGCGACTACATCGGGCGTCAAGCATCCAACATAAGAGGCGCAGGCGTGCCTGTCATGGTGGTAACCAACGAACCGAACATGATCGCCGCCAAAGCCGAAACATCGGGCTTTCCTCTCTCACGAGCAGATATCGTCTCGCCCGAGAAGATCGGCCACAAGAACCCGGTAGTGGGCATCGCTCAAGGCGGCCTGGATCTCATAACCGGACTGTTCGGCTCTAAGGGCAAAGGTGGCGATGAGAGGATGCATCCGGACGGAATGGATGGCTCTTCGGATCGTGACGCTGAGCCCGGCGAGGATGAAGGCAGTATCGCATTGAACGAGCAGACCTTCAAGTTCTTGGATGATCGCATGGGGGAGTGGATCTTGGCGGCATGTGCCGAGAAGAAGCTCGCTATGGCGCTATCGTTCGCATTCGTCCGTCGTCCTTTGGCATATGATTCTGTGGTATCCACCTCTATGCAGAACGCGGCCATCGGTCTCGTCCCTCTGATCCCCGGTGCGGATCTGCCCATAATGACGCTCAATCAGGCGAAGATGATCCTTCAGATCGCAGCAGCTTACGATCAACCGCTCGATGCTGCAAGGATAAAGGAGATAGCCGTTGTCGTAGCCGGTGGTTTCATGTTCAGAAACGTTGCCAGATCCCTATCTAGGCTCATCCCCGGTGCGGGCTGGATCATAAGCGGAGCCACGGGTTTCGTTGGAACCGAGGCTATGGGAAGGGCGGCTATCGAGTATTTCGAAGCCGGTGGAGATATCGTGGGTTTGGCCAAGGTGGTGCAAAGTGCGCGCGATGAGGCCGTCGATGCCGCCAAGAAGGCTGCCGATACCTCGGTAGGCCATAAGGTCACAGGTGCGGTGAAGAAAGGCCTCGGTGCGACCATCTCCAGCATTCGCAAGAAATGATCCTATTGCATCGCAGGCGCTGAACCATCGTTTCGAAGCTTTGCTTTGGGTCGATGGATCCTTCTTGCTGTCGCATGCGCTGTCGTATTGGTAGAATTGGAATCGTCGTTTCATTGGATCGATTCAGAAGGATCGCACGTTACTATAATGATCAAAACGAATCTATGGCCTAGGATCGAATCTCTTCTGCGTGAGATCGAAAGGCCTTCGAGATACATAGGAAGCGAATGGGGAAGCCGCTTGAAGGATGGCTGCGACTTCGATTTCGTGATGATATATCCCGATACCTACGAGCTCGGTCAGGCGAACCAAGCTATGCGAATACTCGTGAACGCCGTCAACGCTATGGATGGCTTCGCATCGCAGAGGGCTTATCTTCCCGCTGTGGACATGATCGATGCCATGCGAGAGCACGATATACCGATGTTCTCTTTGGAAGGCGCGGCGCCTATCAAGGAATTCGATGTCGTGGGCATAACGCTTCCGCACGAACTTGCCGCTACGAACGTGCTCGAGGTGCTGGATCTCTCCGGCATCCCTTTGCGCTCTTGTGATCGCTCTTTAGATGATCCCATTGTCATCGCCGGAGGGCCTTGCGTGTTCGATCCGGAACCGTACGCACCCTTCTTCGATGCGATGCTCATCGGGGAAGGGGAGGAACATCTACCCGAAGTCCTTCAAGCCATCAAGGATATGAGATCGAAGGATATGTCGCGTCAAGACATCCTGTTCGGACTGTCCCAGATAGAAGGCACCTATGTCCCTTGCCTTTATGATGTGCTAAGCGAGAGCGAAGCCCAGGAAAGAGGAGCTTGGATCACCCCGAAGGATCTTGGAAGATCCGATGGGAAAAGGGCGCCGAGCAAGGTATTCAAGCGTGTTTTCGAAGGATTCTCCAATAGCAGCGCATGGGAACCCATGATCGTTCCATTCACGGAAGCCGTGCATGACAGGCTCAACGTTGAGATCTTGAGGGGATGCGCACGCGGCTGCAGATTCTGCCAAGCCGGGATGATGTATCGGCCGGTTCGTGAGCGCAGTGCGCGCAACATCATAGATGCCGTGCGTCGTGGCATAGATGAGACGGGCTATGAGGAGGTATCCCTCACATCGCTGTCTAGTACCGATCACTCCCAGATCGAGGAGATACTGTCCGCTTTGAACGATGAGTTCAAGGACCGCGGTGTTCGCGTCTCGATCCCTTCGCAGCGTCTGGACTCGTTCGGAGTGCGCATGGCGGGATTGGTCGCGGGAGCGAAGAAGGGCGGCCTTACGTTCGCACCCGAGGCCGGCACGCAACGTCTTCGTGATGTGATCAACAAGAATGTTACCGAAGAGGATCTGTTCTCTTCGATCGATGCTGCTATGAGAGCCGGATGGCGACGTATGAAGCTCTACTTCATGATCGGCCTGCCAACCGAGACCGATGAGGATATAAAGGGCATCGCCAGCATCGCAGAGCGTGCATATGACCGCATGAAGAAGGCGATTCCCCCTGAGCAAAGAGGCTCTCTCAGATTGGTCGTCTCCGTTGCGGTCTTCGTTCCGAAAGCGCAGACCCCTTTCCAATGGGATGGGCAGATAACATCTGAAGAGGCGCTCCGTCGCGTTGGCATTCTCAAACGCTCGGTCAAGAGCAAGGCCATCCAGGTCAGCTATCACGATCCTAAGACGAGCCTTATCGAGGCGGTGATGAGCCGAGGTGGTAGGGATATCGCCGATCTAGTGGAAGAGGCGTGGAAGCGCGGAGCCAGATTCGATGCATGGACGGAATCCTTCAACGAGGATGCCTGGTTAGATGCGGCCTCTGATCTTGCCATCGACATGCAAGGTATCGCGCACGCATCTTATCCCACTGACAGGATAATGGAATGGGAGCATATCTCAAGCGGAGTGGATAGGTCTTATCTGGCAAAGGAGCGCGAAGCAGCCCAGGAAGGGCGTACCACCCATGATTGCACGTTCGATGCTTGCACAGCATGCGGTGTCTGCCCAGCGCTCGATGTCGAAAATGAGATCGTCGCCGAGCGTACCAAGCAAGAACGATCAACCGGATCTTCCGATGCAGGAGCAAGCCATGAATGAGAGACGCTTCAGGCTTAGGGTGACCTACAGCATCACCGAAAAGCTCTCGATGCTGTCGCATTTGGAAGTTGCGCGCAGCCTTGAGAGGATGGTCAGAAGGGCGCATCTTCCGTTCGCGGTCTCAAATGGATTCTCGCCGCACATGAAGATAGCCTTCGGAAGCGCTCTGCCTGTCGGAGTTGGCGGAACGAACGAGATATTCGATCTGCAGCTTAGGGATTACGTGCCGAAGGAGAAGGCTTTGAGCGCCCTTCAGGATGCATCCGTGCCCGGGATCGATGTATTGGATGCCGAATATATATGCAATGACGAACCAGCTGCATCCGTGGCGTTTCCCGTCTCGGTCTATCGTGCGTGCTTGGATCGGGAAGCGGATAGGCTCGTCGTCCCCGAAGGCATCGATGTTAAAAGGAAGAAGAAGACGAAGCACATCCAAGTATCCGATCATCTTCTGGGGGATATCGTCATCAATGGCAACGAAGCGATGTTCTCTTTGGTAGCGCTTCCTAGCGGATCCCTTCGTCCCGATGTGCTCCTGAAAGCGTGTCTGGAGGAGAGCGGGCTTGCAGAAGGAGATAAGCCCGTGAAGGTGAGATCGATCTGCCGCATCGGCCAGAAGAAGCTCTGAAGATGCTCGACAGGCTTCTTCTCAAGATACCCGGGATCGGTGCCATCATCATACGCAATTGCCTTTTCGCAGTTGCCATAGCCTTATCGACCGTGGGGATAGCCTATGGGCTTGCAAGCGCGATCGTCCATGTATGGAGCGGTGAGCCCTTGGAGGATTGCGTCTTGTGGATCCTTCTTTTCGCATCATGCTTCATCGGGCGTGCTGCTCTGGAGTGTGTGAGCGATGCGAGCATTCGCAGCTTTGCCAAAAAGCAGGCGAGCGACATCCGATCACGTTATCTTGAGTCGTTATTCAGGTTAGGGCCGAGCTTTATCGGGCAGTCTTCAGCATCTATCTCCATGGAATGCGTTTCTGGTGTAGAGAATATAGAGCGATACCTCATAACGTATCTTCCCAAGATCACCGATATCGTCATGATCCCTGTGGTGCTATGCATCGCCATCTATACACAAGATGTTATCAGCGGGATAGTCGTCACCGTATGCTATCCGTTCATCATGGTATTCATGAGGCTGATCGGCCATAACGCATCCGATGAGGCATCCAAGCGCCATGAGGGCTTCAAGAGGATGTCGGGGCATTTCGTGGATTCGCTACGGGGTATCTTCACGCTGAAATCCTTCGGAGCCGATAAGGGCTATTCGAAGAAAGTGTTCGAAGTGTCAGAAGCCTACAGAAAGCTCACGATGAAGACGCTTCGCATAGCCACTCTATCTAGCACGGTGCTGGACATCTTTGCCACATGCGGACTTGCGGCTGTGGCGATAATGCTCGGATTCCGCATGGTCGATGGTGCCGTTGCGTTTCTGCCCGCATTGATCGTGCTCATTCTCGTGCCGGAATTCTTCAAGCCCATAAAGATGTTCGCAGCCGACTATCATGCATCTTTGGAAGGAAGATCGTCTTTGGGAAGCATATTCGAGATGATCGATAAATCCCATGATGAGCTTTCCAGATCCTACGCGCGTGAGAGTTTCGAGGATCAAAGCCTTATAGAGAGGGAGATAACGCTCTGGGGAAGAGAGGTTAGGGACGCCGATGGCCGAACGCCTGGGATCGGAGGCGACGATGAGCTGGCGTTCCAGGACATCGAATTTCGCCAGAGCGACGGCAGCATATCCCTTCACGGGATCGACCTTTGCATCAAGAGTGGGGAGTGGATCGCTATCGTTGGCTCTAGCGGTGCCGGAAAGACCACCCTTGCGAACCTGATCGCCGGCTTCTCATCTCCGAGCAACGGTCAGATAGTGATGGGGAGCACGAAGATGCTCACGCTCGCACGTGAAGAGTGGCGAGAGCGTGTGGCATACATCCCGCAAAGACCATACATCTTCCATGCAACATTGAGGGAGAACCTGTCCCTTTACAACAAGCATGCCAGCGATCCCGAGATGCTCGATGTCATCGCGAGGGTCGGACTTGCCGATGTGGTGGACTCACTTCCCTTTGGACTGGATACCCTGCTCGGCGATGGCCAGATATCCTTTTCCGGCGGAGAGCTTCAGCGCATGGCTCTGGCGAGGGTGCTTCTTGATGATAAGAGGGATGTTTGGGTGCTCGATGAGCCCACTGCGCATCTGGATATAGAGACCGAGTATATGCTCAAAGAGCAGATGATGCCCTTCATGTCAGGAAAGACGGTCTTCATAGTGACCCATAGGTTGCATTGGCTCGAAGATGTTGACAGAGTCTTGACGATGGAAGATGGCAAGGTGAAGGATTTCTCTGCCCGTGCCGGCCATGATCGAAGGGAGCGTGCAGAGAAGGCGGATCGAAACGATGCGGTGTTTTCGGATGGTACGCATGAAGGTGTTGCCGCATGTGCGAAGGCTGACCTTGAAGGGGATGCCTTGGATGACATCGCAGGGGCTCCATCGAATGCTAGCCCAGAGCATGCAGATGCACTCGGCACACCTGCGAAGAAGGGCTCGCTTGCAGGAGCTCTTTCGATCTTCATCAAGGACAATACCGCGCAGCTCGTTGCCTCCATATTGCTCGGACTTGCCGCCAATGCGTTCGCTGTAGGCCTCATGTTCACTTCCGGCTTCATGATCTCTTTGGCCGCGAGCATCCCTCTGACCGTTCTGGCTTTGCATATCCCATCGATCTTCGTACGCATCTTCGGTATCGGAAAACCCTGCATCAGCTATGTCCAGCGCTTGATGACCCATGATTGGATACTGCGCATCACATCAACCTTGCGCTCGGTCTTCTTCGAGTTCCTCGATGGGCTCATCGATCGAAGGCGCGATATGAGGCTCTCGATCGGTCGCGCTCTGGCTTTCTTCACGAACACCATAGAAGGAGTGCAGAACTCGCTCATAAGGGGCATATTGCCCTATATGACGATGGTTCTCACCGCCATTTGCGTGATCGCGGTAGCTGCGGTGTTCTCCATGCAATTGGCTTGCGTGCTTGCCATCCTGCTTTCGATATTGGTGCTCGTGATGCCTATCGTTTCATGCAGGCGACAGAAGGTCGCCATGCGGACAGCACGTGAGATAGAAGACCTACTGCTCGCAAGCGCTGAGGACAATGTCATGGGTCTTAGGGATTGGTTGCTCTCGGGTCGTGAATTCGAGTTCATCCACCATGGAGAGCAGGATTGGATCCAGCTCAACGCTGTGAAGAGCGATATGGCTAGCTCAGCAAGGGTTCGGCTCATCGTGTTCAATGCCGTATTCTGCCTGCTTATGATCGTCGTTCTCATTTGGGCGGCTTTGAGCTTCACGGATCCAACCTACCCCTTCGCATCACCTGTAGTCGGGCTATTGGGGAATGCGCCGATACATGATGGCACTCCTTATCCTGCGAATTGGATCGCGGCCTTCGTGATCTGCGCCATTCCTTTGGCGGAGATATTCTTCCAAGCCAGTGAAGCTGCGCTAGAGGTGGAGCAGGATCTTCCATCGATGAAGGCCATATCGTATATCGATCACAAGCTCGATGATCATGGTCACAGGAATGAGGGCGATCTAGCGGGTGCGAAGGGCATCGTCGGCCAAGAAGGGATCTCTTGCGAACCTGAGAATCCGCGGGATCTTGCGATCCGCCTTGATGATGTCAGCTTCAGCTATCTCGGTGATGCCCGTACATCCTTCGAGGGATCGCTTTCCATACATCGTGGCGAACATGTAGCCATAATAGGAAAGAGCGGTGCTGGGAAATCCACTCTATTGAATTTGATAGAAGGCCAGTTGACGCCCGATTCGGGTCGCATCACAGTATTCGGTGAAGATGCTTTCGGTATGGCAAAAAGGAAGAGGCGCGTTATCGGTGTGGTCGAACAAGATCCATACGTCTTCAATCAAAGCGTCAAAGAGAACCTTCTCATAGCGAAGCGGGACGCCTCCTCAGATGAGATAGCGGAAGCTTTCTCAAGGGTCGGTCTCGATCGTCGTCTGATCGATAGGACAGGATCGTTCGATGAGGTGCTGAGCGAGATGGGATCGAGCATCTCAGGTGGGGAGAGGACGCGGCTTGGTCTTGCGCGCGTTCTTCTGTCGGATGACCCGATCGTTGTCTTGGACGAACCCTTCACAGGGCTCGATCCGGCCACGGAAGATGATATGACGGATGTCATATTCGATGAGTTCAAAGATAAGACCTTGATCGTAGTGACACATCATCTACGTTCTATCGAGCGGTTCGATCGAGTGATCCTCATCGAGGATGGGCATATTGTTGCGGATGATGAACCGAGCGCGCTGGCTCGAGAGAACGAACGCTTCGAACAGTTGCTCTCATTCGAAATGGGTCGAAGCTGAATCATCTTGCCACGTGGTCGGAATCAGGCCGAAGGCATCTCTTTTCGCATTTGGCGCTTTAGTGGGCGTAATCAGTGAGCGTCAATCGCGAAAGGGGATGCCTTCGGCGTTGTCATGGCTCGGATAGCTCTGTTGATCGATCATACCTTATGCTTCGGGTAGCAGATCATTGCCGCTACGAAGGAGGCCGCTATGAGTCCGATAACGATCAGGATGGTCGCATCGAATCCCAGCATCTCATTGGTGATCCCCCACGCGAAGGATGCGATGCCGATGGCAACATCGTTGCCGAGCAGATAAAGCCCGTTCGCGGCACCCCAACGATCGGCCGGGCTCAGCTTCACCGCTATCGTCTGGTTCACAGGAAGCGAGATCCCAAGGCTTATCCCATAGAAGATCCCTGAAGAATAGAAGATGGCATCGAGCGCGCCACCGCTTTGGATGTGCGAACAGGCGAAGAGCATGGAGAAGGCCACGATACCGCTTACCACGGCCGCGCCCATTATCTTCAATGGCGCGACCTTATCCATGAAACGCCCCGATGCTAGGCGAACCACTATCATCGATGCGGCAGCCAGTGTGAAGAATACACCGGCGTTTGTAACGTTCAGGGTCGCTCCATACACGCCTACATAGAAGATGCCGAATCCGAACGAGGTCGCTATGAACATCATCGGGATGGTTCCGGGTATGGCTCCCGGTTCGAAGATGGAATCGATCAGCTTTCCTATAAGGCCGCCTCTGACGTGCTTGGAATCGTCATCCGAAGACCCATCATCGGTCAGCGTATCGCCGGCAGATGCTTCCTTCTCGCGATCAGTATCAAGGTTTCCTTCGTATCTCATCCTGTATTCGGATGTAGCAGGAAGCCTTTCGGGGTGTTTCTCGTATCTGCACATCGACGACAGGACAAGCGCTAAGACAGCGCAGCATGTAAGGCCGATGTAGAAGTTCTCGGGAGGATCGGTGTTCACCAAGAAGATCGCAAGAGCCGGGCCTATCGACATGGCTATCGCTTGGCCTAGCCCATAGTATCCGATACCCTCACCGAGCCGTGAGGCTGGAAGCACGTCAGCTGCGGCGGTGGCTGCTGCGGTGGTTATGGCGGCAAAGCCTATGCCTTGGCAGATGCGCCAGAGTATGAAGAACGAATCCGTGTTCACCAAAAGGGGGCATGCGCAGCCGATGACCATGAACACTCCACCTATCACCATGATGATAGCGCGACCCTTGGAATCGATGAGCGGCCCGGATATTACCCTTGAAGCCGCAGCAGCGAATGAGAAGGTTATAGCGCCGATTCCTGCAAGAGCGGTGGATTCGCCTATTCTGTTCAGATATACCGATGTCCCCGCATTCGATCCTTGACCCATCAAGAAGCTTGCCATCGATATGGCGATTATCAGTATGAAGATTCCGGTGAACAGTTTGGGATCAAGCGATTCGATATTCGACCTATTGCGCATCGGTGTGATCCCTTGAAACTTCAGCAGTGGGCTTCTTCGCTGTGTGTATGGCCGCGATCCCGCCTGTCAGATTCGTGAAGCGGACATCCTTGAAACCTGCTTCTTCGAAAAGCGAGCAGACCCCTTCTTGGTCGGGAAACGATTCGATGGATCTTGCCAGATAGATGAACCCGGAAGAATCTCCCGTGATGAGCTTGCCCCAAAAGGGGATCATGTGCTTGAGATAGAAGTTATAGAGCGATCTCCAGACGGGATTTGTCGGGGTGGAGAAATCGAGGCATGTGATGGAACCACCCGGTCTCAACACTCTGAGCATCTCCTGTAGGGCGCGGGCTCTATCCGGCATGTTGCGTATCCCATATGCCATGGTGATGGCATCGAAGCTGTCATCACCATAGGGGATAGCCTGCGCATCGACCACATCGAACGTTACATCCACGCCTTCAGAGGCACCCTTTGCGTAGTGATCCTTCGCGACCTCCAGCATCTCCGGTACAAGATCGGTGCATTGTATGTGTCTCGGTGATAGCGTTCGAGCGACGCAAAATGCAACGTCACCGGTTCCTCCGGCTATATCGAGCACATCATCGCTTTGTTCGATGTCGGCAAGCTCGCAGAATCTCTTGAGCCAAAGTCTGTATGCGCCAAAGCTCGATATGGCATTGAATCTCTCATATTTCCTTGAGATGGAGGAGAAGATCGACTTGACGCGATCCGTGGACAGCTCTGCCGGAGCGGGTTTTCCCGTTGCAGTGTCGATGGCTGCGTGCCCTATGTTCGTATGTTCATCTGGATTCGTCATTCCTCAATTATAACTTCACTTCTACGGTAGTCAGCATATCTGTTGTCCTTATAAAACATCCCTTCTTTGGTAGAATGATATTTTGGAAAACGAGCGACATGCCTAAGCGAGGTCACATGCTACTCACTGCTAAATACGTATTCCCTATAACGGCTGACCCTATCCCGGGCGGTGCCATCCTCGTTCGCGATAACGAGATAGTCGACATCGGTGCTTTGGATAAGCTGAAATATCGCTATCCCGATGAGGAGGTCGTGGATTTCGGCCTTGCGGCTCTCATGCCGGGATTCGTCGACCTTTTCACGAAATTGGATATGTCCGTCATGCGCGGGGTCGTCGCGGATGAACCGTATATGAAATGGATGCTTTCCCTGCTCGACAAGTCACAGAACCTCGAGCACAGGGATTGGTACGATTCGGCCGTGCTAGGCGCTCTCGATGCCATATCAGCCGGAATAACCACCATAGCCGACATGACGGCAACGGCAGCCCAGCTCTATGCTGTCAAGAAGGTCGGCTTGCGTGCTGTGATATACAAAGAGATCGGCGCTATGGACAAGATGCGCATCGACCATGCCATGCATACAGCCGAACGGGATATCGAGCAATGGCAGCAAGAGGCCAACGATCTCATCAGCATCGGTGTGGCACCTGCTCCGATATATGTGAATCATCCGGAGATATTCAGGCGTGTCAGCGAACTTGCCATCAAGAACGATCTTCCGGTAGCGATGAGCCTTGCAGGTTCCAAGGAAGAGTACAACTTCGTGATGTATGGCTCCTCGATGTTCTCTGTCGATACGATGGATATAGGCGCGCGCGGTTATGTGGAGATACCGCCATGGTTGCCCTTTGGCGTGACCCCTGTGCGCTATGCACTGAATTGGGGCGCTTTCGATGCTCCGAATGTCATGCTCGTTCAGGCCGTCCATGTCACGGAAGAGGATATACAAAAGCTTCGCAGCCATGACGTGGCTATCTGCACCTGTCCACGCGCGAACGCGCAATTGGGCATGGGCGTTGCGCCTTTGAACGAGTTCTTGAAGGCGGGGTTGCGCGTAGGGCTCGGCACCGATTCCCCGGCTGCCACCGAATCGACGGACATGCTCTCCGAGATGCGGATGGGTCTGCTGTTGCATCGTGCGCACGATACCAGGAAGTTCTTGGATTCATCCACATTGCTCGAGATGGCCACCATAGGTGGCGCACGTGCTCTTCGCTTGGATGATAAGATCGGTTCGCTCGAGATCGGAAAGCTTGCCGACATCATCGCAGTCGATCTGTCGCGCTCACATCAATCTCCCGAGATAAATCCGATCTCTGCGGTGGTCAACACATGCAACACCTCCGATATCCTCATGACCATGGTCAACGGTAAGATACTCTATGAGAAGAATCATTGGAGCGTGGGTGTGGAGGTTGCGAAGAATATCGCACGAGTTATAGAAATTCGGGCAAAATTGAAGTCATAGATCGCAGTGTTGTTTACAATGGCGTAATGTCGTTCATTCAAGATTCTATGCATGATTCATAAAAGGATAAGCGAAGAGAACATGGCACAGAGCAATAAGCAAGCTAACAAATCGAAGAAGACCCTCTCGCGGGAAGAGAAGGCGGCGCGCATAAAAGCTGCCGAGGAGCGCGAACGCAGGGAAAAGGAACGTCGGGAGCGCTCGGCGAAGCTGAAGAAGATATTCACCGTAGTGGTATGCGTCATCTTGGTGCTCGCGCTCGGCATACCGACGATGGCGCTCACGGTTCTATCGCAATAAGGGGCTGATCCGTTTGTTTGGAATCGGTGGATTCGAGCTTTTCTTAATACTGATATTCGGTTTTCTGATCTTCGGGCCTGATAAGCTGCCTGCCATAGCAAAGACCATCGGGCGAGCCATCGCGAAGTTCCGTGATGCTCAAGAGGAGATGTCAGGTCAGCTCAAGAAGGAATCCTTCATCGATAAGGATTCGGATGAGCCTTTCAAGAACCCGCTCGATGTTTTGGAGAGCACGGCAAAAGAGGCGAAACGCGGCATCAAGGATGCACAGGATAAGGCTGATAGTGCAACGGATTCCATCGTGGGTGCCGTTGCGTCTGCAGGAGTGAAGGCATCGAGCACAAAGGACGAAGAAGGGGATGCCCAGACCGAGCATGTAGCCAGTTTCGCAGAGCGCAAGGCCAGATACGATCAAGAGCGCAAAGCCAGAAAAGAAGCCGAAGCCAAAGCGGCGGCACAGGCTGCTAAGGAGAAGGCTAAAGCTGAAGCCAAGCGTGCTGAGGAGAGGGAAAATCCCAAGGCGGACGTTGCGCCCAAGAAAGTGGTCGAGGCCGCAGATGATGCTGGAGACGATGCAGCAAGCGATGCCGAGCCTGCAGGAAAGGAGAGCTAAGATGCCCATCGGTCCTGCAAGGATGCCGCTCTTCGATCATCTGGGCGAACTTCGGATGAGGCTCGTGCGGATAGTCGCATGTCTGGCTGTAGCGGTCATCGTGTTCTATTTCGCTGCTCCGACCATGGGGCAGTTCCTTCTCATACCTATAGCGGCCTATCTTCCATTCGATCCCAATACCGGCCTTGTCGAGTTGACGGCACTCGATCCTTTCGAAGCGTTCTCGGTGCGTTTCGAGATATCGCTGTTCTTCGGAATCGTGGCAACATCCCCTGTGATACTTTGGCAGTTGCTCGCATTCTTCCTGCCGGCATTGAAACCCAAAGAGCGCAAGTGGTTCACACCGACATTCGTCGTCGCTGTCATCCTGTTCATAGTCGGAGTGGTCTTCTGCTATGCGGTCATCTTGAATGCTGCCTTCCAATGGTTGACCGATCAGGCTGATGGTTTGGGATATGTCGAGCCGAGGATGTCGTCGTATATCGACATCATCATAAAGTTCGAAGTGGCCTTCGGATTCGCATTCGAACTGCCCCTCATAATCTTCTATCTCGTCATATTCGATGTGATCCCGTATAAGAAGCTGCGTGACAGCTGGCGTATGGTCTATGTCGTGCTCATGATCATATGCGCTGTGGTCACACCTGACGCATCCCCTGTCACCATGCTGCTGCTCTTCGCCGCCCTGATCGTCCTCTACGAATTGAGCTTGTTGGCAGCAAGGGTGGTCTTAGCCAAGAGGATAAAGAAGCAGAACGAAGAGATGGAAGAAGAGGACTAGTTGCGCCATGATCGGCGCTTCGAAGGTGGCATCCCAATGCATGAACTTGGAATAATGACAGGTGTCTTGGAGTCGGCATCCCAAGCGGCTCATGATGCCGGCGCAACGAAGCTGCTGTCCGTGAAGCTCTCTGTAGGCGAGATGACAGAGGCCATAGAAGATGCGCTCGTTTTCGCTTTCGAGGCTCTGACAGAGGACGATCCATTCCTCAAGGGAGCAACGCTCGAGGTGAACATGATCCCACCGAAGAGCCGCTGTCTCGAATGCGGCAACGTCTATGTTCACGATAGGTTCCATATGTTCTGCCCCAAATGCGATAGCTTCGCAACGGAGCTGGTCGAGGGGCGGGAATTGCAGATCGATTCCATCGAAGTGGATCTTCCGGATTGATGGGTTTTGCAACGTCCGATGCATCGGCGTATCCTCGTCATTGAGCAAGATGCAGATATGCGAATGAAAGGCTTTTGATATGGCAACGAAGATAGATATCAAGCAACCGATACTCAAGAAGAACGATGACCTTGCAAACGAGCTTCGCCGCCGTTTCGCTGAGAACCATGTCTATGTGGTCGATCTGCTCGCAAGCCCGGGATCCGGCAAGACATCGACCATCCTAGCTACGATCGAGGCTCTCAGGGATGAGTTCAACATCGCTGTCATCGAGGGGGACATCGCATCGAACGTCGATGCCGAGAAGATAAAATCACAGGGCATCTCTGCGGTGCAGATCAATACCGGAGGGGCATGCCATCTTGAAAGCGCCATGATTAAGCGTGCTGTGGATGTCCTTGATCTGGAGCGGCTCGATCTCATAATCATCGAGAACGTCGGCAATCTTGTCTGTCCGACCGATTTCGACCTCGGCGAGAACGTGAAAGTGATGATCCTATCGGTTCCTGAGGGCGATGATAAACCCTTGAAGTACCCCGGGATTTTCCAAGCTTCCGATGCAGTGATACTCAACAAGATCGATACGATGCCTGTGTTCGATTTCGACAACGATGCTTTTGTCGGCGCGGTAACCGAATTGAATCCGAACGCCCCGATATTCCCGATCTCTGCTACAAAGGGAAGCGGAGTCGAGCAATGGTCTGGCTGGTTGGCGGAAAGGATCAGAGAGGCCTAGTTGACGGATCGGAGCGAAGGATGGATGCGGCGGCGGCATATGAAAGATGCGTTTCTGGGCTTGAGGGCTTTGTCCGAAAGGTCGGATTCGCAGACGTCATCATCGGGCTTTCCGGAGGGATAGACTCGTCTTTGGTAGCAGTGATGGCGGTGGATGCCCTTGGCTCGAAGCATGTGCATGGTGTGATGCTGCCAGGTCCTTATTCATCCGATCATTCATTATCAGATGCGCGCGATCTTGTCTCTGCGTTGGGCATCGATGCTGTGGAGATATCCATTTCCAATACCTTCAAAGCATTCTGTCAGGATTTCGAGAAGGGCTGCGGGATCAAACTCGATGGGGTGGCTGCTGAGAACACGCAAGCGCGCATACGCATGATGGATATCATGGCTATCTCGAACATGCACGGTTGGCTCATGCTGAATACGGGAAATAGATCCGAAGCCGCTATGGGGTATTCCACCCTTTACGGAGACACCGCGGGAGCCTACGCTCCGATCGGCGGCGTTTACAAGAGCGATGTGTACAAGCTGGCTATTTGGAGGAACGATCATGCGCATGCTGCGGGATGTGTCCCTCCGATCCCTGAGAATGTTATCTCCAAGCCTCCGAGCGCTGAGCTCTCACCTGATCAAAACGATGAGGATTCCATGGGCATAACCTATGATCTTCTCGATAGGATATTGTTCCAGCTCTGCGATCTAGGGTCATCTATTGAGGATGTCGTTCGTGCAGGATTCGATATCGAGGATGTCGAGAAGGTGGCGAAGCGCTATGCCGCCTATGAGTACAAACGGGCGATGGAGCCGCCCTTCACGAACATCTATGTTGCCGCGGATGAAAATGGATAAGGATACTTCCAAGATCGCAAAGCCCGGCATGCAAGCTATAGATTGGCTTGTTGATGTGGTCATATTCGCAGGAGCGTTCGGTTTCGGGCTTTTGCAGCTTACCTTATCCGTCAACCTTCTGGTTCCCGATGATTTCACACGCCGCCTTTTGGGGATACGCATGGTGTCTCCCACATTCTGGGCGATCCTTGCAACTCTCCTGACATGCCTTCCGCTCATAGTGCGCAGGAAGCTTCCCACGATATGCTTCGCTTCGAGCTTCGCTTTTTGGCTCGTCTTCGAATGGATATTCTCGATTCCGATGCTATCTTTGATAGGCGTCCTCGTATCCTTGTTCACGCTCGCATTCCAAACGGACAGGAATCGCACTATCTTAGCGTGCATCATCGCGGTGATAGGTGTGCTGCTCGCTTCCTTTGCCGGAACGCATTCCACGCTCACATCGCTTCTGATGTTCCAGAATACTGCCCTTATCATAGCTGTAGGATTCGCAGGGTATTCGCTCAATACATCATCGAGGTTGGCTGAGGCTGCTCGGGCGGAGGCGGAGAACGAGGCCAAGCTGCGCCACATCGAAGCCCTTCGTGCTGAAGAGGCGCTTTTGACCCAGCAGGCCAAAGCGAGCAAGCGCTCGGAAGAGGAACGAGTGCGCATAGCGCGCGAGGTGCATGACATAACGGCGCATTCGCTATCTGCGGTCATCGCGCAATCGCAGATGGCAGAGCGTCTGGTGGATAGCGATCCTGATGAGGCGAAGCGTGCGCTTGCTGCCATACGCGATGTCTCGAAGAGCTCTCTTGAGGAGCTCAGGGAGGTGATAGGCGTGCTGCGCTCCGAAGGTGAGGCTGAAACGCAACCTTTGTTCGGGATCGGGGACATTCAGCAGTTGGCTTCGTATCTCAAGGACGCCGATATCGCATGCGAGATAGATGAGCAGGTCTCTGCAGGAGTCCATGTCCCAGCATATGTGTCATCTGCGCTGTTCAGCATCGCGCGCGAAGCTGTGACGAATGTTGTAAGGCACGCGCATGCAAGCTCGGTGAAGATCCGTGTGGTCATCCGTCAAGGGTATGCAGAAATTGCAGTAAAGGATGACGGATGCGGCATCTCGGGTGAAGGAGCGGAGGGTCACGGGATCGAGGGGATGCGCGAGCGTGCGCATGCGCTTGGAGGCACGTTCGATATAAGAAGCTATCATGAAGGCGAAACCTGCGTCACAGTGCGCATACCGCTTTCGTCTGGAGATGCATCATGAGCGAGGTTTGCGAGAAGATACGCGTTCTA
>CAYXZC010000003.1:0-1713 GCA_964469815.1 uncultured Eggerthellaceae bacterium | reverse complement strand
GTGGTCGATGACCAGGAGCTCATCCGGAGCGGATTCAAAGCGATCCTTTCGACCTACCCTCAGATCGAGGTCGTGGGCATCGCCAAAGATGGCCTGGAGGCGGTCCAAGCAGCATCGGCGCTCAAGCCCGATGTCGTGCTAATGGATATACGCATGCCGAACATGGATGGCATAGAAGCCGCGCGCTCGATAACGGAGAATCCCGCTTTGAAGGATGTCCATATATTGATGCTCACCACGTTCGATATCGATGAGTACGTATACGATGCCTTGAACGCTGGTGCATCGGGATTCCTTTTGAAGGATTCCGATTCAGACGAGATGGTTCGTGCCATCGAGATCATCAACAGGGGAGATGCTTTGATCGAGCCTTCCGTCATGGCAAGGCTTGTCAAAACGTTCGCGAATTCAAAGGGCGCTAGCAGAGGGACGGGCGATGCGGGCGCCGATGAGGCCATCAAGCGTGCCGGTCTGACCGATCGCGAACGCGAGATACTCGTCTATGTTGCAAACGGTCTTTCCAATGATGATATCGCTGCCAAGCTATTCATCTCGCCGGCGACTGTGAAGACCCATCTAGCGCGGATAATGAGCAAGACCGATTCGCATGATAGGGCGCAGCTCGTCATTTTCGCTTATGAAAACGCTATGGTAACGCCGGGGGATAAAACATCCGTTGGCACTTGAATTATGTGCTTATATTGATATCATATTACTTGCATTAGCACTCTAGGTCTTAGAGTGCTAAATTATATACGAGAAAAATCAGACGCAGAAAGCGAACACGAAAGGAAGGCATGAGCATGAATCTTAAGCCATTGGGCGATCGCGTCATCATCAAGCAGGATCAGGCCGAGGAGAAAACGGCATCCGGGCTCTTCATCGCAGGCGATGCTAAGGAAAAACCGCAAACAGGTACCGTTTTGGCTGTAGGTCCTGGAAAGCATGACAAGGACGGCAACAAGATCGAGATGCCTGTAAACGTAGGCGATCGCGTGGTTTACAGCAAATATGGCGGAAACGAGATCCTCTGTGACGACGAAGAGGTGCTCATCGTCCGTGCAGATGATATCTACGCTGTCTTCGCTTAAGCGCAACGAACATCAAAGGATCATTTAGAAGGAGATCAGATAATGGCAAAAGAGATAAAATTCGATGCCGATGCCCGCTCAGGGCTGGCGGCAGGTGTCAACAAGCTGTCAGATGCAGTCAAGGTCACCTTAGGGCCTAAGGGTCGCTATGTTGCGCTCGAGAAGTCCTATGGTGCTCCGACCATCACCAACGATGGAGTGACCGTCGCCAAAGAGGTCGAGCTTGAGGATCCCATCGAGAACATGGGTGCCCAGCTCGTTCGCGAGGTCGCGGTCAAGACGAACGATGTTGCAGGCGATGGCACGACGACTGCCACCCTTCTGGCCGATGTGATCGTCACTGACGGCATCCGCAACGTCACAGCAGGCTCCGATGCTTTGGCGATACGCCGTGGCATCGAGCAGGCTACAGAGGCTGTGGTCGAGTCCATCAAGGCTGCAGCCGAGACCGTGTCCACCAAAGAGCAGATCGCCAATGTCGGCACCATATCGGCGGGAGATCCCACCATCGGCGAGAAGATCGCCGAGGCCATGGCAGCGGTCGGCAAGGACGGCGCCATCTCCGTTGAGGAGTCCCAGACATTCGGTCTTGAGATGGATATCGTAGAGGGCATGCAGTACG
>CAYXZC010000002.1:0-79277 GCA_964469815.1 uncultured Eggerthellaceae bacterium | reverse complement strand
TGAGGATGTAGCGCTCTTCTTCCTCACAGGACCCGATATCTTTGAAGCGCCGGCTCAGGAAACAGGGACAGTTTCCGTGTTCTCCATGAGCGATAGGTGCGAGGGAGTGTTCGAGCGGGGAATGAAGTGGGAGCTCGATGATGTCGAGCTTACCAATCGCGAATCGCTTGGGTTGTCCAATGAATTGCAAGGCGAAGCTGTCATGATCGGGGTCGAGAAGGGCACGATCGTCGTCATATATCCTCTTTGATGACAAAGGGTCAGGCTTGATGTCATCTGGAAACAGGCCGAAGGTATCCCTTTTCGATTTGCTCTGAACACCATCTTTCATATGCTTTCGAAAGATTGCAATATATGAATGCATGAGGGAGCGAACCGCTGATGCGAAGCATCGAGAGTGAGCGCCAAATGCGAAAAGGGATACCTTCGACCTTGTCATACGAGATTTGTCTGTCAAATGCAAAATGGCAGCATGCCGTTTGATCCAACTTGCCCTCACCCCGTTCTTGTTCTGGCCGACTTATCGAATAACACAACATTCAATGATCGATAGTTGTATCATTAGAGCGAACGCAGTACTTAAACGCACAAGCCCGTAGGAGGATGGATATGCCACTTCCGAGGAAAGTTCAAAACATATGGACGGAAGACAAGATCCGGGAGGCATGCAAGCTATACGCTGTTACCGATTCATCTTACCTTCGCGGCAGGAGCCTGCCATCGTGTGTAGCCGATGCCATCATAGGCGGCGCAACGTTCGTTCAGCTTCGCAAGAAGGGCGCATCCACGCTTGAGCTGATAAAGATGGCTCGAGCTTTGGCTCCTGTTTGTCATGTGGCCAATGTCCCTTTCGTTATAGATAACGATATCGAAGCTGCGAAAGCGACAGGGGTGGACGGCGTTCATGTGGGTCAAGAGGATATCTCCTGTGCAGAAGTGCGATCCATCCTAGGCGAGAGCGCTATCGTCGGCGTTTCCGCGACCACGGTCGAGCAGGCGAAAAGGGCGCAGGATTCCGGTGCGAACTATATAGGTGTAGGGTCGATATTCGACAATCCTTTGAGCGCGCACAGTCATTTCGTGGATCTTTCAACCTTGCACGAGATATGCGAGGCGGTCAGCATCCCTGTGGTGGCGATCGGCGGCCTTACGGTCGATACGATACCGGAATTGAAGGGCTCAGGGGTCAGCGGCGTTGCTGTAAAGTTCGGCATATTCGCTCAGGATGATATAGAATCGGCAACTGCGAAGTTGCTCGCTGCGGTCGATAAGATGATGGACTGACCCGATCATCGGCTGGTCATGGTTGTAGGAAGGATGGATGCTGTAGATGGCGCTGCAAGATGTTGAGCAGGGTGTGAGCAACACCCTTGATGGGATAGATGTGGACGATTGCGCGATCCTCGTGATCGATGAGCTGGGCGATCTTAACGGTTCTCCTTTGGAGGGGCTTCTCAGGCCTCCTACACAGAATACCGCCGAGATCGTTCGTGCTGCACGCAGGAGAGGCGTTCCTGTCATCTTTGCGAATGATGCGCACATCAAGGGCTTGGATCGCGAGCTCGAGCTTTGGGGCGATCACGGGCTTGCCGGCACGCCCGAAGCGCGAACATCACCCGAACTCGAACAGCAGGAAGGTGATTTCCTGATCGAGAAGAGGCGCTATTCGGCATTCTTCCAAACATCGCTCAGGCTTCTGCTCGATGAGCTGGGAAGAAGGACGCTCATCCTCTGCGGATTCGATACGAACATCTGCGTTATGCATACAGCCGCAGATGCTTATTTCAACGGGTTCGATATCGTGGTCGTAAGCGATGCAACTGCAACGTTCCTCATCGGGGATCAAGCAGAAGGCCTCGATTACATGAATCGCTGTTATGCAGCCAAGATCGTTCCCACGAAAGACGTGTTGGAAGCGCTAGTCTAGATCGTGCTTCACAAAGCTCCTTCGATATTTACGGTTTGACCCGTACGATCTCGTGTGGTTCGATCCTTGTGATAACTCTGATGCTCTGATGGCGACGGGTCGATCTGTGCGCCAGCAGGAAACCTACCAACTGATCAGTTCGTAGCCATCATCCGTTACGACTATCTGAACTTCCCACTGAGCCGTGGGCTTGCCATCTTTGGTGCGAACCGTCCATCCGTTGGGGTCGTTCATGTCGATGCGGGCTTTGCCCATGTTGATCATGGGTTCGATGGTGAACATGAGCCCAGGAACGAGGATGGGGCCTGTACCGGCTTTTGTGGTGAAGCTGACGAACGGATCCTCATGGAACTCCAGCCCGATGCCGTGACCGCCGAATTCGCGAACCACGCTGTAGCCGTGGTCTTTGGCATAGGCGTTCACAACAGCGCCGATATCTCCCAGATGACCCCAAGGCTTCACGGCCTTAAGCCCCTCTTCAACGGCTTCCTTGGTAACGCGCACTAACGCTTGCTTCTCAGGTGAAACATCGCCAATGCAGAACATGCGCGAGGAATCTGAGTAGTACCCGTCCAGGATAGTGGAGCAATCCACGTTGATGATATCGCCGGACTTGAGCACTTCATCGGGAGATGGGATGCCATGGCACACCACTTCGTTCATCGATGTGCATACGCTTTTGGGGAAACCCTCATAATCGAGCGGTGCCGGAACAGCCCCGTGCGATACTGTGTAGTCATACACCCATTTGTCAATATCCTCGGTGGTTATTCCCTCGCGGATGTTCTCGGCAACATAGTCCAGAACACCTATGTTCACCGCAGCGCTTCGTTTGATGCCCTCTATATCTTCCGGTGTCTTCAAAAGATAGCGATGCGGGACATCTTCTCCCGCATCGGCCAAAGCTTGCAAGCGCTCATCGAAATCCAAATGGCACTTCTTGTATTTCTTCCCGCTGCCACACCAGCAGTCGTCATTACGCCCTATCTCGGGTTCGCCATCGTACATATATCAGGCATCCTTATCTAATAGATACTGTTTCTTGGAAATGCAATTCCGTAGATAGACATAGTAACACCTTGCATCAGAAGAAACACACCTAAAAAGACAGCGAAGAACGTTGGCGAGAATATGAAGAACCATCCGCAGAGTATGGAGATGATCCCATTGAGCAGCATCACCCACCAAGTGCTTACCACGCGGCTCATCGATATGGATGCGACGATGGCGAAGGCGCCGTAGGCCACGGTGAAGCATCCGACGAGGAACGTTACGACCCCGGCTGCGATGAACGGGTGAACAAGGAACATTATCCCGAGGATGATGTCGCAGATGGCATTGGCAAGGGTCCAGCCGGATCCGCTGACGTAGTTGTGTGTGCGCACCCATGTCACGAAGTTGAACACGCCTGCAACAAGAAATCCCACACCGCCGACTATTGCCAGAAGCTCCAAAGTGGCGCCCGGCCAGAAGACCACCGCGATGCCGCACAGCGCTACCAGGATGCCTCCGAAGAAAAGACCCCAATCGTACTTGCTGGAACTGCTTTGATTCATAGTATGGGTTGTCATGATTCCCTCCTTATGGTTTCGTTTGCAATGATCTGCGTCCGTTTAGGACTTTCGTTTCGATGATGCTATTTTCCTTTGTGCGCATAGAAAGGTGGGGAAGAAATCAGCGGTGTTACTCCCGTGTAATCGAGTTGTTGCCTATCATTCCAATCGGCAAAATGGCCGGATGAGATTCATTCGTGCTGTAGGAATTTAATATACAAAATGTGATCAAAGTGCTTGAGTCGAGGTTAAGTCAAAGGAGCCGTGAGATCCACTCGTGTTGGGTTTTCACGAGTTAGCTCACGGCGACGACACGTCGAGACGAAAGCATATTGATCACATTGTTATGAACCAAGATCGAAAGACAGCTAAGACAGACAATGCAGTCGCAATACCGTTTCTGCGGATCAGTCGTAATCGACGTTGATGACAAGGGGAGCTTTGCCAAGCGAGCCCGTTGCGCTAATCTCACCTATCACGGTGGTGTGTTCTCCTCGATACCACCCTCCGTTGCCGGTAAGCTCGAAGTACGTGGTGATGAAGACGCGGTTGTCGAATTCAACGCGGATGACATGGTCGGTACGAAGCAGGATGTGCGATCCCTCGAATTCGATGACTCCCGGCACCTGAACAAGGTCGCCCGAATAGCAAACGAGCAGCATGGTCGGTTGGCTTCCGGAGCTGCCGGAGCTCCCGCTTCCCGAAGGCGATGTTTGCGAGGAGCCGGAACCTTGCGATCCCGATCCTTCTGAAGGCTGCTCTTCTGCTGGCGGCTCTTCAGCAGCAGGCGGCTCCTCGATCCCGTCGATAGAGGTTATGCTCACTTGCCAGCCGCGCGTATCGCTCCACTCGACCTCGGTGTTCACCGTGCATGTCTTGCTCTCGCCGGTGGCGTTATCCGTCTTGGTGAGCAGGAACGCTGCCGTACCGCCATCTTTCGTGAGCTGCGAATCGCTTGACACTTCGCTACCTGCGAACTGGGATGCGATGCTCGAGTCGTATGATCGCAGAAGCGAAAGGATGTTGTTCTTTATAGCCTCTATGTCAGCAGGGCCTTCCGGCGTTCCCTTCACGTTGCCCGTTTGGACTTGCGTGCTCTTCCAGGTGGAGGAGTCCTTGTCATAGGTCATTCGCATGGTGAGCGTTGTTGAGGCGGATATCGAATTGTTGCGCAACTCCACATCCGATGTAGCCTCGCAGGTGATCTCCTTGTTTCCGCCTTGGTTGCGCGTGACTTCGCCGACCTTCGTGTTCTTGAAGGTGGGATCCTGCATGTCCTCGGTGTTAACGAATTGGAAGCTATCGAGCATATCCCCTTCGAAATCCGATTCCTCGAACATCGTTTCCACCTGCGATACCGAGGGAGCTTGCGCGTTCACCTCCTCTTCGAAGAGCCCGAATGGCTTGAAAACGAAGAGCATGGCGACGGCAAGCGATATCAATGCCAGCACGAGGATGATTATGCCGGCGATCAACAGTTTGCTCGTATGTTTCTTACCGTTGTTGAAATTATTCGGCGATGCGCCATAATTAGGGCTTCCACCAACCATGTTGGTCGGAACAGCAACGGGAATCTGATAGGTTGGAGGCTGCGGATATGCGTATTGAGCGGGCGTTGAAGGATTGGAATAGGGCGCACTTCTCCTGCTTTGAGCAGACGGCGAAGATGCCGTCCCATGCCCTCTATTCTCATGCGAATTAACTTCGCTCACAGAATTGTTATCCTTTCAACTGCACGTCACTGTTCATTTCTAGCGGCGTTTATGATTGTGCAGCCACGCAATGATGGTAAAACTATACTATAAATACACGGAAAATGCACGGTAAAGGAATGATATTGCCCTATGCCAAACGGCTTGAGAAACAACGAGAATAACAACAGACGCACAGCAAAGCACTCTCGAACGAGCGTATCTCCCAGAACGCATGATCCGCGAGAGAGAAGGCGTTCTTCACAAGAGGGTTCGACAAGGGGCTTTGCAGGAAGAAGGGCGCAGGTTGCGCCGGCGAAGGCTCCGCGCGAGCATAAGCAGAACTTCATCGCGCGGACGGTGAACCAGTGGTTCGACCGAGTGGTGGGCGCTATGAAAGGCGAGGGGCTCTCTGCCGCTGAGGAGCGCTACGCTCCGCATCGCACCACCCGCGATTTCGTTTGCAACACCTTAGGCTCCGGAACATGGGCATTGGTATTCCCTGTGGTCACGATGGTGTCCACACAACTTGTGGGCGTTGAGCAGGCAGGTATGATATCCATGGCGTTCGTCGTAGGATTGCTGCTCATGTTCATCGGAAATTTCGGCGTGCGAACCTATCAGATATCGGATATCAATCACGAGCATTCTTTCCTCGACTATCAGGCGAATCGTTGGGTGACCTGCATTTTGATGCTTCTGGTCGGTTGGGTCTACTGCTCGCTTCGCGGATATGATTCCGAGATGTTCAACATCTCCATCGCCGTCATCATATACAGGTGCATCGATGCTCTGGCCGATGTGTACGAAGGACGCTTGCAGCAGGTCGATAAGCTCTACCTGGCAGGCATTTCGCAGACCATCCGATCCGTCTTGGTGCTGGTGGTCTTCTCGCTGATACTCTTCTTCTCGAGGAATGCCGTTGCAGCTTGTACGGGCATGGCTATCGCCGCTGCGGTAACGTTCGTTGTCATAACTTGGCCGCTCACGCTTCTTGAGACCCCGAAGAGCAGGCGCTTCAGCTTCCCGAGCTTCCTTGAGCTGTTCAAGGTATGCGCGCCTCTGTTCGTGGCGTTGTTCTTCTTCAACGTCATCGAGAACATGCCGAAGTTCGTTATGGAAGCAAGCTTGCCCTACGACAACCAGCTGTATTACAACGCGCTATACTTTCCGGCTCAGATGATCCTCATCACAGCTCAGCTCATATACAAGCCGTTGCTCTTGCGCATGGCCGGCGTTTGGCAGGATTCCGCAAAGCGGCGCAAGTTCAATCTGATCTTGGCGGGGATCATCGCGCTCATAGCCGGTATAACGCTCGTCTTCGCCCTCATAATGGCTTGGATCGGCATCCCTGTGATGAATTACCTCTATGGCATAGATTTCAACGTCTACCGCGGGCTTCTTTACCTTATGCTGATAACCGGGGGCATAACGGCCGCGATCGACTTCCTGTTCCAGGTGATCACGATCATGAGGCGTCAGAAGGATGTTACGGTGCTCTTCTGCATGACGTTCATCTTCTCGATATTCATACCTATCCTTTTGGTGCGCTATGCGCAGCTGGAAGGCGCTGTCTTGAGCTATGTCATCGTCGAGGGGATCCTTTTCGTCCTTCTCGCTTGGGAATACTTCCGCATCCGCCGCGACCTTCACGGCAAGACGCTCACAGACGACGGTACCGTCATAGCCTCTTCTTCCAAGACCTCCCAGATGCCCTCCGATCGCTCGGAGCGCACATCGTTCGTCGATCTTATCGATCCGGCCGATCCTGAATTGAGCGAGGCGGAGAACGTGGACGAGGATATGCCCTCTGCGGTGGACGATCCGCCAAAGCTCAGACCCAGCGAGGTTCGAGCTATCAGGGAGCACAGGGAAGAGGTAATGCGGAAGAGGACGGGACACAAATGACAACAGCGAATCCGATAACAGCCGATATCGCTCCGACCCGTCAGGCCAAGATCGCGCAGACTTTCGTAGGTCTGGGATTCTTGTTCGTAGGGGTGGTGCTCACCTCGTTAGTGGCATATCTGCTCTATGTCATGGGTGCCCAGTTCTACAACGGAGAGTTCGAGAATCATCCCATAGCATCCCTTGTTCTGTTCATCGTGATGGTCGTTTTGGTGGGGATAGCCTCGTTGGGCTTCATAGGCGTTGGCGTGCTGATGCTGATGCATCATATGCGGTTCGCCCACATCGTTGCGGAGGTGTCCATCGTCGCGCTGTTCGGTTGCGCGCTCTGCGAGCTCATGCTCGAGGGGATAAAGCCTCTTTTCATCGTGTTCTGCGTAGCCGGATTGGTCCTTATCGGGATGTTCACGTTCATGGATCCGGCTCTATCGGAAGAGCGCAGGCTGCAGCGGAAGCTCCGTGATATGCAGGCGCGCGAAGAGGCCATCGATGGTACGCTTGGTCGGGACGAGACAGGCAAAGGCTTCATCGCCCTTAATTTCTTCAACTTGTTCTGGATATTCGCCATAGGTGCGCTCGTCGGAGATGTTGTCGAGACGGTCTATCACTACATGATCGAGGTTCCGGGCGAATTCCAGATCCGCGCTGGATTGCTTTGGGGGCCTTTCTCTCCGATATACGGATTCGGAGCCGTTATACTCACGATCCTATTGAATCGGTTCTACAAGGCAAATGTGGTGGTCGTATTCTTGGTCAGTGCTGTTGTGGGCGGTGCCTTCGAGTACTTCGTCAGTTGGTTTTTGGAATACGCTTTCGGTGCCGTTGCTTGGGATTACAGTGGGCGCTTCCTGAATATCGGCGGCAGGACCGATTTCATGTTCATGTGCATGTGGGGGTTGCTCGGCGTGATCTGGATCAAATGGCTCCTTCCTGGGGTTCTCGATCTGGTGAACAAGATACCTTGGCAGTTGCGCTATTCGCTCACGACCGTATGTGCGGCGCTGATGATATTCGATGGTGCCATGACGCTCATCGCGCTCGATTGTTGGTATTCAAGGCTTGCGGGGATGCCGGTGAACGATCTGGCTGTATCGCAGTTCTTCGCCACCCATTTCGATAACGAATACATGAGCGACAGATTCCAATCGATGAGCATACATCCCGATCTGACAACGCGCCTCGATTGAGTTCGAAAGCTGCTTTCAATTCGTGTTTGGTACTTTTCGTAGTATGGTTTTAATGCTGTAGGTGTGAATATTCATGAGGAAGTATTTTGAAAGATAAGTATTTCTGTTTGACAATAATTTATGAAAATCATTTACCGAAAAACTCTTGTAATCCTTAGACATATTGATTTTTTTGGTCTATCCTAGTCGTGCTATGCACACGAATAAGAATTCGAAATGATAGGAGAGTGCGATATGTGTTTTAGACCAGCAGACGCAGGTGGCGCAGGCCCGAATGTATGCCCTGAGTGCGGCAAGACCATCCAGAGCATGGGTGGCCTCGTTCTCAAGAACTGCCCCTTCTGCAAGGCAGACTTCAGCAAGTATATGAATGCTGACGGAACCCCTAACACCGATGCTATCGCCGCAGCAGGCGCTCCTGGCGCTCCTGCAGCCCCTGGCGCACCGGCAGCTCCTGGCGCTCCTGCAGCCCCTGGCGCACCGAAGCCGCCTTCAGCATAAGCTGTAGCTGAAATATCAGCAAATGAAAAGCCGGATGTTCTCATCCGGCTTTTTTGTTACGCTGGGCTGGATTGCGAAAGCAAAAAGGATAAGACGTTCAGATCAGGTCGAAAAGGGATATCCTCGATCTATCGTAGCGCAGATCTTCGGATCTGCTATTTCCACGCAGCAGGCAGGTGCCTTCAATGCGCAGGATTCCATGTTTTGAGTTACCCGAGCAGCCCTTTCAACTCTTCGATGGCGCTCGTGAAATTCGCCTTGTCGGTATCCTTCATCTTCTCGGGGCGCTTTGCAAGGTATCTTTGCACGTTGGCGATGGAGGCTTTGAGCGTCCGCTTCTCATCCTTGGGCATGTCCTTGCCTGCCTCCTTGATGCGCTCTTCTGCCTGGCTTACAAGCCGGTTCGCCTCATCGCGCTCGGCAAATGATTCGCGTCTTGCCTGATCCTCTTCAGCATACTGCTCGGCATCCCTTATGGCTGCTTGGATCTCCTCATCGCTCATGCGCTCGGAATCTGTGATGGTTATCGATTGTTCATTTCCGGTTCCCATGTCGGTTGCTGTTACGGTGAGTATCCCGTTGGCGTCAAGATCGAAGCTGACGTTGATCTGTGGAACGCCCGCGGGGGCTCGCTTGATCCCTTTGAGTTGGAATTTTCCGATCGACTTGTTATCGACAGCCATCGGGCGCTCGCCTTGCAACACGTTTATCTCGACCTTTGTCTGGAACGATGCTGCTGTGGTGAAGACCTGTTCGTAGTGGATGGGCAGTGTTGTGTTGCGCTCGATCACGCGTGTGGCAACTCCGCCGACTGTCTCGATGGCGAATGACATGGGCACCACATCAAGAAGGAGAAGCTCGCCGCCTCGCGGCATGAGCGCATTGTTGCCGGTCATAGCTCCTTCGAGTGTGGCGGCTTGGATGGAAGCGCCTTCAGCCACGCATTCATCCGGGTTGATGCTCGATGTTGGGGTCTTGCCGGTCAAGGCTTTCACATGCTGCTGCACCGCGGGGATACGGGTGCTTCCGCCTACGAGCAATACCTCGCCCAGTTCGCTCGATGCGATCCCGGCATCGTTTAGAGCCTGTTGCACGGGCTCTGTGGTCATCGCCACAAGATCGGCCGTCAGCTCGTTGAACTTCGAGCGGGTGACCGTTTGCTCCAAATGCAGCGGACCTGATGCATTCTGCGAGAGGAACGGCAGGTTCACCACGGTGCTCTCCATGGAGGATAGTTCCTTCTTCGCCTGCTCGGCTGCCTCTTTGACCCGCTCGTATGCGACCTTATCGTTCGAGAGGTCAACCCCTGTTTGAGCCTTGAAGGCATCGAGAAGATACGTGGTCAGACGCTCATCGAAATCATCTCCACCTAAGTGGTTGTTCCCAGCCGTGGCGAGCACTTCGATGACGTTATCGCCGATCTCTATGATCGAGACATCGAAGGTTCCTCCACCTAGATCATAGACCATCACCATCTGAGGATCGCCGTGGTCAAGGCCGTATGCCAATGCTGCAGCAGTCGGCTCGTTTATTATGCGCAAGACATTTAGTCCGGCTATGGTTCCTGCATCCTTCGTGGCATTTCGCTGCATGTCGTTGAAGTAGGCAGGTACGGTGATCACGGCATCCGTGATGTTCTCACCAAGGAAGTTCTCGGCATCTTGGCGCAACTTGCGCAGGATCATGGCGGATATCTCGGTGGCAGAGAATTCCTTCCCATCGATGCTTTTGCGCCATTTCGTCCCCATATGGCGCTTCACCGATGTGATGGTGCGCTCGGGGTTCATGGCAAGCTGCCGCAAGGCGACCGTGCCCACGAGACGCTCTCCGTCTTTCGTGAATGCGACTGCCGATGGCGTAGTGCGCTCGCCTTCTGCATTTACGATCACATCAGGCGTCCCGCCTTCCACCACAGAAACGCAGCTGTTCGTTGTTCCAAGATCGATGCCTATGGCTTTCATGCATTCCCCTTGTTCGTTCGATTCTTCTATCTTTTTGGGCTAGTTGCCGTGTTCTTGTTCAAGCATGCTTTTATACCGGATCCATCGAGGAAGGATAGGCATTCGCGACTTGTATCACGTTCGTAACCTGCTGTGCATCAGAATCCGTACATGCAGAAGCGCGTGAAGTACGAACAGAGCGACGGGCCAAGACAGATGCAGCAGCAGAGCCAGTTCGGGTCGATGCCGAAGCTCGTGAACCCTCTGCCTTCTCCCGTTTGGGTGTAGGTCTGTGCTCGCCGGTTGAATTGGTTCTCCGCGCGAATGTAATCGGGGTTGTTAGGCTCGAACTGGCGTGCGCGACGTATGTTGTCGTGAGCTGCGACCGTGTTGCCTGCCCCGTTGTTCGCGATGGCGAATATGTAGTACCATCTGCCATTCCTGCCTGTGGACGGGATATTCTGCAGGATATCGATGGCAGCTTTGAAGTTGTTCGCGTTTATGTTCAGGATGGCTTGGCGCATCTCGGGCGAATCTGCGGCCGAAGCTTCGGGATGGATGGGGCCTTGTGCCTGTCCCCATCCGTTGCCGAAGAAATCATCGAAGTTGATGGTGGTCCACCCATATGGGTTCTGGCCGCCTTGTCCGCCTGCGCCGGCACCGCCTTGTGCGCCCGCGCCCCCCGATGTGCTGTATCCGAACGGGTTGTAATAGCCTTGTCCCGAACCGCCCGTGGTCTGACTGCTTCCACCTGCAGAGGAGTTGGGA
This sequence comes from uncultured Eggerthellaceae bacterium, assembly GCA_964469815.1. Lineage (GTDB taxonomy): Bacteria > Actinomycetota > Coriobacteriia > Coriobacteriales > Eggerthellaceae > MGBC163016. The sequence continues at coordinate 67,802 of CAYXZC010000002.1, read as the reverse complement.
TTGCTGTATCCATTGTAGCCGGGTGAATATGGCGCGCCGTATCCGCGCTTGCGAGCATCGGAGGCCGCGAACTTCTCAGGGTTCGTGATGCGCTCGTAAGCCTCGTTGATCTTGTTCATGCGATCTTCAGCATCCGGGTCGTTGGGGTTCAAGTCCGGATGGTTCTCTCTAGCTTTCTTGCGATACGCCTTCTTCACCTCGTCAGGTGATGCATCGTGCGATACTCCGAGTATGTCGTAGGGGTTCTCGTCCATTGCCTGCTTAATGTCTCGCTTTTCTCATTGGTACATTATGAATGTTTATCGTCTGTTTTCGCCGTCTTTTCATAGGTTTGGTTGAATTTCAGCCAAACTCCAGAATAGAGGACGCATTGCATCAGGTGCGCATCCTGCACAAGGGGAAGGCGTTCGAAGTATATGGATGCTTGCCCGATGACGTTTTGAAGGATCGTGCGCATATCGTCCACACTGAGCTCAAGGTTTGCGAAGGGGTTGTACGAGCCGCTCTTGCGATCCTGATCGAGGTCGACAGCGGCATCCATCAGGTATACGAAGCGGCCTAGATGATCCCCGAAGCCTTCAAGGGTATCGTGCCAGATATCATCGTTTGGGGTGAAGAGCTTCGCCATCAGGCTGCCGAATTCGATGGATGCGGCATCGAGCGATGCGGCGGGATCGGCCTCTATCATCCGTATTCTGGCCATAGAGCGTTCTATGGCCTCGCATTTTCCCGGTATGCGCTCCATCGCTTTCGCATAGGATGCCGCAAGCAGCTTCGAGGCCGTTTTGGCTTTCGCGGAATCGTCGTCATTCACATCATCCAGGCATTTATGGTAGGCAAGCGCTACGGAGAGGTCTGCAGCATAGTCGGTGTATTCGGAAATGGAGTAGGGCACCGGCTTGGTGGGATGGGAGATGCATCGAAATGTGCCGGTATCTTCTGTAGGCTCGTATAGCGAATCGAAGAACATCGCCAAGAACACGAGATCATAGCTGAGCGATAGCCGGCTCACCTGTCCATAGCGCTGCTTCAAAGCCTTGCATAGGCCGCAATAGAGTGCTTGGTAGCGGCGTTTTTCCTCTTCGGTTATCTTGTCGAGCCTGGCGATGGCTATGCCGAACATGACGCTTTTCCGTCCTAAGGTTTGCTATGGCGGATCTTCGATGGAAGGATGGCGGTCGATGGATTCAATCTATGACCTTATCGTGGTCTGATGCTTGCATTTTGGACAAGTCACTTTGAGCGTCCCTTTGCCCTTTGGAACCGAGAGCGACTGTCCGCATTCATCGCATTTGAAGTAGATGGTGGAGGATGTGCTCTTCTTTGCAGTGTTGGAGCGGTTGCTGTTCTTATTCCTGTTCCCATTCCGGTTGAAGAGGTTCTCGAACTTCTCGTTCTCTTCTTGCCGGGCTGTGATGTTCTTCGAGAACATGCGGAAGATGCAATAGAACAAGAGCGCATAGCTCAGGATCGAGCAGATGATGTTCGGCAGGAATATGTTCACACAGGCAAGCACTATGGCGATGCCAAGGCTCCAACGCGCGAGCTTATCCGATCCGTTTCGTCCCACCATGAAGTTATTCAGTTTTTCGTTCAGGTTGTTCAGGAAATTGCCCATGATGTTCTACCGCGATCCTTCTCGTAGATGTTTTAGCGGTTGATTATAGCGCAATGGAACCCAAAGGGACGGGGATATTGGGTCGCTTAGCTAATAGCTAGTATCTACTCATATTGAAAATAGCTAAGCGACCCAATATCCCCGTCCCTTTGGGTTTGCCATAGCTAAGCGACCCAATATCCCCGTCCCTTTGGGTTCGTGACACCATTTGAGAAGAAGAGAACCCGCCCAAGGGGAGAGCGGGTTCTTTCCGTGTTTCAGACCGCGTTTAATATAAGACATAGTCTATTAAAAGTCAATACCTTATTGTTGTCTCATAATGCGACTTCGAAGCTCTTTCCATTCACCTATAATCGGTAGGGCGAAAGGAGGCGATCGAGATCTCAGCTATCAACCCCAGCGTATATAAGAAAGTGCTATCCGTGCGTCGTGCGTATCCGTTCGATGTGGCATGCCTGCTCATGCGCGTTTACGGCTACATGATGAACATCGGCACCGTGACCATGCTCACATTGTCGGGCTATTCCTTCTTCATCGCTGGGCTTGTGTCGTCTGTGATCGCCATAATGATCTTCCTTGTTGCGCCCCGTATCGGCAAGCTCGTCGATGAGAGAGGGCAATCGAAGACGATCCCTGTTTTCGTTCTGATGAATATGGTGGGACTTACGGGTATGCTCGTTGCGGTGTCCATCCACGGTCCTGTGTGGATGCTCTTCGCCTCGGGCGCTTTGATGGGTTCGTTGCCTAACGCCCAGGCGCTGGCAAGAGCGCGTTGGACATATCTTCTCCGTACGAAGCAGCTCGGTTCCGATGCGCCCGATATCCGCACCGTTTTCTCCTATGAAGGAATCATCGATGATGTGGGCTTCATGTTCTCTCCGTCGCTTTCGATCTTCTTGGCAACCGTCATAACTCCAATAGCCGGACTTCTTGCAGGCGGCCTTCTGTTCTTGATCGGTTCGATCCTGTTATGCCTCTCGCATGCGAGCGAACCGGAGGTGGGATGGAGCGCAGCCGAGGAGAGCGAAGAGCCTCTTGTTATGAAGGAAGGTGCGGGCTATGAGCAGGATTCCCACCGGGATGAGAAGCCGCGAAAAGGGATATTCAGTGCCTATCCTGTTGTTTGCGTGCTCTTCGTATTGATGCTGTTCTTAGGGTCGTTCTTCGGCGTGTTCGACACCACGGTCGTGGCGTTTGCCGAGGCGCTAGGAAACCCTAACATCGCAAGCGGCGCTCTGATGCTCTCGGCCGTTGTGTCCATAATCATGGGCTTCGTGTTCGGGATGGTTCGCATAACATCCCCTGCTTCCAAACAGCTGATAGTCGCCGCATGCCTGATCGGGTTCGCTTATGCGTTCATGGCTATCGTGAATGATGTTGTAAGCCTGTATGTGGTGTCATGCGCGGCCGCTTTGTTCTATGCGCCGTTTTTGATCGTGTGCAACAGTGCATGCGAGCGTGCCGTTCCGGGAAAGCGACTGACCGAGGCAATTACGCTCATGAATGCCGGATGCACGTTCGGATTGGCGATAGGGCCTACTCTTGCGGGGATCATTCTTGATTGGTCGGGATATGCACCCGCCTTCATCGTCGGCGGTGCCCTTGCCCTTGCTATCCCTGTTACTGCCCTGTTGTGCCGGAAGATGATCAAGCGCGATGTGAAGGGCGAGACTTACAAGATCGTAGCGTAGTGGGTGGATCACATTCGCCCACATGGTGTAGAGGGCGATCCATTCGACTTCGCGCGCATTCGCTTGCTCTCGCTCAGGATGACGATCTTATGGTAAAGCCTTCGGCTTTGCTTTTATTGTCTTGATCGCCCTCATGTGGCAGGTTAAAACCTGCCACTACACATCAACCTGTGAGCACACCGCGTAGTGGGTGGCGGTCTTGATCGCCCCCATGCAGCAGGATGTGATCCTGCTGCTACGCATCATCCTGATACATTACCATGTTCACCGCGTAGTGGGCGGTTTTAACCGCCCACACGTGACAGGATGGATCCTGCCACTACCCGCTATTCGAATATGCGTGACAAGCTATACGTCCGTTTATCGCGCTTAGCGAAAATCTCACATTGAAAGACTTAGATTATCTATAAGAAAATCGTCATACTCCCTTGACATCATCAGTGCTAGGAGTAGAATATCCAATTAGCAATCAAAGTGGGCGACTGCTAAAACACGATTAAGAGAGTGGATTTGACCGGCTTGAATTGCATGGTTGGCGGTTTTCACTGTTTCTATCCGTGAATGTAACATGCGGAAAACAGATGCATCCATCTATGCAATAGGATCGGCCATTCGGAGTATAAAGCATGGGAGAAAACGTATCGTAAGCGTTCAAGCGGCGTCCGCATAACCGAAGCTCAGAAGAAAGAGAGATCCATCAATGAGGAAATTTAAGACAGAGAGCAAGAAATTGCTCGACCTTATGATCAACTCCATCTACACGAATCGCGAGATATTCCTTCGCGAGCTCATATCCAACGCGTCAGACGCGGTCGATAAGCTGTATTTCCGCAGCCTCGTCGACGATTCTGTGAAGATCAACCGAGCCGATCTAGCCATAACGGTGGGCTATGACGAGGACGAGAAGACTGTTACCGTTTCCGATAACGGCCTTGGCATGGATAAGGATGAACTGGACAAGAACCTTGGTACCATCGCCCATTCCGATTCGTTCGAGTTCAAAGCAGAGAACGCGGATGGCGAAGAGGTTTCGGATGTTGACATCATCGGTCAGTTCGGCGTTGGCTTCTATTCGGCATTCATGGTGGGCAAGAAGGTGCGTGTCGTGTCTCGTGCCTATGGATCGGAAGAGGCTTGGGCTTGGGAGTCCAACGGGATCGATGGCTACACTATCGAGCCTGCCGAACGTGCAGAGCATGGCACGGATGTCATCGTCTATCTGAAGGACAACACCGATGAGGAGCGCTACGATAGCTTCGCAAGTGAATCCACGCTTCGCAACCTGATCAAGCGCTACAGCAACTATGTCCGCTATCCCATCCAGATGGAGGTAACGAAATCCCGTCAGCTCCCGAAGCCTGACGATGCCGGCGATGACTACAAGCCCGAATTCGAGAACTACGTTGAGATCGAAACGATCAATTCGATGATTCCCATCTGGAAGCGCAAGAAGAGCGAGGTCACCCAAGAGGAATACAACGAGTTCTACAAGACCGACTTCCACGATTTCGAGGATCCGATCCGTACGATAAGCCTGCATGCAGAAGGTACGCTGACCTATGATGCGTTGATGTTCGTGCCGGGACATGCGCCTTATGATATGTGGTCGAAGGACTACAAGAAGGGTCTTGCGCTCTACAGTTCGGGTGTTCTCATCATGGACAAGTGCGAAGAGCTCGTTCCGGATTATTTCAACTTCATGCGTGGCGTTGTTGATTCGGCCGACCTTACGCTCAATATCTCCCGTGAGACCCTGCAGCACAATTCGCAGCTGCGTGCCATCGCGCGTCGTCTTGAGAAGAAGATCAAGAGCGAGCTTGCCGGCATGCTCTCCGACGATCGTGAGACTTATGAGAAGTTCTTCAAGGAATTCGGCCGCACGCTCAAATACGGAGTGTATGCGAGCTACGGTATGGCCAAGGATACCCTTGCCGATCTGCTCATGTTCTACTCGGCAAAGCAACAGAAGATGATCACGCTCGATGAATACATCAACGATGCGCCTGAGGATTCCAAAGCGATCTATTTTGCAGCAGGAGATTCCCGTGAGCGTTTGGCACAGATGCCGATCGTTACGACAGTGCTCGCAAAGGGATATGATGTGCTCCTTTGCGATGAGGATGTCGATGAGTTCTGCATGATGGCTCTTCACGATTACGCGTTGTCCTCAAGCGAGAACACCGATGAGGAAGTGCAGACCTATGAGCTCAAGAACGTTGCCGGTGAGGACTTGGGTCTTACCACCGATGAGGAGAAGGAGCAGGCAGCAAAAGCGACCGAGGAGAACTCAGGACTCTTCGATGCGATGCGCGATGCGCTCGATGGTGATGTCGAGAAGGTCGTAGTATCCACGCGTCTGACCGATGCTCCGGTGGTGCTGACTACAGAAGGCACGGTTTCCCTTCAGATGGCGCAGATGTTCAAGCATCAACCGGGTGGAGCAGAGGGCGCTCCCGAGGCGCATGTGGTGCTCGAGGTCAACGACAAGCATCCGATCTTCGAGGTGCTGAAGAGCGCGAATGAGGCCGGAGATTCCGATAAGGTCAAGGATTACACGAAGATCCTGTACAACCAGGCGCTTTTGGTCGAAGGTCTCCCGGTGGATGATCCGCTGGAATTCGCCCAGCAGGTATCGAAGTTGATGGTGTAGTCCAACTGCAGTATGAATATCCGATCAAGGCGGCTGTTTCAGCCGCCTTTTTTGGTTTTATCGAGCTTGCGGAACATGAGGAAAGGAAGCCGTGATGCGCCCCTATCTCGCTTTGCCTATGCGCGTTATCTGCCGTTCGCTTCGACCTCTTCTACTAAGCTGCCACAGAGGTTTAGAATCTACATATTCGTCTGAAACAAGTGGAAAGGATCGATGATGGATCGTTTGAAAGGCAAAGTTGCCATAGTTACGGGCTCTACCAGCGGGATCGGAGCCGGTATAGCGCGGATGTTCGGCGAAGAGGGAGCCAAGGTCGTCGTGTGCGGCCGAAACGAGGAGCGCGGACAAGCTGTCGTGGATTCCATAGCATCAGCTGGTGGTGAGGCGGTGTTCCAGAAATTCGACATCACCGAGCCTAGCACTGTCGATGCTCTTTTCACTGTGACCAAGGATCGTTGGGGCAGGATAGATGTGCTCGTGAACAATGCTGCGGGGATGGCGCTCAAGGATGGCCGTGTGGATGAGATATCCCTCGAGGAATGGGATGCCGTGTTCGCAAGCGATGTGCGCTCCACCTTCTATTGCATAAAGACAGTGCTTCCTTACATGATGGAGCAGCAGGCAGGATCGATCATCAACATCGGCTCCATGGCCTCTTGCGGTGGCGATCTCGGATCGACTGCTTATGCGTGCGCGAAAGCCGGTGTGGATATGCTTACGCAGTACACCGCCCTTCAGTATGGAAAGCAGAACATCCGATGCAATTGCGTTCGCCCCGGGCTCATCGTCACACCTCAGAACGAGGCGAAGGTGCCGCAGGCGCTGAAGGATATCTTCCTGGACAACATCGAGGTCACGCGTTACGGCAAGCCCGAGGATATCGCTGCGATGTGCGTATATCTGGCCGCCGATGAGAGCTCTTACTTCACAGGTCAGGTGGTAACGGTCGATGGCGGTCTGAACTCGCATGTTTCCACCGTTGCGCAATTCCGTGCGATGGCTTCGCGCACCTGGTAGGCAATGGGCTCTTAAACGTGACAAGTTATACGTCCGCTTGTTACACGCTTGTCACACGGCGACTAGTGATACGACTCAAGGTATAATCCGGAAAGAGTTTCTTTCATACATCAAGAATACATCAAGAGTTAGGACACCGAATGAAGGCGATCATACCTGCAGCGGGGCTTGGAACCCGCTTTCTTCCTGCAACGAAGGCTGTTCCCAAAGAGATGCTGCTCGTCGGAGACAGGCCTGCTATTCAATATGTGGTGGAAGAGGGTTTGGCTTCCGATGCAGATGGGGTCGTCATCGTCAATTCGCGGAGCAAGAAGGCCATAGAGGATCACTTCGCTCCCGATCCCGATCTTGTCGCGCTGCTTCGCGAGCGCGGGAAGGATAAGTATGCCGATGCGGTGGAGCATGTGGGCAGCCTTCCGGTCGAGTTCGTTTACCAGGAAGAAGCGCTCGGGTTAGGGCATGCCGTTCTTTGCGCGAAGGAGGCAGCCGCAGGCGATGCGTTCTATGTTCTTCTCGGTGATGTTCTCGTTCCGAACAACGGGATGCTTCCCGCTATGCAGAAGATCTCCGATGCTCATGGTGGGGCATCCGTTATCGCGGTGATGCCCGTTCCCGATGATGAGGTCAGCCGTTTCGGAATAATATCCGGCAAGGAGGTCGAGCCCGGTGTATGGAAGATCGACAAGCTCGTCGAGAAGCCAGCGCTCGAGGATGCGCCTACCAATCTTGCCGTGTTCGGGCGATATCTCCTATCTCCGCGGGTGATGGAACTGCTCGAGGATGTGAAGCCAGGTGTTGGGGGAGAGATCCAGCTCACCGATGCGCTCGAGGCGGTTCTTGCCGATGAGGAGATGTATGCGCTCGTAATCGATCCCGCAGAAGGCTTTGATACAGGAACCATAGAGAGTTGGCTTGCCACCAATAACGCTCTTTTGGGCAAATGATGATAGTGGATCACCCTCCCCAGGTTGTTGTGTGATGGGCGCTTGGGAAGGCAACATTTCCGGTTGATGTGTAGTGGGCGGTTTTAACCGCCCACATAAGGGCGGATTCATCCTGCCACATGAGCGCGATGATTTCGTTGGTCGTTGTAGGTCAACAAATCAGTAAAACATTTGTTCGATTTTGCTTTCCGTGCTAACATTGTCTCATGGAAACAACGAGCCTGTTCAAAGAGATGGAAGATGAGCAACGCCTGAAAGCTGCGCCCCTTGCCGTGCGCCTTCGTCCGCGTGCGCTCGATGAGGTGGTCGGACAGCGTGAAGCGGTCGGGCAGGACAGTTGGCTGCGTGCGGCCATCGAATCTGACACCCTAAGTTCTGTGATCCTATTTGGTCCGGCAGGCACCGGTAAGACATCTATCGCTCATGTTATCGCAGAGACCACAAAGGCGACATTCGTCGAGGTGTCCGCTATCGGAGGGACGGTCTCCGACCTCCGACGCGAGATCGCCGCAGCCGAAAAGCGGCTCATATCCGGCGGTATCAAGACCATCCTCTTCATCGACGAGATCCACCGTTTCAACCGAAGCCAGCAGGATGCTTTGTTGCATGCGGTCGAGAACCGCACCGTCGTGCTCATCGGCGCCACTACGGAGAATCCGTATTTCGAGGTGAACACGGCGCTGCTCTCCCGATCCCGTGTGGTGGAATTGCATTCCTTGGAGGATGAGGATATCTCCGAGCTTTTGACCCGTGCTATTTCCAGCCCTCGTGGGCTAGATGGCAGATACGATCTTGATGAGGATGCACGCAAGGTCATCATAACGCTTGCCGGTGGCGATGCGCGATCCGCCCTTACAACGCTTGAACTGGCATCCGAGATGCTCTCGCCCGGAACACGGAAGAAGCCGGCTTTGATCACGGAAGATATCATCGTGAAGGCCACACCCCATCGGTCTCTTCCATATGATAAGAACAAGGATATGCACTACGACATCATATCCGCCTTCATCAAATCCATGCGAGGATCCGATCCTGATGCAGCGCTATATTGGCTGGCGCGCATGATCGATGGCGGGGAGGATCCTAAGTTCATCGCAAGGCGCATATTCATCCTTGCTGCAGAAGATATCGGAAACGCGGATCCCCAAGCATTGCTGATAGCCGAAGCCGCTTTCAGATCCGCTGAGGTCATCGGTTATCCCGAATGCCAGCTCATCTTGGCTCAAGCTGCAACTTATATGGCGCTTGCTCCGAAGTCGAATGCTGCGTGCGGCATCTTCGAGGCGCTCAACGAAGTTCGCAAGGGTTCTCTTCGCAAAGTGCCGGATCATCTTCGCGATCGGCATCGTCCCGGTTCTGAGAACTACGGGCAATATAGGTATCCCCATAATTATCCCGGAGCCTGGGTCGATCAACAGTACCTGCCCGATGGACTGGAGAAGGGCGCATTCTATCATCCCAGCGATCGCGGGTGGGAATCCTATAGGATCGATTCCACATTGCGCGATCGGCGCTCTGTGCAGGATGCGCCTGTCTCGCCTGCCGATGCGCCTATTAGTCCCAAGGACGTCAAACCTTCATCGGATCCCACCGATGGGATGCCAACGCACCCTAAGAAGAGGCGTGCGAACAAGAAAAATTAACAGAGCGTAAACCATCTACGGAATCAAAGGACAGCAATTCGTTTAGCAGTTAGAATAACTGAAAAATTGCTTTAGACTTTTATTGGTTCATGCATCTAGGTCAGGAATAACGAACTAGTACAGGAGTTGTTTATGAGCATCAATGACATCATCTTATGCGTGGTTCTTGTCGTGGTCGGGGCTGCTATAGTTTGGCTTGTTGTAGAGCTTGCGCTCACAGTGCGCCGAACACGCTCAAGCGTTACGAAGGTCGTGACCCAGATCGAGCCCACCATTGCCAATGTAGAGAAGATCAGCACCGATATACAACCGATCATCCAAAAGGTCGATCCTCTTGTGGATCGCGTTTCCCTTACAGTGGATGCCGCCAATCTTGAGATAATGCGCGTTGATGAGATCCTAGAGGACGTCGGAAACATCACGGGGTCGGTCTCGAAAACGGTCAATACAGTTGATTCCGTGACCAGCGCTCCGCTCGATTTCGTTACCAGCGCTACGAAGAAGATAAAGAAGAAGTTCTCTCCGAAGTATGCAAGCGAGGAGTCTGTTGAGCTCGGTGGTGGCCAACAAGATGATGGATCGGGCAATCCCATCGTTGACTTCATAGACGAGATGGGCGATGTCGCAGCCGAGACTATCGAGGAGAGGCGCAAGAAGAAGGAAGACCAGAAACGGGCAAGCGAAGATGCCCAGATCAAAGAGGAAGCGAAGAAAGAGAAGATGGATGCATCCTCTGATCGCATCATGGATAAAGTGGATTATCAGGTAACGGTCGATACGCTGGAAGATACAGAAAGCGCATCTTAGGTTCATCTTTCCTGCAGTTTGTCGGAATGCATTCAGGTATCGGTATCTAAGGTCTATGGAGCTGTAATTGTCTGAGGTTCGTGAAAAGCAAAAGGGCGCTGATTCGTTGGATCTGAGTATCTCTTCAGACGGCGTTCAGCATCCTGATGGAACAGAGCCGGGCAAAGAAGAGGATGCTGCTGTTCCTGTGTCTCCGAAAGAGGATGGATCTGATAACGGTTCTGCCTATAGAAGATACCTCGATGGCAATCTGAAGCTTCGCCGGGCGTTCATGCTGGTCTGGTCTATCGTGGGCGTCATCGTTTTGGTAGGTGTGGGGATATACCTGTTGCGCGTCCTGTCCATTCCGGTATCCATCCTGATCTGGACCTTGGTGTTCGTGTTCTGCCTGCGCGGGATCGTGAACGGTCTTCAGAAAAAAGGCGTCAACCGTGGTGTGGGCACGACCATAAGCTATATCGTCATGTTCTTGGTGCTGGCTGTGATAGGCCTTCTGATGTTCTCTCCTGTATTCGGACTGAATACCCAGTTCGCTGATATCGTTTCCAGCATCCCTACTTATATGGAAGCTATCCGCAGTTGGACCGATGAGGTCTATAAGAACTATGGTCATTGGTTGGACAATGAGAGCGTGCAGAGCTTCGTCAAGAGCGCGGAGGATTCGATGTCCAGTTGGGCCTCTTCCATGGCTTCTGGAGCTGCGAATGCCGTTGTTGATTTCGGAACCACCGTGGCGAACAGCTTCTTGGCCATTGGATTTGCGCTCGTCATAGCGTTTTGGATCTTGTTGGAGCTTCCAGCTCTTGGCAACGAAGCAAAGAGGATCATCTCTCCGAAGTTCTATGACAGCGCGCATTTCCTGCATATCACGTTCACTCGCATAATGGGCGGATATATCAAAGGAACGCTCATCCAGTGCTTCATCATAGGGCTTGGTTGCGGCATACTCTTTGCCATCTTGGGAATCCCGAATGCCTCGGCATTGGGTGTCATCACCGGTGTGATGAACATCATCCCGATCATCGGTCCGTGGATCGGGGGTGCTGTAGCTGCCATATCCGCTATTTTCGTAAGTCCTATCACCGCTCTCATAGCGATCGCTGGAACCGTTGTCATCCAGCAGTTCGTCTACACGTTCGTTTCTCCGAAGATCATGCAGTCTTCAGTGGATGTGCATCCGGCTCTAACCTTGATAGCCATGATGATCGGAAGTGCGATCGGCGGGGCGATGAGCGGTCTTCTCGGATCGCTCGTGGGCATGTTGTTCGCTATTCCCGCTGTTGCCGTTATAAAGTCTTGCTTCATCTTCTATTTCGAGCGCAAGACCGGCCGCAAGATCGTCTCCGATGATGGCGTTTTCTTCAAGGGCGATTCGGATGATGATGAGGAAGTGGATCCCCTCAAGGATGCTACCGGTACGAAATCTAACAAGAGCCTCAAAGACCAGCTCAAGAAGGATAAGGATCAATTAAAGAAGGATAAGGACGAGATCGAAGAGCGCATAAAGCGAGATATCGCGCATCATTCGTCCAAGAAATAGCATCCAAGTTCGAAAACTCCCCTTTTCGCATTTGAGAAGACTTCGTTCATATAATGCAAGTGGATGCATGCTTGTGGGCGGTCAAGACCGCCCACTACACGGCGTACAGAAATACATCCGGTTGTTGCGTAGTGGCAGGTTTTAACCTGCCACATGTGTACGATCAAGGCCGCCATCTTCAACGAGTTTTGCAAATGGGTTCGTGGGTCGATTTGTGTAGCACTAATGAACCATCTGTGCATGGTTAGCACTCATAGACCATGAGTGCTAAAATTACTCCGAACAATGAAAGTGAGCATGTTAGAAACGAGGCAAAATGTCATTTGAGAAGTTTACGGACAAAGCCCGCAAGGTGCTCGTGTTGGCGCAGGATGAAGCGCGCAAGCTTCACCAGCCCTATGTTGGCACAGAGCATATCCTGCTCGGGCTGATAGTCGAAAAGGAAGGTTTGGCGGCACAAGCCCTCGATCGGCTCAATGTGGAATACGAAGGCGTGATCCAAAGTATCCGTCAGGTTGCAACGATCGATGAGGATGCTGATGTGTCCGGCCACCTTTCCTTCACCCCCCGTGTGAAGCGCGTTCTGGAGAATTCGCTTCGCGAGGCCATGCAGATGGGGCAGTCATACATATCGACCGAGCATTTGCTGCTAGGTATCGTTCGTGAGGGTGAGGGAACAGCGCTTGATGTGTTGAACCGCCTTGGGATATCAGGTGATGATATCCGCTCCACCATGAACGATATCGTGGGACAGTCGCCTGTCATGGCGGGACGAGCCGGGTTCGATCCGTTTTCCGGTGGTCAAGAATCCATGCTCAAGGAATTCGGCACCGATCTGACCAAGAAGGCGAAGGAGGGTAAGCTCGATCCTGTCATCGGTCGCGCAGCTGAGATAGAGCGCGTCATGCAGATCCTATCGCGCAGGCAGAAGAACAATCCGCTGATCTTGGGAGAGCCCGGTGTGGGCAAGACCGCGATCGCGGAGGGTCTGGCTCAGCTCATCGTGGCAAACCAGGTTCCTGATCTTCTTCGCAACAAGCGCCTTGTAACGCTCGATGTATCAGCGCTCGTTGCGGGCTCCAAATATCGTGGCGAATTCGAAGAGCGCATGAAGAAAGTCATCAAAGAGGTGATGGATGATGGAAATGTCCTTCTGTTCATCGATGAGATCCATACCATAATCGGCGCCGGATCGGCTGAAGGCTCGATCGACGCTGCTGCCATCCTCAAGCCCCCGCTGTCGCGTGGAGAGATCCAGATCATTGGTGCGACCACCCTTGAGGAATATCGCAAGCATCTTGAGAAGGATTCTGCTCTCGAGAGGCGCTTCCAGCCGCTGACCATCAAAGAACCCAATGAAGAGCAGGCTGTTCGCATCATGGAAGGGCTTCGCGACAAATACGAATCACATCATCAGGTTCATTTCACAGAAGAGGCGCTCCAGGCTGCGGTGTCGCTTTCGAACAGGTACATACAAGACAGGTATCTGCCCGATAAGGCCATCGATGTCATGGATGAGGCAGGCGCCCGCATGCGCATTCGCAATATGACCTTGCCGCCCGAGCTTCGCGAGCTTGACGATCAGCTACGTCGCGTTCGTCAGGAGAAGGACAAGGCTATCGGGGATCAGAACTTCGAACGTGCGGCAACGCTTCGCGATGAAGAGGATGCGCTGAAGACGAAGCGCGCCGAAGTCGAGAAGAAGTGGGAGGAAGACAACTCCAAGCAGGTACAGCAGGTTACCATGAAGGACATCGCCGATGTCATCTCGATGTCGACAGGTGTTCCCGTGTCCAACCTCACTGAGGAAGAGACCGAGAAGCTCCTCCGTATGGAAGGGGCATTGCACGAGCGCGTCATCGGGCAAGATGAGGCTGTCACGGCTTTGTCGAAGGCCATACGCCGTTCGCGCTCCGGTCTGAAGGATCCGAAGCGCCCTGCAGGGTCGTTCATCTTCTTAGGCCCATCCGGAGTTGGCAAGACCGAGCTTTCCAAGGCGTTGGCAGAATTCCTCTTCAATTCCGAAGATGCGCTTCTGACCTTCGATATGTCCGAGTATATGGAAAAGCATACGGTATCCCGTCTTGTCGGTTCACCTCCGGGATATGTCGGATTCGATGAGGGCGGCCAGCTTACCAAAGCGGTTCGTCAACGTCCGTATTCGGTCGTGCTCTTCGATGAGATCGAGAAGGCGCATCCCGATGTGTTCAATATCCTGCTCCAGATCTTGGAGGAAGGGCGTCTTACGGACGCACAGGGTAGAACGGTCGATTTCCGCAACACTGTGATCATCATGACCTCTAATGTGGGCGCGCGTGATATCGCACAGTCCACGACACTCGGGTTCTCTCCATCAGGACAGGACGGACTTTCGGACAAAGAGATCAAGAGCCGTGTCATGGCGGAGATGAAGAAGCTCTTCAGGCCGGAGTTCCTGAATCGTATAGATGAGATCATCGTGTTCAAGTCGCTCACGAAAGAGGAGATCAAGCTGATCGTGGATCTTATGGTCGCCGATCTTCGCGACCGCATGATCGAGCAGAACATGACGATCAACCTAACAGATGCTGCTCGCGAGATGATCGCCAAAGAAGGCACGGACACCACTTACGGTGCGCGTCCGCTACGTCGCGCCATCCAGCGCTTGCTCGAGGATCCGCTCTCTGAACAGATACTCGAAGGCAGGTGGACAAGCGGATCTGTGGTTGATGTCGATGTTGAGGGAGAAGGGGAGGATATGCACCTGGTGTTCAACGAGGGCACTGGTTCGATCCCTGCACCTCGCAAGCGCGACTCCATCGCTCGAGAGGCGGAGCTCCTGCTCACGAACTTCGATCTGGGCAACGCCGGTTATACCCCGTCGCGCACTCCTGCTGGTTCGCTTGAAGGATCATCGGGAGAATAGCCTTAAGCGCAAAGGCGCAACAACAGGAACGGAGCCTAACGGCTCCGTTCTTTTTTGCGTTTCTTAGCAAGACGAAATGTTCAGCAGATCTGAAGATCTGCGCTACGAAGGCTTGAGACGAGATGCACGATCGGGATCATCGTCCTTCTTCTTCGAGTTCGACCCCCGTGTATGACGATGCTCGCGATCTAGCCCTCGAAGGTCACACGTGCACCTTGAGGGGTGTCCTCGATGATGAATCCGAGCTCGGCAAGACCATCGCGAACACCATCGGCAAGAGCCCAGTCCTTGTTCGCTCGCGCTGTGCCGCGTGCTTCGAGCAATGCCTCCACCGCTTCCATCGCGTTGGCTCCACCGTATCCGGCAAGATCAGAAGCCAATGCTATCACCTCATCGGGATAATCGCTTGCAGTACCGTCTCTCTGATCATCTGTGATCGATATTCCCAAAACGTTCAAAAGACCCACGATCTCATCGCGTGCAGCCATCGCAGCTTCCGCATCATTTACCGAAAGCGTCTTGTCGGCAACCTGCGAATTCAGATAGCTCACGAGCGAGAAGATCGCACCCAAAGCCGCCGGGGCGTTGAAGTCATCATCCATCGCGTCGATGAAGCTCTCATGGGTATCCGTTGCAAGCGATCGCATGGATACATCATCGAGCGAATCCTCTATGCCATCGACCGCATTCGAGCACAGCCAGTCCACGTTCTTCACCGTGTTCTCTATGCGTGTCAAAGCCGCATCGGCTTCATCCATGCGCTCAGTGGAAAAATCGAGTGGGGATCGATAGTGGGTTTGGAGCATCAGCATGCGAAGGGCTTGCGGCCGTGCATCTTCGAGCACTTCGTGCAACAGCAGGAAGTTCCCAAGCGATTTGCTCATCTTCTCGGAGTTGATCTGCAGCATCCCTGAATGCATCCAGTAATTCGCGAAAACGCTGTCGCATGCGCATTCCGATTGTGCGCATTCGTTCTCATGGTGGGGAAACACCAGGTCGGCGCCGCCCCCATGGATGTCGAAGGGAAGACCGAGGTACTTCTCTGACATCACCGAGCACTCTATGTGCCAACCCGGACGTCCTTTTCCCCAAGGAGAATCCCAAGAAGGCTCATCGGGCTTGGCCGTTTTCCAGAGAGCAAAATCGAGAGGATCCTTCTTCCTGTCCTCGAGGCCTTGCCCGTCGGCTCGAAGCTCGCGATGCCCTGCTTCCATCTCATCGACATTGCGTCCGGAAAGGGATCCGTAATGCGGATCGGATCTTACGGAGAAATAAACATCTCCATCAACTTCATAGGCATGACCCCGCTCTATGAGCTTTTCGATCATCGCGATCATGGAAGGTATCTCTTCGGTGGCTTTCGGACGGATGGTCGGAGGATTCACGCCTGCAGCTTCCATATCGGCTATGAAATGCTCTGTGTACTCGCAAGCTACTTCAGCTGCTGATCTTCCTTCTTCCTTCGCCTTGTTGATTATCTTGTCATCCACATCCGTGACGTTCTGAACGAACTTCACATCGAATCCGCGCCATTCCAGATATCTGCGGATCGTGTCAAAGGAGATGAAGGTGCGCGCATTCCCGATATGGATGCGGTTGTAGACGGTAGGCCCGCACACATACATGCTGACCTCGCCTTCCCGGATCGGTTTGAAATCGACCTTCTTATGTTGTTTCGTATCGTAGAGACGGATCATCTGTGACTCCTTCTTCAAGCCATCCCAAATTCTATCGGTTAAGTTCTATCGGTTCGTCTTCATCAGTATGCAAGAAGCGAAAACGCTCATCCCTTCGCTGCGGCCAACGTAGCCAAGTTGTTCTGTTGTGGTTGCTTTCACACCCACATGATCCACTTCTATTCCCATGGCAAAAGACAGGTTCGCTCTCATCTCATCCCTGTATGGTGAGAGCTTCGGCGCTTGCGCTGCTATAACGCTGTCAACATCGATGATCTCAAAGCCTAGATCCCTGATATGATCCGCCACTTTGCTAAGCAGAACCATGGAATCCGCGCCTTCATATTGCGGGTCATCATCTGGGAACAGCTTGCCGATATCGCCTTCTCGCGCAGCTCCGAGCAGCGCATCTGCTATGGCGTGAGCCAGCACGTCTGCATCCGAATGCCCATCCAATCCGAGGTAGTGCTCTATCTCGACCCCTCCGAGGACAAGCCTCCTTCCCGGTACGAGAGCATGGACATCCATGCCGAATCCGGTGCGCAGTTTCTTCATGTCAGAACCGATATCGGTCATCATGATCATCCTTCTTCTTATCAACGAGCGGCGCGATCGGTGCTACTTCAGATATGGCCTGTTGTGTTCGTTCTCGAACATGGTATGCACGGCTGAAGCCAAGAGGGTGTAATCTTCAGGAACTGTCAGCTTTATATTGTCCCGCTTGCCCTCGACGACGAGTACCCGGCCGCCCATGCGCTCGATCAGGGATGAATCGTCCGTTCCTACGAACCCGTCGGACATGGCGGATGCTTGTGCGCGCCTGTAGATGCCTATCCTGAAGACCTGTGGGGTCTGTGCATTCCAGAAATACTTGCGATCAGGCGTTCCTGTGATGACCCCGTCCTCGACCACCTTCAAGGTGTCGATAGCCGGGTGCGCCACTACTGCGCCGTCGGCATCGAGGTTGCCTTTAACGGTGTTGATGGTGTGCAAGATGAGCTCGGGGGTGATCAGCGGACGCGCGCCATCGTGGATGACGACGAATTCGAAATCATCCGGGACGTTCTCAAGTCCCGAGAAAGCGGATTCTTGGCGGATCGATCCTGCAGGAGCCATGACGACGGGTGTTACGAAGGGAAACGGATCCACGGCTCTTTTCAGGTATTCGTCCATCCGATCCTCAGGACACACTATCACGATAAGACCGATATCTCCCACGGCATCGAATGCCTCTGCCGACCAAGTAAGCACAGGCTTCCCTGCGATCTCCACGAGTTGCTTGCCGCCTTCCCGGCCGAACCTTTCGCCCGTTCCTCCGGCTAGGATGATGGCTGCGGTCTTGGGATTCTTGTCCATCTTGCCGATAAGCTGCCCCTCAGTCCTGCTCGAGACCGCATCTCCTAGAACCTGCGAGATCAGTTCGGGCATCCTCAGTGCATCGGGAGTGAAAACAGGGTCGATCGTTTGGGTCATGGAAACCTTACCTTCTAAGCTCGGGTCATTGGAAGTAAGTATAACCTTTTTTGGTCGGGCTTTGCTCTTTGTGCGGGCAAGCCGAATGCGGCGATCGATGTGGAAGCGTGGCAATATGAATGGATCCCATCGTCGCATTTCCGTTTGTACGCACGGTTGATACAATGGCATCATGAAGGAAAAGGATATCGACAACGTGGATAGCAAAGCGAAGAAGCCCGAGCACGCAAAGCGCATGGAACTGCTCGCGCCGGCAGGTGGCATGGAGCAGTTGAGGGCAGCTATCGATTTTGGGGCGGATGCCGTCTATCTGGCAGCGGATCGCTTCGGCATGCGGGCTCGTGCGGCTAATTTCTCGATGGAAGAGCTGCCCGAAGCGGTTCGGCTTGCGCATGCATCCGGCGTGAAGGTGCATCTGACATGCAATACCTTGATGATGCCATCCGATACAGAAGAGCTGCCCCGATTCCTAGAACGGGTGGACGACTCGGGTGTGGATGCGCTCATCATCGGCGATCTGGGGGCTTTCTCTTTGGCTCGCCGTTATGCGCCCGGATGCGAGCTTCATGTGAGCACGCAGGCTTCGGTCGCCAATGCCGAGGCGGCGAAGGTGTACTACGAGCTCGGCGCTAAGAGGGTCGTGTGCGCCCGTGAGATGACGCTTGAGGATATCGCGTCGATGCGCGATAAGATCCCGGATGATATGCAGATCGAGGCATTCGCGCACGGAGCGCAATGCATGGCGGTATCCAGCCGTTGCCTCATCAGTTCTTATCTGACAGGACGCTCGGGCAATAAGGGCAACTGCACGCAGCCATGCAGGTGGGAATATACGCTCGAAGAGGAGAAGCGGCCGGGACTCCACTTTCCTATCGAAGAGGACGCCGGTTCCACATTCATCTTGAATGCGAAGGATCTGTGCATGATCGATCATTTGGATGATCTGGCGCGCGTAGGAGTGGATTCGATCAAGATAGAAGGTCGGAATAAGAAGGCGTTCTATGTGGCCAATGTCGTGAATGCCTATAGGCTTGCGCTTGATGCCCTGTATGACACTCCCGATGCTTACAGATCCTTGTGTGCGCAGCTTCGACGGGAGGTCGGCGGCGTGTCGCATCGACCGTTCGGAACCGGTTTCTTCTATGGAGATCCCGAACAGGCCGATGATTTTGACGGGTATGAGCAGGAAACTATCCATGTCGCTGATGTTGTCGGCTGCATCCCCAATGGTTCGCGCGAACTTCCTTTCACTTTGTTGTTGCGATGCCGGAATCGGTTCCAAGAAGAAGACGAGCTGGAGCTGCTGGATCCGGGATCGGCCGCTCAAAGCTTCACCGTCCATGATCTGAGGCTCGTTGCCGAGTCCTTCGATGAAATGGTGGAAAGATTCGGCGATATAGATGATCCTGAATGCCCTTTGACGGATGAATACGGATCGCATATCAGCGAGTCTGCCCGCGTGGATGTGGCCAATCGCTCTTGCAACATCTATGCGGTGGATAGCGCCATTGGATCGGTTGAGGGTGCGTTCGTCAGATCTAGGACTTATCGCCGATCCGCGAGGCATATCTAGCGCACTATTGCGTATAATGGGTCACTTCGCATCCGGCTGGCCTTTTCGCGGATCTTCGCGGATACCGCAAGGTTGTTGTTCTTGGAAGCGATGTGCTCAGCGCGCTTGATACATGAAAAGGAGAGATGGGCTAGGCTGCTTTTAGAGGTGCCTTTCATTGATGGTTTTTCCGTATAAAGAGCGATTCGCCGGAATGATGATGTGTTGACAATGTATCATGTACGCAAGAAGGAAAAAGACGTTCTACATTCGATATGTTCCAAACCGATAGGGGGAGGTCTTTCGGAAATTGAGCAACCAAAACGACACGACTCAACGTAAGCAGATCATCCTCATCGTTGATGATTTTGCTGTGAACAGAGCCCTTTTGGCGGATATGTTGGGCGATGAATACGAGATCATCGAAGCGGCGAATGGGGTGGAGGCCATCGCGACCATGCGTGAGTTGGGGTCGCGGGTCTCGCTCATGCTACTCGATATCGTGATGCCCGAGATGGACGGTCTTGAGGTGCTGGCCGTCATGAACAAGCAGGGCTGGATCAAGGAGATCCCGGTCATCATGGTGTCATCCGAGAACAATTCCTCCACCATAGAGCGCGCATATGCTCTAGGCGTGACCGACTTCATCAGCCGTCCTTTCGACACCTCCATCGTTCGCAGGCGCGTTACGAACACGCTCATGCTCTATGCGAAGCAGGCTGCATTGGCCGGTATGGTGGAAGATGAGATATACCAGCGCGAGAAATCGGTCGGGATGATGGTTTCCATCCTCAGCCAGATAGTGGAATTCCGCAACGGTGAGAGCGGTCTGCACGTCCTTCACGTGAACACTCTGACCGAAATGCTCCTCAAGCATATAGCCACAAAAACAGACAGGTATTCCCTCACGCCCGATCTCATCTCAACGATAAAGCTCGCATCGAGCCTGCATGATATCGGCAAGATCTCCATTCCGGAAGAGATCCTCAACAAACCGGGAAAGCTCACCGATGAGGAATTCGCCTTGATGAAGACGCATTCCGCCATCGGCGCGAACATGCTGAAGAGCCTTCCGAATTTCGAGGAAGAGCCCATAATCAAGATATCGTATGAGATCTGCCGTTGGCATCACGAGCGCTTTGATGGACGGGGCTATCCCGATGGGCTCAAAGGCGATGAGATCCCGATCAGCGCACAGGTGGTTTCGCTGGCCGATGTATATGATGCCCTTACCTCAAAGCGCGTTTACAAAGATGCCTTCCCTCATGAAAAGGCAATGGAGATGATCCTGAACGGGGAGTGCGGAAGCTTCGATCCGTTCCTCTTGGAGTGCTTGAAGGATATAGCCGATGAGATCCAAGACGAGCTGAAGCTCTCATCGCTTTCCACCAACACCAATATGGATATCAACAGCGCTGTTGACCGTACCATGAAATCCGACATGCTCACTCCGTCCAATCGCACGCTCGACCTGCTCGACTACGAGCGCATGAAATACAACTTCTATGCCCAGATGTCCAACGAGATCCAGTTCGAGTACACGATCGATCCACCCATCGCTATCGTGCATGATTACAGTGTGAACAAGCTCGGGCTTCACGAGACCATCCACAATCCCATGCAGGATGAGCAGTTGTTGGATATCTTCGGCGCAGAGAACATGGAAAAGCTGCGCGATTCCCTTAGAGGCTCTTCGATAGAGGATCCGATCGTGCAATTCGACCTGCAAGGCAGCGTTGAAGGTGAGCCGAGATGGTTCCATCTCGATGCGCGCGCCATGTGGGAGGAGACGAAGACGGGCAAGGAGTTCCTAGGCGCCATCGGCAAGCTCGTGGATATCCATGAAAGCCGCGCGCGCTTGAGCGATCTTGAGCGAAAGGCCACACAGGATTCATTGACCGGGCTTGCGAATCATGCGTATGCGCGCAAGATCATCTCCACTCGAATGAGGGAGAACCCGACGGATACCTTCGTGCTGATGGTTCTCGATATGGACAACTTCAAGAATGCCAATGACGAGTATGGTCATCTCTTCGGCGATGAGGTTCTCAAGCACCTATCGAAGAAGCTGCGCAATAGCGTTCGTGATGACGATGTTGTCGCGCGGGTCGGAGGCGATGAGTTCCTTATATGCATGGAGCTCGATTCCGATCCTAAACCTCTCGTTGATCGTATCTATAGCTCGATAACCGGCAATTTCCAGGATTTCCCCATATCTGTGAGCATGGGGGTCGAGTGTGTGAACGGTTCCGATATGGAATACGATGAGCTGTTCAAGCGGGCTGACCAGGCGTTATAC
Source organism: uncultured Eggerthellaceae bacterium (assembly GCA_964469815.1). Classification (GTDB taxonomy): domain Bacteria; phylum Actinomycetota; class Coriobacteriia; order Coriobacteriales; family Eggerthellaceae; genus MGBC163016. Next base: position 45,987 of record CAYXZC010000002.1, on the reverse strand, counting down.
ACCATGAAGCGCAATGGGCGCGGCGGTTATGTCTATGGCATCGATACGAATTTCGGCCGAGAAGAAGGAAGTGTCATCTCGGCTATCGAGAGCGATGGTGAATCTGCTGCAAATTGATGCAGTATGCTGTGAATCGATCGATGTCTTTAGAGTATGATATCCATAAGGAGAATAGACCGCAGAATGCATGTTCGTTCATCGGTTCAAACGATTGAAGGAGACCGCAATGCCCCTCGAGGTTTTTTATGCAAGCATCGATGGTGATTACGATGGCGTCAAGGCAAGGCTCTTGACCGATGAGAGGATAACCAAGTTCGTCAATTTGTTCTTCGAGGATCCTACTTACGAGAATCTGGTTGCCAGTCTCGATTCGGGTAACCTCAAAGAAGCATTTCGTGCGGCTCACACCTTGAAGGGCGTAGCGCGCGATCTTGGGCTTACGAAGCTGGCCGATCCTGCAAGCGAGCTCGCAGATGCTCTTCGCCCGGATGATGCGGGTGTTCCCGCCCATCCCGAGAACGCCGACGAGTTGATGGTTGAGGTTTCTGCCGCTTACAAGCAAGCGGTGGAGGCTAGAGGGCTCATAGACTAGCTCGTAGAGCGAACATCGGAAAAGGTTGCCCATACTATGACGAATGAGAACACAAAAGGCATTGCAAGGAACAGGATAATCGCCGCTATAGCCGCTGTTGTGGTGGTAGTGGTAGCGCTTTTGCTGTTCATGGCAGCGAACACGAATCGCATCAACGAGCAGAATGCTCGCTATCTGGAAGGATCCACCGAACAGACCGCACGTCGTATCAATGACCTTCTGAGCACATCTCTGGGCATCATCGAAAGTGCTGCTACGGTGTATGAGAGCAACATCACCGTGGATGATCTCGACCCGGCAGAAGTAGCCGCGAGCATCGATATGGCATCCTTCGATTACACCTTCTTCACCAATAAGGAAGGCGAAGCATATCGAAACGATGGTCTCGTTGAGAATGTTGTCGACCGTGAGTATTTCATCTTGGGAATGCAGGGTGAATCGGGAATATGTGCTTATGCGAGCGCCGCTTTCGACGAGCAGAACATCATGGCCTTCTTCGCTCCTGTCATACACAACGGCGAGGTCATAGGTGTGATGTCGGGTGCATACAGGGAAGATACGCTCTCGGGATACATGAACACGGCATTTTTCGGAGTCGAGACCACTACCTTCCTTTGCAGTCCTGATGGAGACATAGTCGCTCGATCGATCGAGTCCGACAATGAATACGACAATGTTTTCAACCTTATCGAAGACAGTCGCGATACGTCTATCGGGATCGATGAACTGAAGAGCGATTTCGAAGAGGGCATCCCCGCATCGTTCGTGTACAAGACCAACGATGGCGGTGGGAGCACCTATGTTACGAAGCTCGCAGACTTCGATTGGATGCTCATGCGCTCTTTCCCCGAGGTCATAACGAACGAGATGCTGGAGAATGCGAATTTTGCGGGCATCATCTTGGTGGTCGGTGTCTTAGTCGCTGCGGGGATCGTCGTCATCGTTTTGTTGGTGCAGTCCAAGAGAAGGCAGAACATCCTCCTTCTCGAGCGTCAGGAAGCAACGCGCATCATCGATGCATCAACGAATCTTTTCCATAGCCTGCTCGAAGTGAATCTGAAGAACAATTCGTATCAGTATTTGAAGGCGGAGAACGATCTTCGCGATCTATCGAGCAACGGCAGCTTCGATTCGCTTCGTCGTACCCTATCCGATAGCGCGACAGGTGAATACACCGAGGTGATATTGAAGGCGCTCGATCCGGATACCATCCGCAACGAGCTCAAGAACGGCAATCCGTACTATCAGTTCGAGTACCACATCAGCTCTCCCACGAAAGCCAACCCCGATCGTGAGCTTTGGATGCAGGTGGCGGTATTGGCTTTGGTCAGGAACAACCATGGCGATCCCGAGAACATACTCATCACGGTTCAAGATGTCACCGATGTGAAGGAGCGGGAAGCAGCCCAGCGGCTCGCGCTGCAAGAGGCATATAGGGCTGCAGAATACGCATCTCAGGCTAAGAGCGACTTCTTGAATTCTATGTCGCATGACATCCGAACCCCCATGAACTCCATCATCGGCATGACGGCTATCGCGAGCATGCATGTGGATGAGCCGGAGCGCGTGAGCGATTGCTTGGCGAACATCTCATCTGCGAGCCATCATCTGTTAGGGCTCATCAACGAGGTGCTCGATATGGCCAAGATCGAATCGGGCAACATATCGCTTGCCGAGGAGAATTTCGAGATATCCGAGATGGTCGAAAGCCTCATGACGATCGTGCATCCACAGGTCGAGGCGAAGCATCAGGAATTGCGCACGGAGCTCGTGGATATCAAGCACGAGAATGTCATCGGCGATCCAACACGTTTGCAGCAGGTGTTCGTCAACATCATGGGAAATGCCGTGAAGTTCACGCCCGAGGGCGGCAGGATCACCATGCGCATGCGCGAATTGGAAAGCCGTATACATGGAAGCGCTTGCTACGAATTCCAATTCGAAGATACCGGTTGCGGTATGAGCGAGGACTTCGTGAAGACCATCTTCGAGCCGTTCACGCGCGCGAACGATTCGCGCGTTACGAAGGTCGAGGGCACAGGCCTTGGCATGTCCATCGTAAAGAGCGTAGTGGATCTGATGAATGGCTCCATCGATGTGGACTCAGAGCTTGGAGTGGGCACGACATTCACGGTCACCATCCATCTGAAGCTGCGTGATTGCGATGAAGAGGATTACTCGGATCTTCTCAGCGGGCATGTGCTCGTAGTCGATGACGAGGAGCCTACATGCATCGTCACATGTGAGATGCTGACCGATATCGGCATGACGAGCGAATACGCACTGAGCGGACAGGAAGGTGTGGAGAAGGTCTTGGCAGCGGATAAGACGGATCATCCGTTCAACACCGTTATCCTCGATTGGCGCATGCCGGGCATGAGCGGTATCGAAGCGGCGAAGGAGATCCGACAAAAAGCCAAGAATCACATTCCGATCATCATCCTTTCAGGGTACGATTGGTCGCTCATCGAGAGCGAGGCAAGAGCTGCCGGTGTGAATGCGTTCATAATGAAGCCTTTGTTCAGGAGCAGGCTGATCAAGGTCATGCGCGAACTGCTAAGCGGGAAGAGGGAGAATCCTCTTGATCAGTCGGAGTTGCTGGAGAGTTGCGGTTTCGATGACAAGCACATCCTTTTGACCGAGGATAATGCCATGGCAGCCGAGATCGCATCGGAGATCATCGGAATGACGGGCGCTAAGGTCACCCATGCCGAGAATGGACGCATCGCATACGATCTTCTGATCAACAGCGAGCCTGGCAAATACGATCTCGTGCTCATGGATATACAGATGCCCGTGATGAACGGCTATGAGGCTACTGAGGCTATAAGAGCCGCAGCCACCGATAGACCTGACCTGGCGAAGATCCCGATCATCGCCCTTTCTGCAGATGCGTTCGCGGAGGATATGAAGCATGCGAAAGCGTCCGGAATGAATGCCCATATCGCAAAGCCGCTCGAGATCGATTCGCTCGTTAAGATATTGAACACATGGCTTGTCGGTTCGGGATCCGAAGAGGATGGTTCGGCTGATTAGACCAATACCAAATTCGGTCTTGGGATCGGGCGCATCAAGGCGACTGAGGTTTTGAGATTATCGGTTTAGGCGGTAAGCATTGGTGCTAGATTTTGCATCGGATAATCCATGTTCGCGCCGATACGGTGCTCATCGAGCATCGTATCGTGTTGTGCTGCTCATTCTCGCAATCTGTGCGCTCGGACTTGCTATGCTGCTTTGCGGATGTGGCGGCGGCCAGTCCTCTCAGGCATCCGGCGCATCCCCCGCCCAATCGGATTCCGGAAACGGCAAGACATCAGGTCCTGCTTATAGCGAACCTGCGCAGATCGCGCTATCTGAGTTCGATGCTGCATCTGCTATAGCTGTAGGTTCGGGCACCATCGATGTTTCCAACGCTTCTTTGGGCTATGTGGGGGCGACCGTTGTCAGCCCCAGTCGATGCAAGTTCCAAGTGGTAAAAGGCGATATGAGCTATAACTATGATATGAACATCGATGGCTCTCCCATAATCGTTCCTTTGAACATGGGATCAGGCGCATATAAGCTGAGGATCATGCAGAATACCTCTGCATCCAATTATGTGGAACTAGGATCCTACGAACTGGATGCTCAGCTCGATAGCGAGTTCGAACCCTTCCTCCGTCCGAACATCTTCTGTGATTACAACGCATCCAGCGGATGTGTGGATAAAGCCTTCGAACTGGCTTCCAATGCGCAAAATGAGGGCGATGTAGTGCGGGATATCTATGAATGGATCGTGACCTCCATAGACTACGATACCCAAAAAGCGGCTGAATTGGCGAACACATCCGGCTACATTCCAAACCCTGATGATACATACCAAAGCGGATATGGGATATGCTTCGATTACGCATCATTGGCCGCGGCGATGTTTCGAAGCCTAGGCATCCCGTGCCAGATAATCACAGGTTATGTCGATCCCGATAATCTATACCATGCCTGGAATATGATCTACATAAACGGACAATGGGTTTCTGCGGAGATAACCGTTGATAGCGATCGCTGGACCCGCATCGATCTTACCTTCGCTGCTGCCGATGGCGGTAATTCGAACTATACGGGAAATGGAGCGTCCTATACTGATAGATATGTTTATTGATGGAAGAATAAGTAGCTATACTGTATATAAGATGCAACAAGTCGTCTTTTTGAGAAAGTTCAGGGAAAGCGATCGATTGCTAGGAGAGGATGGCCATCTTGGCTGAAACGGTTTTGAAGAGCTCTGAGATGAAGGCGTTTTGCGAAAACGTTGCTTTGATGCTCTCCGTCGGAATACAGACCGATGAAGCAGTACATATGCTCGCTGAGAATTCTGAGAGCAAACCTCTGGAGAACCTGTGCCGCAAAGTGTATACAGAGCTCATACATGGTACGAAACTCTCCATCGCAATGTCGGAGGTCGGCGGTTTTCCGGATTATGCTATCGAGATGATCGCGGCAAGTGAAAGAACAGGGCATGTGCAGAGCACGCTGGAATCGCTTGCGGCCTATTATGATGAAGAGTCGCGGCTGATATCCAAGATACGCCAATCGGTAACATACCCTGCCATCTTGCTATGCGTGATGAGCGTGGTGCTGGCTTTTGTCGTAGCCAATATCCTGCCTGTGTTCTTGGATGTCTATGAGAACATGGCCGGCGGCCTCACGGCTTCATCCTTCAGCGCGGTGGATGTAGGCATCGTGATCGGTTGGATCGCCCTTGTGTTCACGCTTATCTGCACCATCATCGCCCTTATCGCACTGGCTTCAAGCAGAAGTGCTGCCGGGCGGGATCGTCTCATGCGGATGATCAATCATATTCCGGGCGCTAAGAAGGTGTTCTACACGCTCGCCCTTTCGCGTTTCACCTCTACGCTCTCCGTTTACATCGCAAGCGGCACCAACAGCGATGATGCGATGGGGCGTGCGATATCCATCGTGGATCTTCCGGAACTGAAGGGCAAGGTCACGCAGGCGTATCGGTCGATGATCGAGACTGTTCGGGCGAAGAGCCTGATCCAGGCAGTGACCGATTATGAGGTATACGATCCGCTGCACATCCGCATGCTCACATTCGGGATGAGATCGGGTCGCATCGACGAGGTTCTGGAAGGTTTGTCCGAAGATCTCTTCGAGGAATCCATCGATGGCTTCGATGCGTTGATCGACAAGGTAGAGCCTCTTCTTGCAGGCTTCGTCACCCTTGCTGTGGGTCTTACGCTCATCGCGGTGATGCTCCCGCTCATCGGCATGATGGGATCGGTCGGTTAAGGATCTGCGTGTTGGACGATTTCTTGAAAGACAACTCGGTGATCACCATCCACTTGGAATCAGATACTCCAAGCGATGCAGGACGGCGCGCGAATGACGAGAGGCCTGCGCAAGAGTATCGCATGGCCGGGGAAGAGGCTGCGCAGGAGGATCGCGCGCCTGTTGAAGAGGTTGCGCCTAGCGAGCGTACGTCTGATGAAGGGGTCACGCAAGATGATCCCGTGGTTGATGAAGAGGTCGTGCCTGCACTCGTGCAGGATGAGAGCACGTCCGTTGAGGAGGCCGTGTCTGCACCCGTGGCGGACGATGTTCCGGATGACATCGCTTCCCCGACAAGCGTACCCGTTGTCGATCCGAGGCGCTCTCCCAGGGTGAACCCTGTGAACCTGAATTCCGAAACGGACAAATACGGTATCTATCAAGATGCCGTCAGTTCATCCAATACTCTAGGCATCGGGCTTGTCATGCTTCTCTTCGCCATTGCTCTCATTATTGCGCTATGGGTCGGGTTCGGGTTCTTATCCGATCAAGCCAAGGAGCAAGGAGCGCAAACGCTTCGGGACAGCATAGTCGATGCTTCGATGCAATGCTTCGCGATAGAGGGTTACTATCCTCCTTCGTTGGAATATCTGCAGGATAACTATGGCCTTTCGGTCAACGAGAACGATTATGTGGTGGTATATGTCGCCTTTGCCAGCAATGTGCCACCTAGCGTGGATGTGAGGATGCGATGAAGAATTCCGCCACATCACGTATACCTTCGCTCATCCTTTTCGCGCTGTTCATCATCGTTTTGCTCATTGCGCTCGTCGCCGGAGTGCGCGCTTACAGCTCATTGGTCGCCGAGGGCGATGATGCCAACGAGCATAGATACGCCAACGGCCTTATCACCAACAGCATTCGCGCGATGGATTCGTACGCTTCTATAAGGCAAGGCCAAGGGCCGGAAGGTCCATCGATCGTCATGATGGAGAACACCGATGCCGGGTTCTTCGAAACACGTATCTATCTTTGGGAAGGCCAGGTCATCCTCGAATTCGCCCCGAGCGGAGATGCTTATTCGCCGTCACGAGGGACGAAGCTCATCGATTCGAGCACTTTCGATTTCGTTCTGGAGCCTGGATCCTTGCAAGTGACCACAGATGAAGGCTCTACTGAGATAGCGCTTCGATCCGGTGGATCGGGGGTGAGCTGATGGCTGCACGTTCTCTGCGTGATATGGTCGCTAGGCAACAAAGCGTTAACGATCCGGACGCGATGTATGATGAGGTGCGTATATTGCGCTCATCCGATCGACAGGTACAACCCAAGCGCTCCACTTTCGTGATTGAGGCGCTCTTGCTGTTCATGTGCCTCATGATCGTGATCGCGGTATCTGTTTCGGTCATCGCTTTCTCTTCTGCTGAAGGCGCTCGATCCTCCCATAAGGAGACAGGCGTCATAATGGCCACCAATATCGCCGAGCTGTTCTCTGCAGATCCAACATCCATCGAGGAGGCCTATGAGCAAGGAGATTATACGGCTCGTTGCACCATAGATCTTTCCATGGATGAAGCAGGCTCGCTATACGATGCCACGATAACCGTCAGCTGGAAGGATGAAGAGATATATTCGCTCAAAACATCCAAGTACGTGAACCACGCCGATGCGTCATCGGGTCAAGGCGTAGCCTCGGGTGATGGGCAGGTGATGTGATGTCTCGTTATCAGGCATCTATGCGAATGGGTGCGTTGAATCTGCTCATCCTCATCATCGCTTTGAGCCTGACCGTTCTAAGCGTGTTGACCCTGGTCACGGCGCATGCCAACACGGCGCTCACCGATGCGCAGGCAACTGCTGCCACTGAGACCTATACCGAAGAGATCGCCGGTCAAACCTTCTTGGCTTCTTTGGACAAGAAGCTTCTTCCATCGAAGGAAGCAGGAAAGGTCGCATCCGGCCTGAACTCCGCTTTGAGGCTGTCATTGCAGGATGAGGCCGACAGAGCGTGCGAGAAAGCCATGGAGGCCTCACCTGGAGTCGAGCTCACTTCAACTGCGGAACTGCTCGGAATCAAGGATCTGTATGTTGAGATGAAGGTATCTTTCGATCTGCGCAACTCCCTTGATGACGAGGACGTCGTTGACAGTGTTTTGCAGTATCCGTCTATAAGCGAAGATGGCGGAGCCGTTGGAGAAGAGATCATCGATGATGATCCATCTGCTCCATCCGCATCGGATGCGCGCATCGTCGATGGCGGAAGGATCGTGCAGGATTCTGATATCTTGCAGGGCAATGCTGAAGATGCGGCTATCGATCAAAGGTATTACATGGAGATAGCGCGCGTTCTGGAGGATTGCGTCGGCGGCATCAGTTTGGATATCAACACTTCCAATGGTCGCAATCTGGATATCCTGATAGGCATAAAGGCCGATGGGAACTATGTGGTGCTCAATTGGAAGGCATCTAAGATCTGGTATGCGGAAGAGACGAAAGAAACCTTATGGATGGGATAGGAAAGCGCGTTCAAGCTTATGGATCCAAGGACATCGCGGCTTAGGGCCAAGCGATAAGAAGGAGTGGAAATGAGACTAGAAGAACTCTTGCACGAAATGATCGAAACGAAGGCATCCGATGTGTTCATCGTTGCAGGTCTTCCAATCTCTTACAAGATCGGCGGTTATCAGCAGCGAAAGGACATGGCGCCGCTCATGCCTGCCGACACCAAAGAGATAATCCATCAGATATACACCTTGGCTCATCGCGATATGGCTCCCTTCGAGCAATCTCATAATCATGACGATGATTTCTCATTCGCAGTTCCGGGAACGGGGAGATTCCGCGTGAACGTGTTCCGTCAAAGGGGATCCTTGGGTGCCATAATCCGCGTCATCCCGTTCGAGCTGCCAACAGCTGAAGGCTACAACATCCCAGAGAGCGTGATGCGATTGGCCGATCTTCAGAAGGGCTTGGTGCTGGTAACAGGACCTGCTGGTGCCGGTAAATCATCCACTCTTGCCTGTCTGATCGATGACATCAATAAGCATCGTTCAGGCCATATCATCACCATGGAAGATCCGATCGAATACGTGCATTCGCATAACAAATGCATCGTCACACAACGTGAGATCCCGACCGATATATCCACATTCCAAGAGGCCATGAGAAGCGCCCTTCGTGAATCTCCGGATATCATGCTGCTCGGTGAGATGCGCGACCCTGAGACCATAGCCACAGCTATGACCGCAGCCGAGATGGCGCAGCTCTTGTTCTCAACGCTGCATACCACCAGTGCTGCTAACACTATAGACAGGATCATCGACGCCTTCCCGGCAAGCCAGCAGCATCAGATCCGCATGCAGCTTTCCATGGTGCTCCAAGCTGTTGTCAGCCAGCAACTGGTGCAAACGACGGACGGACGTGTTGTTCCGGCATTCGAGATCATGATAGCTACGCCTGCTATTAGGAACCTCATCCGCGAAGGCAAGACGCATCAGATCGACAGTATCATCGCATCGAGTGCTGAAGAGGGCATGATCACCATGGATCAAAGCCTTTATGTTTTGGCAGCCAATCATGTCATCTCGAAGGATACTGCTCTTCAGCACGCGATCCATCAAGAGGCGCTGAAGACACGTTTCGAAGTTGAGGGGATATAAGTTTCAATAGCAAGCAGGGTCATCCATCCTGTTAGCCGTTTTGCGGCAGGATCTGAAGGGCGATCCGGTTTGCCTATCGCAAAAAGCCAACAGATCAGACGATCGATAAGAGGCGAGGTATAGATCGAACCCCGCCTCTTTTCTTGTATACGTGAATACTCGGCTAACATCATTTTGCCTTTCTATCCTTATAGAACTCTAAAAAACTTATTAAAACACATGAGAATATACATATAAACAATCAAAAAATCAACAAAAACTATTGATAACAATGAAAATAAATGTATAATGCTGTAAAAAATAAGTTAAAGACTAGGAGGTGATATATATGAAATGTAAGGATGCGTTATTCGGAGCGTTTCCTTGATCTGCATCAGAAGGCTTCTCGGGGTGCTCTTCGTAATAGAGATCCTCATTCCTGCAGTGTATCTTGCCATTGTTTTCGGTGGGGGCTTATTCGGTCTATCGACTTATGTCATAGAGTCAGGGTCGATGGAGCCAGTCATAAAGACCGGATCGTTGGTGTATGTGGAAAGAGATGTCGATGCGAAGAGCATTGCGCCCGGTGAGGTCATCGCATTCAAGATCGACGGAGCCAGTGCAGATGTCTGCACTCACAGGATCGTCAGCAACGATGTCGAATCTCGGACGATACGCACAAAAGGCGACAGCAATAAAGAAATAGACGCCACACCTATTCCTTATTCGAGCATCATCGGGCGCGTAGTGTTCAGCATACCCTATTTAGGGTTCGTCGCATACCTCGTAACCGATCTTCGAGCTTATATCTTTTTGTCCTATGTGATCGTCTTGATCGCAACGTTTGCTGCTCATCGCTTCGTCATCGAACAAGAAACGAAGGATATTCGATCAAGGAGAATGAATACTTATGGCATCAAACGTTATTGCTAAAAGTGAAGATGGGAGATCATCGAACAAGATGTTCGCTGCAGGGATCGCTGGCGCATCGCTTGTGGCAGCACTTGCTATCGGAGGATCCATTGCATACCTGACAGATACCGATACCATTCAAAATCAATTCACTTTGGATACGAATCTGGCTATCAGCTTGGAGGAGGCCAATTTCGATGCGGATACAGCAAAAGGGCTTGTTCCGACCCAAGTGGTATCCAAGGATCCAAAGGTGAGAAACGATGGAACCGTAGATGCTTATATCGCCGCTACTGTGAAGGTTCCCGTTATGAGCGGTAAAGTGCTTGACGCTGATAATAAGATCCAAAATGTGGTGGATCTTGATCTTTATGGTTACGATCTGGGCGAAGGATGGACGCTTTACGGTCAGCCGATCGTTAAAGATGGTTTCAAGATATACACATACGTCTATTCGGATGTCTTAGCAGGCAGTGCTACAACGAATGCTCTATTCGACTCAGTGAAGGTCGCGAATTTCACCGAAGATCCCGGTTTAGATGATGTGAACATCGATGTTGCTGCCTATGCTATCCAATCGCATGGATTCGATTCAGCATCGGATGCATATGAGGCTTATCTATCTCAAAGCGTTGCGGCTTCTACAGATTGATCTATGAGATAGGAGCACTGGTCGATAAGGTCGATACGATCGCCAGTGCCATGAATGATTCTGTATCAACAATCGCATGGATGGGCATGAAAGCGCCTGTCCATGCATGATCAAGGTAGACGGATGGTCTTGAGGAAAGTTACTACCGACATAACAAGAGCGCTTTCGATGCTGAATTCGATATTGGCCTGCTCTTTTATCGCGATCATTCTGATGGGGATCCTCATAGTGGATGAGGCTTCAGCCCTTGAAGGCAGAAACGATGTTTCGATCCGTTTGGATGAAACCTCTGAACCACCGGAAGAGATCCATATCGGACAAGCCATAGATCGCTCATTCACTGTGAGCTCGCTCAAAGGTGAATGCTATGTGAGGCTCAATATGAAGATCGACGACGCTGATGGGGCATCCATTTTCGAATACGACGATCCTATAGAAGAGGGATGGATCAGAAAGGAAGATGGATGGTGGTATTTGAAGCAACCGCTCGCAAATGGCGATTCTGCTGGGTTCACGTCTGAGATGATGGTGAAGGATGATATTCCGTTGTTGCCAAGGGCTTCGACATCCCTCCATCTTTCGGTTACGACCACAGCAGAAGCTGTGGATGCAAGAGCGATCGTTCCAGATTGGGAAAGCGATGATCCGTGGAAGAACATCGTTCCCGATGATGTCTGCACTGATGTATCTTCCGGCAACATCGGCGGCGATGGGAGAGTACCAGGCGTATCGAGAAGCATTCGATCGCTGAGCAGTCTTGCACGGACTTTCGATGATTCGGATCTTGTTCTTCTTTCGCTCGCCAGTATCGAATGCTTTGCTGCGTTGTTTGGAATGCTGGCTTACAGGCGTACGAGGCAAAGACCGAAAGAGATGACGATCCCGAAAGGCGTCTACGTTTCACGAGACCATGCGGCTGCTATGGAGGTTTCAGATGAAAGGAAGGAATAGCTCCCAAGAAGATCCGCACAGTACTCTTGCCCGTTGTGCGCCTTATCGTTCAGCGATGGAAAAGCGCAGGTTCCTTTGGCTCAACAAAGCCATCGCCATCGCTCTTATGATATTGGTCTTATTGCTAAGCGCCAACACAGCTTTAGCCTGGCTTGTGGATGAGGATCTTGTGGTCAATGAGATGTCATTGGGTCAGGTGGAAGAACCGGTATATGCTGCTGTGATCAAGACCAAGGATGCTCCATCGCCTGTTCTGGTATTCGGAAAGGGAGCGATATCGTCCGATGATCCCGATGTGGTAGAGGTGTTCTATGATCTGGCTGATGGATCATCTTTGCAAACGGTGCCTTGGAAGGATCATATTGGAAGCATTGAAGCGGTCATTTTCAAGGATAAGATAGAGCCGAAGGATACCGGATTCTGGTTCGATGGGGCATCTAAGCTCAAAGAGATCGTATCCATCGAGAATCTGGATATGTCGAGCGTCTCAAGCGCCCAAGCAATGTTCAGGGACTGCTCATCTCTTGAGAGCATCGATATGTCGGAGGTATCGGCGACTGATCTAAAGGATCTCAATGGGATGTTCGAAGGGTGCAGTTCGCTGAAGTCTTTGAACCTTGAAGGGATAACCACAAGCGATACGGATCTTGATACCTCTAGGATCTTCGAGGGGTGCTCATCTCTGGAAGAGATCACCATCCCTTCGAGCTTTGCATTCAGCGGAACAGATACGGGGGCATCGTTCTTATCACCTGAGCCATCCATCGTCTTGGATGCTGATGGGAATTGGTACATTGATGGCGTTGATGGGGCTAAGACTCCCAGTGATGCAGCTATCTATGTGAATGAAAGAAAAGGAACCGGCAAAGGTTCGATAACTATCCGTGCTTATGGTCCAGGTTATGCCGCTCTCTATGGAACGGTTCTCGTCTTCGGTCGAGGAACACCGACGGGCATTCATAATGGATCAGCTCTTAGTGCTACCTATCACGGTATTGAAACAGGCTCTGGAGATTTCAATCCCAACAATTCGAATCTATACGGAACAAGCCCGTGGCCAACGAACCTGACGGCTGTCGAGTCTGTAGCCAAGAAACCTATCAAGACACCGAGCATAAGAGGCTGGTTCTTTTACAACACCAATCTAAGAAGCGTTGATCTGTCCTCTATCGATCTGTCTGAATGTACGAGCATGCAAAGTGCATTTCAGTATTGCAGATCATTGGCTGAGATGGATGTATCGTATTGGAACGTTTCAAATGTATCCAATATGCAAGAGGCATTCGCCCAATGCCAGATCCTGAAACGCTTGGATGTATCTTCATGGAATACCGAAAACGTTACTACGTTAGCTTATGCATTTAATGGATGTACAAAGCTCGAAGCGCTTGATGTTTCGAGATGGAGGCTACCTAAACTCGGTGCAACAAGCGGATATAACGGGGGGCCGCTCATAGGAACGTTCGACAGTTGTACGAAGCTTGAGGCTATAGATACATCCAACTGGGGGGTCATAACGACAGATGGGTTCTTCGGGGGATCGAACAATGTAAGCAGAACTTTCGTCACGGGTTGCACCAACCTGAAAGTGCTAGATCTATCGGGGATCACGATCACCGAGACCACTGCCGATTCAAGCAATAGGAATTGGTGGAACTTCACTTACTGTCCGAACCTTGAGCAGCTCGTAGTTCCTTCAACATTCTGCACTGGCAATACCAATATCTTGTCTGCATTGAATTCCAATAGGAACGGATATGTGAATTCGAACTATTGGTATGAGGAAGGACAAGGCTTAGCCCTTGATGGGTCTGATGTCGCTCGCCGCATGCAAGAGCTTTACAATAGTCAGGATTCTCCGGCAAAGACCACGTTCTACAGTTATAAGACGTTCACGGATGAGGATGCATATGCAGCATATTACGTGAATGCCTCAACAGGCGATAAGCCTTTCGTATTCGGTCGTGGCGCTACCATTCCTGAAACCTACGAGGGAGCTACACTCTCGAACGTCTATCGCGAGATCGAGGATAGATGCGGCGGATCGCAGACGGGTAACCCTTGGTATAACGTGAACCAATACATCACACGCGTATCCATAGATACCGATCTATCACCGAAGAACTGCGGGTGGTGGTTCTCCAGTGCCATTGTCAACAAGTCCTATGCCGGCCTCGAAAAGATCAATATGGGCGAATGCGCGAGCGCTGATCACATGTTCTATAGCAACAGGGTCATCGAAGTGATGGATATCCCATCATGGAGCTTCGATAGATGCTCGACCTTCACATATATGTTTCGGGAATGCATGGCACTCAAGGAAATGAACGTCAAGGGCTGGACGTTCTCAGATGTGCTCGGTGAGGATGCGTTCACGCATATGTTCGGCTATTGCCGTGCCATAACAGAGTTGGATCTGAGCGGCTGGAGCCTAACGCAAACAGCTGGCCGATCTTTCAATTTTGGTGACACATTCGCAGGATGCTGGTCATTGCAGAAGATCAGCTTTCCTCATCTTGCAGGCAATGCTTCAAAGGTACGTGGCAATGTCAGTTCGGCATACTATTTTGGGGGAACGTTCTACGAGTGCGGCGACTTGCGCGAGATCGTGGTTCCGAATGACTTCTCGTTCGATGCGGTCATCATACCCAATGGCAAGGATGGCTTGAACGATGTGGTCACAGGCGGTCGCTGGTATGAGGACAGGCAAGGCACAGGGCATGATGCCACCATGCTTCAGGATGCACTTTCATCCCGCTTCAAGGATGGTGGTACTGATAGCCATTGGTATGTTGAGAAGAACTGGACAGATGGTGACGCGTATGCGGCTCTTTATGGGGATACGCTCGTATTCGCCCGTGGAGCGATGGTCGATGAGACTCATGGCGAGCAGTCGCTTCAAGCAGCATATCGAGAGCTGGAAGCAGACGGATTCAGGCCTGCTTGGTGGGGGGATACGAGAAACGCTAATGCATCTATCAAGCATATTGAGTTCAATGCGACCATCCATCCTAAGAGCCTTGGATCATGGTTCGTGAACCTTAGAGCGCTTGAGGATATCGAAGGCCTTGAGAAGCTCGATACTGCAGCCGTGAGCGATCTCTCCTATATGTTCTATAGATGCGAGACGCTTCCAAGCCTCGATGTTTCCTCATTCGACATGGGAAACGCTCAGAACCTATACCGGATGTTCGAGGGATGTGGATCTGTGGATCTGAAGCTGTTCACGCTCGATACGAAGAATGTGAGCAACATGCAATCGCTCTTCAATGGGTGCAAGGCAAAGAGCATCAACATTTCATCTTGGAAGATAGATAGCTGGATGGATTCGAGCGTAACGAGCGTGATGTTTCGTTCTCCCTATTTGGAAGAGATGATCCTGCCACCAAGCTTCTATTTCTCAACGGTCTCTGATTATGAACTGGAAAGAGATACCGATTGCAGAGAAGGCTATATCGCAGCCAGATGCTGGTATGAGAACGGAGAGGGAAGGCCGTATTCACCTGTAGATACCGTGAATCGCATCAATGCTGAGCGCAACACGAAGGCAGAGCCTACGCGTTGGACGCGCTACCCTGTAGAAGATGCTTACGCTGCTGTGTTCAAGGATCAGTATTCAAGCGATCTGACGCTCGAGTTCGGTCGTGGGAACCTTGAGGCGTTGAAGAACCGATATCAGAACAAGGTATTAAAAGGCATTGCCTTGGGATTCGAGTATTATCCTTGGTCGAACCTGAACATAAGCAACACCCCGTGGAGCAATGCGTTCGGTACTAGCAACTTCAAGTCGGTATGGATGACGGACACGGTCAAGGCTGTGGATATCAACGGTTGGTTCATGAACTTCTATGAATGCAGCGCGTTCGATCTGTCCAAGCTGGATACATCTGATGTAACGAACATGATGTGTACATTCGCCAGTTGCAGGTCTGTTGAAGAGATGGATCTGTCTTCTTGGGATACATCGAAGATGATCTATATCGGCAACGGAACAGGTAACTTCGCTCCATTCAATTCATGCATAGCGATGAAGAAGCTCAACATTTCGGGCTGGGACTTCTCTTCTGCCGGCAATAATCCTCAAGATATGCTCACGAATTGCACATCGCTTGAGGAGATCGATATGTCAGGGTGCATCTACAGCAACGCACCACGGTTGATGAATCCGTGTTACAAACTCAAGCGGGTGACGATATCGCCGAGCGTTTCTTTCTCAGGGGGTTTCTTCATGTCCGTTGTGGATGAAGAGGCGGGCTATGACGGCAACTGGTATACAGAAGCTGATCGAACGAAATATACCCCGGCAGAAGCAAAAGCACTCATCAACGAGCGATATCAAACGACAACAGAGCCTATTACCTTCATCGTTGGCTACGGAAGGTCTCCTTATGCAGCGGTTTACAAGGATACGCTCTCCAATGCACGCAAACTAGTATTCGGACGCGGCTTTGCTGATAGCTCTGTTGACGGTCTTGAATTGGAAACGATATCGCGTGACCTTGAGATGCATTCTTACAATACCCTGGGAGGGTCGCCTCTTAACAGCAATGTTCCATGGAAGAATGTGCGTCAAAACATAATCGAGGTCGTAAATAAGGTTCCATCAGACGATCCCATAAGGCCGCTGTCGCTCAACAGTTGGTTCTATGAGATGAACAAGATCACAACGCTTGACATGTCGATATTCGATGTGTCGAATGCAAATGACATCGGATGTGCTCTATATGGCTGCACTAGCCTATCCGATCTGAGAGGCCTTGCAACATGGAACACATCTAACGTGCAGAACATGAGCACGGCATTTGCCGGTGTGCCATCTAACTTCCAGACATCGATCACAGGCTGGGATACCTCTGCTGTGAAGAACATGAGCTGGATCTTCTGGGGGTGCACAGGGCTTACTAGCCTTGATCTTTCAGGATGGAGCACCACTTCTCTTGCTGAGAATGAAAACGCGTTCTATCAATGCACGAATCTCGTGAACCTTGATCTACCGGCAAGCTTCGTTAAAGCCACCATGACAAGCCTTGGCCAGATGTTCCTAGAGTGCAGATCGCTTAAAACCATCGATACGAGTGATTGGAACACATCGGGTCTTATGAGCCTCAATAGCCTGTTCTATAACTGCAGGTCGCTGCAAAGCATTGTCGCGATAGATGATTGGGATACTTCCTCCATAACAGAGATGGATGAAGCATTCGTATCATGTGAAGCTCTTAATGCGGATCTGAGCGACTGGGATGTGACGAAGGTTAAAAGCCACAAGGATTTCGCAAAAGGCGCAGCCGAAAGCTTGATCGAACCGCTTTGGGATCAAGTGGACGATCCACTCTCCATGACGCAGTTCGATCTTTCATCGGCTCAAGATCATAAAGTGCTGGTATCTGGGGATAAACGCATCGAATTGGACGAAGATGCCAAGCCGATGTCGGAAGGATCGTTGAAGGTCGCTTCGTTCACAAGGAAGGCCGTTGGGCAGTTGATATTCAAGGTGGATCTACGCACAGGAAAGGTGGTAAGATCGGGTTATTATCGATGAGCCTCGTTCTTTATGAAAAAGGATCGCGAACTTTGATCGCGATCCTGAGATAAAGGACGAATATCGCAGAGGACTTTATCAAAGATTGATGACCTCATGGTCGATCTGGGGTTTTGTCGGGGTCGGATCGCCGAGCGTAAGTTCGAATGGAATGCCTCGATGTCTGATGAGCTGACGTAGGAATATCTCTATTGCCGAAGACATGGACAGTCCGATCTCTTGAAGGATGGCAGCTGATTCGTTCTTCACATCCTCATCGACTGTTGCAGTCAGCTGTATGTTCTTTGCCATTATGCTCTCCTTGTACGGGGTATTCTATCCATAGTGGTTTTAGTATATTTTATACCGCATGTGCAATAGTGATTACATAAAATCTAGGGGAATATTGATATGATAGGGTAAAACGCTATCGGAAATGGATGTATGTAGGATATGAACGAGATCAAATGCCCCAACTGTCAAAAAGTCTTCCAAGTGGATGCCAGCGACTATTCGAACATCGTAGCCCAGGTGAGAAACGATGAGTTCGACAAAGCTCTGAAGGAAAAGACATCTTTGTTGGAAGCGGAGAAGGAGCTTTCCTTTGCCGAGCGCGATCAACGTATAGCACAGCTGGAGGAAGCGCTTCGCGCAGCTAAGGATGGGGTGGAAACCGAGAAGAAGCTCACTGCATCGGAATATGAAGCAAAGATACAACAGATGCAGGCTGAATCGGCGAACGCCTTGGAGGAGGAGAGAAGGCAAAGGCTCCTTTCATCCAGTGAATACGAGAAGAAGGTCACTGAGCTTGAGAATAAGCTAGCTTTGGCATCAGAGCGATTCGAGTCTGAAAAAGAGCTTGCGATCGCGCAGGCCAAGGATGCCTCAAAGGATTTCATATTCGACTTGGAGCGCAGAAACGACGAACTTTCGATGCGGGTGAAGCAAGATGAAGCTGAGATGAAGCGCATCGAGCGCGAGCATGAATCGGAGATGGAAAGACTGAAGGCTGAGCATGCTGCTGAGACGATCAAGCTCGAATCCAAGCATCAAGAGGATGTGGCTCAGATAGTCAAAGCTAAAGACGAGATAATCGCTGTTCGCGAGAACGAGATCCAAAACATCAAGGATATGAAATCGAAATTGACAGTGAAGCTTCTGGGAGAAAGCTTGGAGCAGCATTGCGAAGTCGCTTTCAACCAGCTTAGAGCCACTGCTTTTCGCAATGCGGAGTTCGGTAAGGACAACGAGGTCATCGATGGCACGAAGGGGGATTACATCTATCGTGAATCTACCGAAGACGGGGCTGAGTTGATCTCCATAATGTTCGAGATGAAAACGGAATCCCCGGATTCGATCCATACCAAGAAGAACGAAGATCATCTGAAGAAGCTCGATCAGGATAGGAAGAAGAAGAAATGCGAGTATGCTGTATTGGTCAGCATGCTCGAGCCTGAGAGCGAGCTATACAATCAAGGCATCGTCGATGTTTCATACCTATACGACAAGATGTATGTCATACGCCCGCAGTTCTTCATCCCGATGATCACATTGTTGAGGAATGCTGCCTATAGTTCTGCACAGTACAAGAACGAGCTCGCTTTGGTGCGCCAACAGAACATCGATGTGACGAATTTCGAGGATTCGCTTGAAGAGTTCAAGGAGAAATTCGGTCGCAATTATAAACTGGCAAGCGACAGATTCCAAAAGGCAATAGAAGAGATAGACAAGACCATAGATCATCTCAATAAGACAAAGGAAAACCTATTGGGATCAGAGCGTAATCTACGGCTTGCTAACGATAAAGCGGAGGCTTTGACCGTTAAGAAGCTGACAAGGGGCAACCCTACGATGAAGAAGAAGTTCGAAGAGCTGAGCCAAGCAGAGTGATCATCAGGTAAACTCATTAGGTTCGTTCAATCAGCATGAACAGGAGATTCGATGTTCGGTGACAATCTAGATCGCATAGTGAAGGCCATAGAGAAGAATTACGAGGCCGATGAGATATTCTTCACAAAGCCCGGGCGTAGCTTTCCCAGCAGATCGACCATCAAAGAGATCCTCAAGAAAACACGGCGAGTGATCTTTCCAGGATATTTCGGCGAGGAGATGCTCTCCCCAAAGACCAGCCCGGAATATTTCATAGGCGAATTGCTCATCCAGATCGAACGCTCGCTGCGCCAGCAGATAATACTCGCGCTCACCTATACGGACGATAAATGCAAAGGACCTGCGAACCTGACACAATGCGATGAATGCGCTGCCCCTCACATCGTTGCCCGTGCGGCTGATGTGCTCACTGCTTTCTTCGATGAGCTTCCGGTGGTTCAGCGCAAGCTCCTTACCGATGTCGAGGCAATATATGAAGGGGATCCCGCCGCAGCATCGAAAGAGGAGGTCATATTCTCGTATCCGGGGCTTTATGCCATATATGTTTATCGCCTTGCGAATGTGCTCTACAAGCTCGATGTGCCGATCATCCCAAGGATAATGACAGAGCTCGCTCATGCAGGAACCGGTATCGATATAGGGGCTGGTGCTGAGATAGGCGAATACTTCTGCATCGATCATGGTACAGGTGTGGTCATCGGAGAGACCACTGTTATTGGGGATCATGTGAAGATCTACCAAGGTGTAACGCTCGGCGCGCTCTCCACAAGGGGCGGGCAAAGGCTTTCCGGTGTGAAGCGACATCCAACCATCGAAGATGATGTCACGATCTATTCGAACGCATCGGTGCTGGGGGGAGAGACGGTCATAGGAAAGGGGTCGGTGATAGCAGGATCGACCTTCGTTACCTTTTCGGTTCCTCCGAATTCCAGAGTGTCGGCCGGAGAGCAGGAGATAACCGTTCGCGGCCCTCACGATAGGGATTGATCCGCTGCGCTATCAGGTGTGAAGGAAGGGCGTTTAAGATCTGAGAATTTTGGTACGCCTTTTTTCGTTCCAAGCATGAGCGCTTTGGGGCATCCCTTTTGAGCATCTTGGAAAGCCCCTTCCGCTCATTTTGATTATTCGCTTAAGCTTGCCCGTGCTCCGAAGAGCTCTAAGTATTGACCGTCTTCTACGGTCACGCTAGCCATAGCTCCGCTCTCGACCGGGACGCTCGAAACGATGGAATCATCGTCGAATCGCAGATCCTTCATAACATAAGCTGCACTCACGGAATTGGAGTATTCGATCTCCCTTTGGGAAACAGCTTCCAGAGTGAGGTCATATGTTCCGGCCGGGATATCGATACCCACACGATAGCACCCGCTATCCAGAGGTTCGCTGACATCCATCGGTTCATCAGTGGAAAGGCTCATGGTGAAATTATCGTTATCGGGGATGAAGACCACGAGCTCGCCTTCAGAGAATTCCGCGAAATAGTCTCCGAAGTACTCGACGAGCGCCTTTATCTGATATCCGTCCTTGCTCGCCGTCTTTCGTGGCGAGAATATGCAGAAATGGCTCATGTCCTCTTGATCGCCATCCATATGATAGATCCCCGGAATCAGATCGTGCGTTTTCCCGACCTCATATATCCCGGCATAGCAACTATCGCCATCAGGCTGCTGGAGCGAGACCCCATATAGCTCTTCTAGCTCATCGATCGAATAGATCTGACCGGGATTCACGACCACCAGATCCTCCGCATAGCTCCTGCTCGCATCGGAATCCTTTTGGCTGTTCGCATTTGCGGCTCCAGAGCCTCTTTGCACCCCCGCGCCCGCAGACGAAGAGCCTAGCTCGTTTAAGCCGCCAACTATGCTCGTTATGCTGATACCAGCGCCGATGATGAGCATGAGCCCCATCGCGCAGGCAAGGATCACCCATGGTGTGTTCTTCTTCACGATCGCTCCGATCAGCTTCGGTGCTTCTGCTATACAGTACCCATGTTCCAGGAGTTCATGTATTTGATCTGCTCATCTGTTAGCGTATCTATCTTGATCCCAAGGGTATCGAGCTTAAGGAGCGCAACCTTCTCGTCGATCTCCTCCGGAACATCATAGACCTCAGGTTTCATCTCCTTGGCATTTTCGAGCAGATACTCAGCACAAAGTGCATGGTTCGCAAAGCTCATGTCCATGACGTTCGCAGGATGCCCCTCCGCTCCCGATAGGTTCACAAGGCGCCCTTCTGCAAGGAGGATTATGGTGCGATCATCTGCGAGGGTGTACTCAACGACCATGGGCTTTATCTCCTCGATCTTGACCGCATGCTCCTCGAGCCACGGGATGTTGATCTCGGAGTTGAAATGTCCGGAATTGCATATGATGGCGCCGTCCTTCATGTTCTCGTAGCACACATCATCGATGACGTTGAGATTGCCGGTCACCGTCACCCAAATGTCAGCGATCTTTGCCGCCTCTTCACGCGGCATCACCGCAAAGCCATCCATGTGCGCCTCAAGTGCTGCGGTGGGATCCACCTCGCACACTACGACCTGGCATCCCATCCCGCGGGCTCTCATGGCAAGGCCTTTGCCGCACCATCCATAACCCGACACAACGAACGTGCGACCTGCCAGCAATCTATTGGTGAGGCGGATTATGCCGTCCAAGGTGGATTGCCCTGTTCCATATCTGTTGTCGAAGAAGTGCTTCGTCTTCGCATCGTTCACAGCGATTATCGGATACTCAAGCGCACCATCGGCGGCCATGGCTGCAAGCCTGATGACACCTGTGGTGGTCTCCTCAGCGCCTCCGATGATGTACTGCAGGGCATCGCGCCTGCTCTCGTGTATGCGTCCGACCACATCGGCGCCGTCATCTATGGTGATCTGCGGTTTGAAATCGATGACAGCATCGACATGCTTGTAATACGTTTCTGTGTCCTCACCTTTTATGGCATATACGCTGACGCCGAAATCTCGCACCAAGCTGGCGGCTGTATCGTCTTGCGTGGAGAGGGGATTGGACGCGCATAGCCTAACCTCTGCGCCGCCCGCAACAAGTGTTCTTATCAGGTTGGCCGTCTCTGTCGTAACATGCAGGCAAGCGCCGATCCTGACACCCTCGAGAGGGCGTTCCTTCTCGAAGCGCGAGCGGATCTTCGCCAGTACGGGCATATCGCGGTCAGCCCATTGGATCCTTGCAAGACCTTCATCGGCAAGCGCGATATCTTTGATGTCGAAATCTTTTATCAATTTTTACCCCTTCGGATCGCCTTATTGGCTACATAATACGACAACATGGGTGCAAAGGAGGGCTTGCTTTCGTTTAAGTACGTAAAGTGCTTCACATCTTGAAAAGAGGTGTAACCATGAATAGAAAGCATAGAATCTACGAATCGTTGATGCATGATTTCGACGAACGTGAAAAGAAACCGAACGTATTGAAAAGCAAGCCGAAGACCGCATCTGAGATCGAGGGACTGGTATACAGGTACCGGGCATTGCAGCTATCGATGCTCGAGGACTATCATCTGACCAAAAAGGAAGAGGCCGTGGCCTTCTATATTCTATTCGGGATATCTTACCTGCATATATCGAAGTTGATGATGCTGGAGAAGAGCACGGTAAGCTTCCATGCGAGGAATATCTTCGAGAAATGCCATGTGGGCAGCAGGCAGGATTTCTGCCTACTGGTTCTGACGAAGATGTATTTTGCAGGCAGGGATCGAGGGGATCGGACTTAGCGCTCTGTTCGAACCGATCCGATCCGATACCACCATCGCATCATCGATCCTATCGATCGTGTGATCAGGCAGGACCCTCAGGCTGTATGACCGCTTGATATGACCGCTTGATATGACTGCTTGATCGTGATGAATGCAAGATCGGCAGCCTCTCCTGGGAGATAGCTGCCGATAGGCGTGAATTGCAAGGCGAACCGATGCTTTGAAGCTGCCTTGCGGGTCTGTTGGTCAAAGGATCACTCGGTATAAAGGTTTTCTGCTTCTAGCGTCGCGTATCCGTTGCTGGTGAGCATCTCCTCTGCACCTTCACCGTTGATCTTCAGAACGTCGACCACCTCACCGCCGGCGGCGATGAAGCAATATGCGTATTCAACATTCATATCGTTGCTATCGCAAAGCTCGAGAAGGGATGCTAGAGAGCCCGGCTCGTCTTTGAGCTTCACAGCGATGAGTTGTGTCACAGCTGCTCGAAAACCCCCATCGACCAGGATGTCCTTCGCGCGCTCGGGGCTGTCACAGAGGATCCTGGCGACACCGAAATCCTCGGTGTCGGCCAGGTACAGCGCATGCATGTTTATCCCGGCATCAGAGATGGCGCGCGTTGCGGAGGCTAGATGCCCTTTTCTGTTCTCTAGGAAAACGGTCAACTGGCTTATCATGGCATTTCCTTTCGCTTAGTTCCTGTTGTCGATGATACGTTTGGCCTTGCCTTCGCTACGCTCGATCGATTTAGGCTCCACGAGCTTGATATCGACGGATATCTGCAGGTTGCTCTTGAGCTCTGCGCCAAGCCTTGCCTTGAGGTCTTCGAGCTTGCGCACCTCGTCGATCGGGAATTCGGGGACGGTCTCCACGCGAAGCTCGACCTTGTCGAGCGGCCCGTTGTTGGAAAGGATGATCTGATATTGCGTGGCGATCTCGGGGAATTCGGTTATGACCTGCTCGATCTGGCTTGGGAATACGTTCACACCGCGGATGATCAGCATGTCATCGGTGCGCCCGCGCAAACGGTCGATCTTGCGATGCGTGCGCCCGCACTCGCATGGCTCGCTGATGATGCGCGTGACGTCGCGTGTGCGATAGCGGATCAAAGGCGTGCATTCGCGGGTTAGCGTGGTGATCACGAGCTCGCCCCACTGCCCATCGGGAAGGACCTCCAAGGTCTCCGGATCGATGATCTCGCATAGGAACTGGTCTTCGGCGATGTGAAGGCCACCGCGGTTGGCGCACTCCATGGCAACGCCTGGCCCCATGATCTCGGAAAGCCCGTAAACATCGCAGTACTGAACGCCCAGCTTGTCAGCGATCTCTTGGCGCATGTTCTCAGAGGCCGGCTCTGCTCCGCAGATGACGCCCGAGATCTTGAAGTCATTGGCCGGGTCATATCCCATCTCGATGGCCGTATCCGCGATGAGCAGCGCATACGAGGGGGTGCATGCCAGGATGTCCGTGCCGAGATCCTTCATCATCTGCACTTGGCGCTTGGTGTTGCCCGATGATGTCGGGATGACGGTGCATCCCATCGCCTCGCCGCCGGCATGCGCGCCAAGACCGCCTGTGAACAGACCGTATCCGTAGGATACCTGGATGGTGGAGTCCTTCGAGCCGCCGACCATGGCGATGCCGCGGGCGAAGCAGTCGCCCCAATTATCCAGGTCGGTCTGCGTATGCCCTACGATCGTGGCTTGTCCTGTGGTTCCCGATGATGCATGTATGCGGGCAACGTCTTCATTCTTGCGAGCGAACAATCCGAAGGGGTAGGCATCCCGCATATCCTGCTTTGTGATAAATGGGAACTTGGAGATGTCTTCCAATGTCTGCAGATCTTGAAGCCCCACTCCGGCATCGGCGAACGATTCGCGGTAGAACTCCACGTTATCGAGGGCATTCTTCATGGTGGATCTCAATTCATCGAGCTGAAGCTCGCGCAATTCCTCGCGCGGCATCGTCTCGATTTCAGGTTGGAAATACTGTGACATCCGCTGCCTCCTTCAGATGAGTGATCGCGCGCCGGATAGACCGCTGTTTCCGACGTAGGTTTGCTAAAGCGTGTCTAAGTATAAATGCAACTTCGGCCACCAAAACGCAAGAGTTCTGCTATTCAGCGGATGAATTTCGTCTATGGTATCTATCTTGTATGCCAATGGGGGCAAAAGGCAATATAATTGCATGAATGAAACGGATCCGGAGCAGTTGCCGGAATTCCGATACGACCGGCAGTATTGCGAGCAAAGGGATAATACAGATGAACTACATGACAACCGCCGAGATCCGCGAGGCTTATCTGAGGTATTTCGAAGAGAAGGGCAACAAGCGCATGCCTTCTTCGTCCCTTGTACCCGATGATCCGTCCCTTTTGCTCACCAGCGCCGGGATGGTGCAGTTCAAGCCATATTTCTTGCAGCAAAAGCAACTGGAAGAGCCCTATGTGGGAACGACCACCGTGCAAAAATGCGTGCGTACCAACGATATCGACATCATCGGCACCACAGGGCGCCACTTGAGCTTCTTCGAGATGCTCGGCAATTTCTCGTTCGGCAAGTACTTCAAACGCGAGATGTGCTCGATGGCGCTCGACTTCTCCGTGAACGTGTTGGGGCTTCCTATAGAGAAGCTCTACTTCACCGTGTTCGAGAACGATGATGAGACCATTGGGATCTGGAAGGATCTGGGGATCGAAGACAGCCATATCTCTCGTTTGGGCGAAGATGACAACTTCTGGCGTGCCGGTCCCACAGGGCCTTGCGGCCCATGCTCGGAGCTCTACTTCGATCAAGGCCCTGATTTCGGATGCGGCAGCCCAGATTGCGCGCCAGGATGCGACTGCGATCGGTATCTTGAGTACTGGAATTGCGTGTTCACCCAGTTCGATGGCCAAGAGGACGGCACGCTAGAGGAGCTTCCGAAGAAGAACATCGATACCGGAATGGGTCTTGAGCGCATCGCCGCCATCATGCAGGGTGTGCAGAGCAACTACGAGACCGATGTCCTGCGTTCGCTCGTTGCGGTAGGCGAGAGGCTTGCAGGCGTGGTCTATGGGCAGGACGAGGCGACCGACCTGAGCCTTCGCATCATGGCCGACCATTCTCGCGCTGTGACGTTCATGATTGCCGATGGCATCCTGCCATCCAACGAGGGACGCGGGTACGTGCTTCGCCGCCTTCTGCGCCGCGCCATCATGAAGGCGCATCTTATCGGGGTCGATGGCCCTTTCCTGAACGAATATGTGGATGAGATCGTTCGCCTCATGGGCGATGTGTATCCCGAGATCGTCGAGAACCGCGAGCTCGAACGCAAGCTCATCCTGTCGGAGGAGGAGCGTTTCGGAGCAACGCTTCGCCAAGGCAAGTCCTATCTTGAAGAAGAGCTCTCCAAGCTCGAAGGCAGCACGCTTCCCGGCAAGACCGCCTTCACTCTTCACGACACCTACGGTTTCCCGGTCGAGATCACAGCCGAGATCGCAGGTGAGAAGGGCATCGATATAGACATGGATGGATTCGATGCCGAGATGGCCTCCCAGCGCGAGCGCGCCCGCAATGCCGGCGCGAAGGATGCCGAGGCTGCTTGGTCAACCTATGGCGGCATCTATACCGACATCCTCAACGATGTTGGCGCCACT
This sequence comes from uncultured Eggerthellaceae bacterium, assembly GCA_964469815.1. Lineage (GTDB taxonomy): Bacteria > Actinomycetota > Coriobacteriia > Coriobacteriales > Eggerthellaceae > MGBC163016. The sequence continues at coordinate 19,215 of CAYXZC010000002.1, read as the reverse complement.
GAATTCGTGGGCTACGACAAAACGGAGGCTCCGGCAAGCATCCGCGCCATCATCAAGCAGGGTCGCCCGGTCGAGTCGGCTCAAAGCGGAGATGAGGTCGAGATCGTCTTGGATACGACCCCGTTCTATGCTGAGATGGGTGGCGAAGTCGGGGATACGGGTCAGATCGTCAAAGATGATGTTGTCGCTTATGTTGTTGACACCACTACGCCCGAGAGCGGTCTGTACGTGCATGCGGCAAAGATCGAAGGCGGCACCTTGAATGTGGGGGACAGCGTCATCGCTGTCGTCGACGACAATCGCAGGAGCGCTATCGAGCGTAACCATACGGGCACGCATATCCTCCATGCAGCTCTTCGACAAGTGCTCGGAGCCCATGTGAAGCAGGCTGGTTCCTATGTTGGGCCTGATCGGCTTCGCTTCGACTTCACGCATTTCGAGGCTATGACCCCCGAGCAGATCCGCGAGGTCGAGATGGTCGCGAACAACAAGATAATGGAGGCCATCCCCACCACGATCTATGAGACCTCTCTCGATGAGGCGCGCGCCAATGGGGTCACGGCTCTGTTCGGAGAGAAGTATGGCGATAAGGTGCGTGTTGTGGAGGCTGGCGATTTCTCACAGGAGCTTTGCGGCGGATGCCATGTGAACAACACCGCAGAGATCGGATTCATGAAGATCACAGCCGAGACGAGTGTCGGTGCCAATCTTCGCAGGATCGAAGCTGTGACGAGCTTCGGTGCGCTGGCATATGTGAACAAGGTCGAAGACGAGCTCAAAGAGACGGCCGCCGAGCTCAAGGTGCCCCTGTTCGATGTCTCCGAGCGAACAGCTTCCAATCTGAAGTCGTTCAAAGAGATGCAGCAAGCCGCCAAGCGAGCTAAGGACACGGTTTCCGACGATGGGATCAATGCGTTGCTCGAACAGGCTGTTCAAGCTCCCAATGGGTACCCGCTCATCATCGCTCGGGCTCAAGCTGTGGAGGCTGGCGGACAGCGGCATCTTTGGGATGTCGTCCGCACGCGCATGGGTGAGCCCGGTGCCATGGTCGTTGCCGGAGAGCATGATGGCAAGGTCGTCCTCATGGCCGCCGGTACGGATGAGGCGGTAGCGAAGGGGTTCGATGCCAATGCGATCATCAAGGCCATGGGGCCTGCGATCGGGGGCGGCGGTGGCGGCAAGCCCACGATGGCGCAGGCCGGAGGCAAGAACGCGGCCGGCATAGACGATGCACTCGCTATCGCAAGGGATATGCTCCTTTAGATGATGCTGATCGTGCCATCCAAGGCCATGATGGTGTTCATTGAGGCCAAGGTGCCGATCACGTTGGCTCGTGCATCGAGCGTGTCGGGATCTTTTGCACTGGGTCGCTTTTCGGGATGGAGATGCATATGAGGATAATGGCGCTCGACATTGGGGATGTGCGAACGGGTATTGCTGTGAGCGATCCCACCGAGATGCTGGCAACGCCTATCTGTGTGCTCCCGAGCGCCGAGGTGATGGCGTGCTCGAAGTCCTTCCAACGATTGCTCGAGGATTGGGAGCCTGAGCTCCTTGTTTGCGGATTGCCTTTGACGCTATCCGGAGAAGCAGGGCATCAGGCTGAGCATATCAAAGAGATGGCGCAGAGCGTTTCGAAGAGCTCAGGGATCCCTATCGAATTCTCAGATGAGCGGCTCTCATCGGCGGATGCGAAGCGCAAATTGAGGGAAATGGGATATGATGAAAGGGCTATGCGAGGAAAAGTAGACATGGTGGCTGCAAGCATCTTTTTGCAGTCATGGCTCGATCGCAGATCATCAGCGAATGAAAGGTAGAACCTGTGGCATTCCATTCAAAGCAAGTTCCGATCTCATCAAAGAACAGTCGCGCCGCTCGTTCGGCGCATGCAAAGGCATCTCAGCAGTTCAAGACCTACGATACTAGCGCCATACAACCCAAGCGCTCCAAAGCGCCGATCATAATAGCCATCGCGATACTGGCAGCGTTGATAATCGCTGTTTTCCTGATCGTAAGGTCGTGCACCGATACGGTTGAGCTTCTTCCTGACGGCCAAGAGGTGGTCGTCACGGTCGAGCAAGGCGAAGGCGCACGTGATGTAGCGGATGATCTTGCATCCGAGCGCTTGATAGCAAACGCCGGTCAGTTCGTCGATCTTATGAACAGCAAGAATGCAGCTGGATCGCTAATACCCGGTGTATACCTTTTCAAGGGCGGCATGACCCAAGATGAGATTCTCGAAGCGCTGCTCATCGGCCCTTCATCGACCGGAACATCGGTCACGATCCCTGAAGGGTTCACGATAAGCAACATCGCCGATACTGTGGCACAGGCTACAGATAACAGGATAACCGCAGAGTCCTTTATCGCAGCATCCTCCGATGCCTCGGTCTATTCATTGGATTACCCCTTCCTCGCAGAGGCGGGGAGCAATTCCTTGGAGGGCTATCTGTTCCCCAAGACCTACAATCTTTCCCCTACAGATGATGCTACGAGCTTCATCCGCATGATGCTCGATCAGTTCCAGGCCGAAACATCCCAGATAGATTGGTCGTATCCGCAAAGCCGCGGGCTTAACGAATACGATGTACTGAAATTGGCATCGATAGTCGAGAAGGAATCGAACGCCGAGAGCATGCCCACCATTGCCTCTGTGTTCTACAACCGCCTGGCATCCGACAGGCCGTATCTTGAGTCCGATGCCACAACAGCCTATGAGGTCGGTCACGATCCCACTCCGGAAGATGTGCATGCAAACACCCCTTATAGCACCTACACCAATTCCGGTCTTCCACCCACTCCGATATGCAGCCCTTCTCTGGCTGCCATCCAAGCGGTATGCTCGCCTGAGAAAACGGACTACATGTTCTTCTTCACCAATGAAGACGGCTCGCATTCCTTCAGTGTGACCTACGATCAGCATCAAGCGACATTCAATTGATCATGACCCTCAACGATCACGAGAACCTCTACATCCTAGGGCGCGGGATATCGCACTCGAAATCGCCCGCGATGTACAATGCGCTCTACGAGAAGCTCGGCCTTCCATGGGAATACGATTTCGCGGACATCCCGACGGTGGAAGAGGCTGAAAGCTTCTTGCGCGCGCGCGATTTCCTTTCCATCAACATAACCACTCCCTACAAACCCGAGGCCTACGAGGCAGCTGACTTCAAAGCGGCAACGGCGCAATTGGCCAAAGGGGTGAATCTGCTCGTGAACAAGGACGGCACGCTCGTGGGCTATAACGTCGATGGGCAAGGATGCGTTGCGTACCTTGAGCGCGAAGGGGTGGTCTTCAATGACGAGCATGTCGTCATATGCGGAACAGGCCCGACATCGCTTTCCATCCTTCATGCCTGCGCGCAGGCCGGAGCTTGTGAGGTGCTCTTGCTGGGGCGCGACAAGGACAGGGCGGCACGGGTGATATCGCGTTACCTCGATGACTACCATCACCTCGCATCAACAGCCATAGACCTGCCTTCCGCGACAGACGGTCATTTGAGCTTCGTCCAAGCATATGAGAAGGCGGATTTCAAGTACGGAAGCTATGCCACCTCGAAGCAGGCCATAGCCGCAGCTGATATCATCATCGATGCCACATCCCTCGGGATGAACCCGGGTGATCCGGCTCCGTTCGACACATCCCTTCTGAATAGCTCGCAGGTGGTCATGGATACCGTGTACGGCCATGGGACGACCGCCATGGTCGCATCGGCGCGCCGTGCCGGATGTCGGACGTTCGATGGTGCGGGCATGCTGGTCGCGCAAGCGGTCATATCAGCCACCATAGTATGCGAGATAGCAGGCATCGATCTGAAGCTTTCCTTCGATGATATGTTCGACCTCATGTGGAAGGCTGCCGAGTTTTAACCTCCAAGAAATCGCAGCGAGCTCTCTTTCGCGTTACAATTTAGGATGAACACGAAGAAACGGGAGCAATATGCAATACATCACAGCGGGTGAAAGCCACGGTTCGCAGTTGAATGCCATCGTAAGCGGCATCCCTGCAGGGCTTGCCATATCCATCGACAGGGTAAACAGGGATATGGCACGTCGTCAAAGCGGGTATGGCCGTGGAGGCAGGCAAGCCATAGAGAAGGATACGGCGCAAATCACGAGCGGCGTTCGGTTCGGCGTGACCACCGGAGCGCCCATCGCCATAACGGTTCAGAATCGCGATTGGGCGAACTGGGAGGAGCGCATGGCTCAGTTCGGTGAGCCTCCTTCCGGATTGGTGCGTGAGATCACGCCTCGTCCGGGTCATGCCGATCTTGTTGGGATGCTTCGCAACAATACCGACGATTGTCGCAATATCCTCGAGCGCTCAAGTGCCAGAGAGACGGCAGCAAGAGTGGCTGCAACAGGGATCGCCCGTGAATTTCTGGCCGCTTTGGGCGTCGAGGTTTTCAGCTATGTGACCTCCATCGGGGATGTGGAGCTCTTCGAGGATGAGACTCTGTTCGAGAAGCTGCTGCACAACCCTGCTCCTATAGAGTTCTCCGAGGTGCGCTGCCCTGATGAGCCCACGTCCTTTGCGATGATGACGGCGATCGACAACGCGAAAGCCGCAGGTGAGAGCTTAGGTGGAACCTTTCGCGTGGTCGCGACAGGCCTTGTTCCCGGACTTGGCAACTTCGTGGATGGATCGGAGCGCCTAACATCGAGGATCGGCGCCGCTATGTTCTCGATCCCGGCCATCAAGGGCGTGGAGTTCGGGTTGGGCTTCGAAGCTGCGAAGCTTCCCGGGTCGAAGGTGCATGATCCCATCGTGTTGGATGGATTCAACTTCACCCGAACATCCAACAACGCAGGAGGCTTGGAAGGTGGCATGACAACGGGCTTGCCCCTTGTGGTACGTGCGGCCATGAAGCCGATCCCCACGCTCATGACACCGCTGCAGACCATCAACATGGATACGCTCGAAGTCGAAGAGGCATCACGTGAGAGAAGCGATGTTTGCGCTGTACCGGCTGCTGCTGTTGTGGCGGAAGGCGAGCTTGCCATGGTGCTGGCAGATGCCTACACGCGTTCGTTCGGATGCACATCCATGGCGGATCTTCGCGCGAACATCGAATCCTATAGATCGCGATTGGCCACGATGGGTCGATGATGCGATCCGATTGCCAAAAGAAGCGCACTGCCTACGAACTTGAGCGACCTGTATTCCTCATAGGCTTCATGGGCGCAGGAAAATCCAGCGTTGCGCGCAAGCTTGCCCGCAAGTGCGGTATCGCTTCTGTGGATATGGACAAGTACATAGAGCGCAAGGCGGGAAGACCCATCCCGAACATCTTCGCCGAGAGCGGGGAGGACGGCTTTCGCAGATTGGAGACCGAAGCGCTTCGGGAATTCGCCGAGAGCGAGTATCCGATGCTCGTGTCCTGCGGAGGCGGGATAGTCGTTCGTGATGACAATGTCCGGATCATGAAGGATAAAGGCTACGTTGTCTATCTTGAGGTGGATGCCGATGAGGCCTCTTCGCGCATCAGCGATAAGTCCTCCCGTCCGCTGTTCTCGGACATCGAGTCTGCCAGAGCGCGCCTTCGCGATAGGCATCCGCTCTATGAATCTGCCTGCGATGCGAACGTGTCGACCTTGGGAAAAGGGGTGCACCAGATCGCATCCGAGGTGCAAGCGCTGTTGGAACAGGAAGGTGTGCTATGCCGACAACCAAGATAGTCATAGGCATTCCCGGAGAACAAGATTATGACGTGCGCATAGGAGATGGCATCTTGTCGGGGCTGGGTGCCTATTGCAAGAAGATCGACGGCATCAAGGATGCGCCCAGCGTGCTCGTCATAAGCGATGCCAATGTTGCTCCTCTGTACCTGGATGCAGCGAAGAGCTCTTTGCAGGATGCGGGCTACAGGGTAAGCGACATCGTGGTTCCGGCAGGCGAGGATGCGAAATCGCTCGAAGTGATAGATGAGGTCTGGGAAGGCATGGCCGCATTGAAGCTCACACGGGATAGTTTCGTGGTCGCGCTCGGCGGCGGGGTGGTGGGCGACCTTGCGGGATTTGCCGCTTCCACCTATATGCGCGGGATCGATGTGGTGCAGGTGCCCACAACGCTTCTGGCCATGGTCGATTCCTCCGTTGGCGGAAAGACCGCCGTGAACCTTTCGGCGGGCAAGAACCTTGTGGGCACGTTCAAGCAACCTGCCTATGTCTGCGCATCCATCGACACCCTCTCCACGCTGGACGATCGCGAATGGAGGTGCGGATGCGCCGAGATAGCGAAATCCGCTGCTATCGATTCCAATGATTTCTTCTTCTGGATGATGGAGAACGCACAAGCCCTTTCTGTTCGCGCAAGCGATGTGGTGAAGAGCGCCATAGAGAGGTCGGTCGTCTTCAAGGCGAACGTGGTATCGCAGGACAAGACGGAAAGCCGCGGGGTTCGCGAGTGCTTGAACTACGGGCACACGCTGGCGCATGCGATAGAGCTGCTCGCCGGATACGGGAAATTCTCGCACGGAGCAGCTGTGGCCGAAGGGATGAGGTTCGCCAATTTCCTAGGAGCTAGGCTCGTCGGGACCGATGGGGATTTTGCCCTTGCGATGTCGGAGCTGTTGGATACGCTCGGACTTGAGAGCCTTGATTGGTATGCAACTCCTGAGGACATCGTCGAGGCTATGAGGACGGATAAGAAGGCGCGCGGTGGCAATATGCGCTTCGTGCTGGTGAAGGACGTTGCCGATTGGTGCATATGCGAGGTTCCTGATGATGAGGTCAAGAGCGCTCTTCGCGATTACTTCGCATACAGGGATGATCTTGCCAGGGCATCGTCGTAGGCAACGCAGGGAAAGGCACGTGAGGTTAGGATCTAGGATATGACACGCTATCTGTTGATGAATGGCCCGAATCTGAATATGCTCGGGATCCGCGAGCCTGCCATCTATGGTGCGGATACGCTTGCATCCATAGAAGAGGAAGTGGTCGCCTACGGGCATGAGCGTGGTGTGAATATAGACTGCTTCCAATCCAATCACGAAGGTGCGCTCATCGATAAGCTGCATGAGGCGCATACGGCCTATGATGGCGTGATCTACAATCCGGGAGCGCATACGCATTATTCCTATGCGCTTCGCGATGCCGTTGCGAGCATCGACACGCCTGTGGTCGAGGTTCATATCTCGGATGTTGATTCCCGTGAGGAATTCCGCAAGATATCCGTTTTCGATGGTGTTTGCTTTGCGAAGATCAAAGGACATGGCAAGCGAGGCTATTTGGAGGCCGTTGATGCATTGCTCGAAGGATAGGGTTCAAGCTCTGAGGCGCGTGCTCATCGCTGGCGGGGTTCAGGCGATGTATGTGCGCGATACCGCCAACATCGAATGGCTCACCGGCTTTCAGGGCGTGTTCGATGAGGAACAGGCGCATGCTATGTTCATACCGACGCTCGAGAGGTGGGCATACCTCCATTCCGACTCGCGTTATGCCACAGCTCTTGAGCGCGAGGCGGCCGACACTTTGATCTACATCAATTCGGAGAACGTTCGCTTCTCAGAATGGCTGTTCACCATGTGGAAGCGGTATCTGTATCATTTCGCAGAAGAGCTGCCTGCGCATCCGTTGCTGGCCATCGAGGATTCTATCTCCCTTTCGCAGTACAGGGCGATGGAGCGCGAATTCACGAAAGGCTACGCCGATGCGCTCCAGGGAGCATCGAGCCAAAGTCTCAAAGAGACGCTCGAAGGGGCGTATCTTCCCTTCGAGGAGACCGATGGGATCATCTTGCAGTTGCGTGCGCGCAAGGATGAAGGCGAGATCGAGAAGCTTCGCGCTGCGCAGGCCATAACGGATGCAGCATTCGAGCACATCATCGGCTTCATCAAGCCCGGTATGACCGAGCGCGAGATCCAACTTGAGCTTGACGATGAGATGTTCAGGCTCGGGGCCGATTCGCTGGCCTTCACGACCATCGTTGCCAGCGGGGCGAACGGGGCTTCTCCCCACGCCGTCGTGAGCGATAAGAGGATAGAGCGTGGGGAGTGCATCGTCATGGATTTCGGTGCCAGGAAGGATGGTTATTGCTCTGATATGACCCGCACTGTTTTCGTCGGCAAGCCCGATGGCACCATGCGGCATGCGTGGGATGCCCTTCGGCGCGCGAATGAAACGGTGGAGGAGAGGCTTCACGTCGGCGTTACGGGTGCTGAGGCTCACAGATGGGCGATAGAGGTGCTCATCGAGGCCGGATTCGGTGATCGCATGGGGCATGGGCTCGGGCATGGGGTCGGCATCCAGATACATGAGGAGCCCGTATTATCTCCTAGGAACAACAAGCCGTTGCAGTCCGGAAGCGTGGTGACGGTCGAGCCCGGTATATATATCCCCGGTAGTTTCGGGATGCGCTTGGAGGATTTCGGGGTCATATGCGAGGAGGGCTTCGATGTGTTCACCGCCTCCACCCATGAGATGGTGGTCATCTGATGGACGATATGCGTGTTGCTGTGGCCGATAGCGTTGCTGCAGAAGGCTTCGATCATATCCTGGCCGATGATCCATCCGATGGTTCATCCGACGATCCATCTGCATACCCATCCGCAGAGTGTAGCAGGCATATCTTGGGCGATGAGGACTACATGCGCGCTGCCATCCGCCTTGCCAAGAGGGGCGCAGGCTGGGTGAACCCCAACCCGATGGTCGGATGCATAATCGTGAGGGGCGGCTGTGTGATAGGGGCGGGCTATCACACACGCTTCGGTGCGCCCCATGCAGAGCGGGAGGCTTTGGCGGATTGCGCGCGTCGTGGCGAGGACACATGCGGCGCAACGGTATATGTGACGCTCGAGCCTTGTGCGCATACGGGCAAGACGCCTCCTTGTTGCGATGCTTTGGTTGATGCCGATGTGGCACGCGTGGTGGTCGGATCCTCCGATCCGAATCCCCTTGTTGCCGGACGGGGCGTATCGCGTCTGGAAGCCGCCGGTATCGAAGTGCGATGCGGCGTGCTGGAAGACGAATGCGATGCCTTGAATGCGCCGTTCTTTCACTTCATAACCGAACATACGCCCTATATCGTGGTCAAGTTCGCATGCACGCTGGATGGCAAGGTGGCCACGCGTACGGGAGCATCTCGCTGGATAACGGGAAGCTCTGCAAGGCATCGTGTCCATGAGGATCGAGCGACCTACGCGGCGATAATGGTGGGCGTGGGTACGGTGATAGCAGATGATCCGTTGCTGAGCGCGCGCCTCGATCCTATTGATGATTCCGCAGTGGATGCTTTGGGAAGCATATTGGACGGATACGGTGCCGCTTCGGATCTAGGGCTGCATCAGCCGACACGCATCGTGGTGGATACGCACCTTCGATGCCCGAAGGATGCCCAAGTGGTCTTGAGCGCAACTGAGCAACCCACATACATCGCGACCTGCGTATCCGATGAGGCGGCCTTGGCGCCGTACAAGGATTCAGGTTGCGGCATCATCATCGTGGGTGAGGATGAGCAGGGGCATGCGGATCTCGTGCGGCTTTTCGCCATCTTGGGAGAGATGGGTCTTGATAGCGTGTACGTTGAGGGGGGTGCCACGCTCTTAGGTTCGCTTTTCGATGCGCGTTTGCCCAACAAGGTCGAGGTCTTCATAGCTCCGAAGATCTTCGGTGGGGCTAAGGCGTCATCGGCTGTGGCGGGCGAAGGCGTGGCTTTGCCCGATGAGGCGGCGCAGTTGGAGAACGTGAAGATCGAGCAGTTTAACGGCGACATCCTTGTATCGGGCAGCGTTGTTTGGGATCGATCGCACGAATCGTAGGTCTTTGATCCTTTGATCGGAGGAGATGTGTTCACAGGTATCATCGAAGAGGTCGGATGCGTTGCGAGCATCGTGAGATCCGGAGCCGACGCTTCTATCTCGATAGAGGCGAAGCGCGTGATGGAGGGCACATCGGTGGGAGATAGCATCGCTGTGAACGGCGTGTGCTTGACCGTTGCCGATATGAGCCCTCATGGGTTTCGGGCAGATGTTATGCCGGAGACCATGAAGCGATCCAATCTCGGCGGTCTTGTTAGGGCAAGTCGGGTGAACCTTGAGCGCGCGATGCCGTGCGATGGGCGCTTCGGAGGACATATTGTATCCGGGCATATAGACTGCGTGGTGGATCTTATCTCGAAGGTGCGCGCCAACAATGCGTATGTGCTGGGCTTCTCGGCTCCTGCTTCTGCGCTACGATATATCGTGGAGAAGGGTTCTGTTGCCTTGAACGGCATAAGCCTTACGGTGGTCGATGCCGCTCGTACCGGTTTCAGCGTGTCTGTGATCCCGCATACCATGGCCAATACCAACTTGGATGAGCTGCAGATCGGTTCGCACGTGAACCTTGAGTGCGACATCATCGCGAAATACGTGGAGAAGCTGGCGACCTTCGACGGTGCAGGATCTCGAGCCGAGGATGCGCCCGGCGGCATCTCCGCATCCTTCCTTGCCGAGAACGGCTTTTTCTGAGCTGGGCAACCCATAGCTTGAGGAGACAAAGGGTCACATCAAAGACAAAGGGTCAAGGGAGAGAAAGGGTCATATCAAATGTCTCTCAAGCCTTTTGGAGCCCTTTTGGCGATCAGTTGGGGACGGCTAATGCGCGGATTTATGTGTAGGTTTCGCTTAAAGCCCTACTTGCAGTCCATTTTGATCTATCATGATATAAGAGTGTAAATGCTTGTCCCGAAAGGTTTCTTCAATGAGCGAAGAGAACAAAGTTGAAGCTTCAGATATAGAGAAGAAGGCCATGCATAACATCGCGAAGGCCGAGAATACGCCGGTTGCGGTGGATCGAAAGCTCTCAGGGTCGGATATGGCCGTTATGACGATAGTCGCCATCATCGCGATAGTATGCATCGCGTTTTCCATCGTAACGGCTATGACGACACCTCCTTCCAAGGAGATGGCCCCAAGAACCGCCCAGCAGCCTTTGGCCTCATATGCGGTATCCGATTATGCCCACCTACCCGAAGGCGTTGCCGCGGAGGTTAACGGTGTCGAGATATCCGAGCAAGAGGTTACGGACTATGTGGAGGCTTATCGTAAGTCCATGGATCTGGAAGATGAAGATGAATGGACGCAGTTCGTCTATGAGGGCGAGAGCTACGGCAATACCGAGAATCTTCGCAATTTCGTGTTAAATCTTCTCATCAATCAAGAACTCGTGGTGCAAGCGGCCGCATCGGTGGGGATCGAAGTGGACGATGAGCAGTTGGATGAGATATTCCAGCAGGATATGAAGGATCGCAACATTGATTCCGAAGACGAGTATTGGGAGCTCGTTGAGGAAGGCGGATTCACCAAGGAAGCCTTCATCGCGCAGAATCGCAACAGCCTTCTGCAGAACGAGATAGTCTATTACGTCAATCCGGAATCAGGATATATCGATACATTGGATGATCGCGTGCTCGAATACATCAAGGGAGCATATCCGGCATATAGCGACATCTCCTCTCTTGACGAGGTGAGCGATAACATCTCGGGCTATTCCCGTGAATACGTTGTGTATCTCATGAATATCGATGCGTACAACTCTTTCATGGAGAACTTCATCAAGAATTCCAAGATCGAGGTCGCTGCTCCTCCGGAGGATCTGCCATACGCCGTTGATACAGGCGAGCTTCAGATGCAAGGATTCATCGACAACTTCAAGCATATGATGGATGTGAACTCGCAGCTCGGCGGCCAGAGCAACGATGAGGTCGATGCCTCTGAGTCCGATCACGGTGATGCCCTTGATGCTCCTGTTCAGTTGGAGCAGATTAAGTGATCCATCGCGCTTTTTGATCGCAGTGACGTGTAGGGGCAGGATCTTGATCCTGCCCTTTTTATGCCCATTCGTATATTGCGAACGGGATATACTTTCGTCTCGATGCGTCGTCGCCGTGAGCTAACTCGTGGAAGACCGCCACGAGTGGATCTCACGGCTCCTTTGGCTTAGCCTCGACTCAAGCATATCCCATTCGCATTTTGCCATCTTGAACGTATTGCGGTCTTGACCTGTGAGCACACGCGTAGGGGGCGATCTTGATCGCCCCAAGAGTGCTACAGATGGACATATGGCTTGACACGCTTACGCTATCAAAAGATCGTTCAGGGGAACATCGTGCGGTTCGATCGCGCCGATATCGCAAAGATCGTCCACCACCTGTTCCTCGAACGCAACGCCGATCGTTCTCCCTACGAAGCGGTCGAGGAATCTGTCGTAATACCCACCGCCGTAGCCTATTCGATAACCGTTCCTGTCGAAGACGACTCCTGGCACTATGGCGATCGTGTTGCTCTCATCGAAGGTGCTGATATCCAGAAGCGTTGACGGATCATCTTTCGGCTCAAGGATGCCCGCATGACCTGGCAGCAGATCATCGAGCGTTTGTATTCGATGCCATGCGAGCTCTTTTCTTCGAGCCTTCGTTACCGGAAGGGCGACGGTCTTTCCGCTAACGAGCGCCGCCTCGATGAGCATCTGGGTATCGAATTCCGATCCGATCGGATGATAGGCGAGGATGATCTTAGAGTTCGCGAAGCTGTCTTTCTTGCAAAGCTCACTCACTGCCTTATCGGATCGCAGTTTGCGCTCTTTTGGTGAAATGGAATCCCTCGCACGAAGATAGCTATCGCGCAGTGCCTTTTTTATACCTTTTGCCAATCCGTTCATACGCTGTGCTCAAGCAGGGTCTGCGGAGTTCAGTCGTATGGCGCACATCTGAACCTCATGGATAAGATCATCGTCTATGTCTGTGGCTACGCTCGCCCCTGTTGTATCGGTAGTATCGGTGCCATCGAGATCCTCGTTCATCGATATGCATTTTCGGATGAAAGCCTCATCCTTGGCGTCGATCATTCCCAGATCCTTCGCGCATCCGATGCATGTATCGATATCGGTGGTCTTTCCGACGCGCCATAGATGTAAGGTGACAAGCTGTACCGCGCCTTTGAAGCGACGCATGATCGCTGCATCCTGCATAGCGTCTCCTTTTCATCCTGCAACAAACCCAAAGGGACGGGGATATTGGGTTGTTTTGCTATTATCAGTATGAACAGATAGTAGCTATCAGCAAAACAACCCAATATCCCCGTCCCTTTGGGTTTGCAATGTGAGCGGGTCTGTAAGCCGGGTTCTGTCGAGGATGACCATTTATCTCGAACATGCGTCGCCGCATGCCTCCAGCGCGCAACCCGAATGCACGGCAGGGCTACCGTATGGCATTCCTATTTGCGTTTGCTCCAGATGGGGTTTACCAAGCCACGCCGTTACCGACGTGCTGGTGCGCTCTTACCGCACCGTTTCAGCTTTTCTCCCGACAAGCGGGGGAGTCTTCTTTTCTGTGGCACTGATCCGTCGGGTCGCCCCGCCCAGCCGTTAGCTGGCATCTTGCCCTTTTGGAGCCCGGACTTTCCTCACATCTCGCATGCAAACATGGAAATGCGCGATCATCCGACCCGCTCGCATGATATTTTACGATACATCGCCTGCAAAGGTAAATCTAAATATCGATGGATCCTCCGATATGCTTCAGCACACTTTTCCGAAGGTCAATCCGTATATCTCCTCGCATCCGGCGCTCTTAAGGCTCAAGGCCGCACCGAAGAGGGTGGAACCTGTTGTGCAGATGTCGTCTACAACCATCATCCTTCTACGGATCGTTGCGCCATCATGTATCTTGAACTTTTGCTGCATGTTCTCTGCGCGCTGCTTTCTAGTCAGCTTTCGTTGATCCTTGCTGTTCGGCCGCTCGAATACGTCTATGAGATCCAGCTCGGTATTGGCCGCTATCAGCATCGATATCTTCTCCATATGGTCAAATCCGCGTCTGCGCAGAGCTTCCTTCGTGGACGGGATGTAGGTGATGGTAAGCTCGTCGTGCTTTTCAGCGTCCTTGTACCAGGAAGGGTCGATGTATCTGCACATGGTCTCAGCCAGCATGCTCGCTAAACGATGTTCATCGTGATCCTTAAAGAGAGTTACGAGCCGTTTGGTGTCGTCATCGATATGCACAGCGCTTGCGATCCTGGTGAAAGGGAAGCTATCCAGTCCTTGTGCATTCATGGCCACTTCGTTGCATTCGCTGCATTGGATGGCGCCATACGGGGATCCACAGATCGGGCAGGCATGCAGAACATCGATGTAGCGGATCTTCTCTTCGCAAGCCTCGCATATGACCTCACCCGGCTTATCGCATATCGCGCATCTGGTAGGCCAAAGCGTTTCGGCTGCAACATCGATGCCTAGAGCCAACGCCCTTCTGAACACGCTCTTGCGTTTCCGTGACCGCGTTCTCTTGTTGGCATATGAGGATCTTCCGCAGAAAGGATCGATATCAGGAAGAACATGAAAGGAATTAGTCGATCCCTTTGCTTCGAGAGCCTTCGATATGTCGTCTTGGATAGCTTCCATGCTATTCATTGTGATGGAACCATCTGGCAAAAACATTGCAGTATCTTGCTTTTTTCCTGCTATGGAACTGATGCGATTGCGCTATATATCAAGTATTGACCCGAAGTCGTGTGAACACGGAACAGGGATCATACCCAAGCATGTTCGTGCAAAGATCGATATGGATCTTGCGCGGATCCCACGCATATCTTCCTTGATGCTCGCATGATCTCTCAAAAGTCGTGGTCGTACTCATATTCTGGTAGAATCTATAGAGCTTCTTTCGAGTCTGTAGTTGCGGAGATTCGTTTCCTAGCCCATGGCAGATGCGGTCAAAAGGGTCCACGTAAGCAGCGCTTTTGCGTTGTGAGCATGGCGTATTCTAGATGTAAGCCGTACCGCCTGGTGATTTGCGGCATAGGGTCGCACAGGCGAGAGAGCGGGAGCGTGCATCGCGCGCGATCCTCCGGTACGCGAGTGTGGGGGCAAAGACTAGGTCAGTCGAAGGAGCGCTTTTATCTGTGATCTTAAGGAGGATCGCTGTGTTGAAAAGTATACGTGCCGCAGTGGCTGTGCTCGCTTCTGCGTTGCTTGCAACTTCGCTGTTCGGCTGCTCTCAAACCGAGGAATACGCGCCGGAGCTTCCACCTGCGACGGTTTCCTCACCCGCTATAGGCGAAGACGGGGTTCTAAGAGTGGGCGTCAACAGCGACAGGTCTCCTTTGGCCGGCATGGGAAGCGATAGCATCATAGGCATAGATGTGGATATCGCAGCTGCAATGGCCGACGAGCTCGGTTTGAAGCTCGAGGTCAACGATGTCGGAACCGATGCCGAAAAGGCACTGAATGATGGCGATGTCGATCTTGTCCTTGATATCGATAGTTCGGAAACGAACAGCGGCTTTTGGACATCGGATGACTACATTCCGACCGGCGTTGCGCTCTTCGCACTTGATTCGGGAAGCTCTGTTGTGCCCCAGAGCGCTTCCGATAAGAGCATCGCCGCGCAGGTCTCATCCAAGAGCGCGTGGGCGGTCACCAATGCCTTTGGAACGGATGCGCTATCATCCACCACAGACCTTGCCACAGCGTTCACGGATCTCTCAAGCGGGAGCATAGATTATGTGGCAGCGGATGTGATAATCGGGATGTATGCAGCCAATCGGCAGGGCATCGATGTGAAGATAGTGGCGCTCTTGGGTTCTCCCACGGGCTATTGCGCCGGCGTTGCACAGGACAACACCGAATTGCAGACAATAGTGCAAGATACTCTCTCCCGCCTTAAGAGCAACGGCACCATAGAGGTGATCGAGAAGAAGTGGCTGGGCGAGGCGATCGATCTTGAGGGTATAGATGTCATCGAGACGAACCCGCAGACAACGGATACCACCCTCGATGACAACGAAGAGGCTGACCAAGGAGAGGGCGCCGCATCCTCTTCAACAGCAACTGCAGCATGACCTTAGCGGCGCATCTGAGAAGCGAATATCAACAAAACGGTTCTATAAAGGTGACGAGGGTTGCTCTCTTGTCACCTTTCCAATATATGTAATGGTGATCCATAAAACAGACATCCGCCACTCTTGAGCTGCGATCAGATTGGCTCAAGAGCGATTCGGATGCTTCCAGCAAGGAGCGAGAGCATATGACATCGGTGAAAACAGTGGATCCTAGTGTAGAGAAGATCGCGAATGCGAACGGTTTTTCCATGCTCGAGAGCCAAAATGTCGAAGAGATAGACGGTGTGGCGCATGTGATGATCCACGATCTTTCCGGTGCCAGGTTGCTGTACCTTCAAAACGAGGATTCGAACAAGTCGTTCTCCATATCGTTCAAAACGCCGGCTGCCGATGATACGGGGGTCTTCCACATCCTTGAGCATTCGGTCCTATGCGGATCGAAGAAGTTCCCGGTAAAGGAACCGTTCGTCAATCTGCTGAAGAGTTCCATGCAGACCTTTTTGAACGCGATGACCTTTCCCGATAAGACGATGTATCCAGTGGCATCGACCAACGAGCGCGATCTGATGAACCTTATGGATGTGTATCTGGATGCGGTCTTCAATCCCAATATCTACAAGAAGAGGACTATCTTCGAGCAGGAGGGCTGGCATCTTGAGTTCGGCGCAGATGAGCAAGATGCTGGCGGGATCGAGGGAGAGCCAGACGCATCCGCTGGGGGTCGCACATCGGATGCGATCGATATGGGCGATCCTACTGATGTCCAGCTTGTCTACAATGGCGTCGTCTTCAACGAGATGAAGGGCGCTCTGTCAGATCCGGATTCGGTGCTGTTCGACACTTTGAGCGCGGCTCTTTTCCCGGATACCACATACCGATTCGAATCAGGTGGCACGCCGGAGGCTATCCCCACTCTTACATATGAAGCATTCCTCGACACGCATCATCGTCATTACCGCCCGGATAATTCCTATATCATCCTCTATGGAGATCTTGATCTTGGGCGATTCCTGTCATTCATCGATGGTGAATATCTTCGTCCGATCGCATCCGATCCTGAGTACTCGAATCATGCCGAGGTCTTCGAGAAGGGTGCCGCTCCTATCTCCATGCATCCCAATCCTCTCGAGATCCAACGACCGGTATGCACGATGGGCGTCAAGAGAGAAATGGTGACTACGCCTGATAATTCCTGCGCTGCTCTTGGATTCGTGATCGGACATGCGCGTGACCGAAAGCGCGTCATAGCGGTCGACATCCTCATGGACGCCATAATGGGATCCAATGAGTCCCCGCTGAAACGGGCGTTGATAAACGCCGGGATAGCGAATGATTGCTCTGCGCAGGTCATCGATTCGGTGGCGCAGCCGTTTTTGATGATCTCTGCCAAAGGGTTGAAGGGCGATGCTGTAGAGAAGCTCAAGAGCATCGTCCGCGAAGAGATCGAAGCGCTTTCATCGGGCGGTCTTGACAAGCGTCTTGTGCAGGCGGCGTTGAGCCATGCCGAGTTCGTGATGCGCGAGGCGAACTTCGGATATCCCGATGGCGTGGTCTTGGCAATGTCCGCCATGTCCGGATGGCTCTATGATGAGGATATGCCCTGTGGCTATATCCGATATGAAGATGTCTTCTCCGATCTGCGTCAAGAGCTTGAAACGGACTATTTCGAGCGACTCCTACGTGAGGTGATGCTGGACAACGATCATCGGGCGCAAGTGGAGGTCGTGCCAGTCGATCAGGGCTCAGAGGCTGTTCTGGAAAACAGGCTCAGCTGCCTTGCTCATTCCCTTGATGAAGATGAGCTGCATCATATCGAGGAGGATCTCGAGGAGCTCAGGATCGCGCAGTCGCAGCCCGATTCACCGGAGGATCTGGCTAAGCTTCCCAGGCTCAAGGTGTCCGATATCGGGGAGCCTCCCTTCGAGCCTTCCTTCGGGGTCACCGAATGTGCAGGTAGGAGGGTGCTGGGTCATGAGGTGCCCACGCATGGGATCTGCTATTTTTACAGGTATTATTCACTCGGCGATATCTCGTTCGAGGATCTGCCCTACATCTCTGTCCTTTGCATGGTCTTGGGCAAGCTCGACACTGAAGACCACAAGGCGATAGATCTCGACACCCTTATACAGGATAAGCTCGGGAACTTGAGCTTCATGGCTCAGATACAGATCCCTGAAGGTGCTCGCGATGTTTCACATCTTCGCCCTCAGCTCATAATCGGGGCATCTGCTCTAAAGGAGAACGCCGATCATGCTGCGAAGATAGTCCGCGAGATCATCGAGACCACCGATCTGGATGATCCATCCCGCATATACGACATCCTGATCCAGCAAAAGACGATGATGGAGCAGAAGTTCGCCATCTCGGGCAATTCGTATGCCGTCTCACGAGCCACTTCCTATTATTCGAAGGCATCGGTCATGCGGGAGCAGATCGATGGGATCGATTTCTATGTGTTCCTCAAAGGGCTATTGGCCGATTACGATCGCAGATCCGAAGGCCTGATAGATGATCTGAAGAGTATCTCGGATCAACTCTTCGCGTCTTCAGCGATGCTTTCCTATGCAGGGGACGAAGATTCTCTCAGAGGGTATTTTGATATCTGGCCTGAAGGGATCTGCGATCCTGAGGAGATGCTCGAAGCGCGATGCACGATGGATGTGCCCGAACCTGTGGACAAGCGCGAAGCGTTCATCGCACCATGCGATGTCACCTTCACTGCTGCATCGTTCGACAGGAAGCGTGTCGCGCCGAAGCTTACCGGCGCTTGGCTCGTGGCATCGCGTGCGCTGACGTATGACTATCTGTGGAATGAGGTTCGCGTGGTAGGAGGGGCGTATGGGGTCGGATTCACCACCACGCGTCAAGGCCAAAGCTATTTCTATTCCTACCGCGACCCGCATATCGATGAGACCGTAGATCGCTTCGATTCTTCAGGTGAATGGATAGGATCCTTCGATCCGACCTCAGAGGAATTCGATGGATTCATCGTGAGCACTGCTTCGACATTCGATGCGCCGTTGAAGTCCCGCGCTCTTGTAAGGCGTCAAGACGCTATGTTCTTCACGGACTATACCGTAGAGCAGCGCATGTCCCTTCGCAAAGAGGTCATAGACACCAAGCCCTCCGATGTGCGCGCTTTGGGCAGCGCTATCGAGGATCTGTGCGATTCCCGATCATTGAGCTGCGTTGGGAACAGGGAACTGATCGATGCGGCAAAGACCGATTTTCATGTTGTGGATCTTTTCGAATGAGGCGCTTGGCTTCATATTTGCCTTCAAGCGGCGATAATCGCTTATAATGTTCTGGTTCAAGATAGAGATGGAATGCAGCAGTGAACGAGAAGAATAGCTTTAACCATATCAAGGTCACTCCTTCTGAAGAGGAAGATGTG
>CAYXZC010000001.1:76493-85748 GCA_964469815.1 uncultured Eggerthellaceae bacterium | reverse complement strand
AGTCCATTCAGGCCAAGGAGATCAATGCCGTTGCGAATGCATTGCTCGGCTATGTTGACAATCGCGTTGCCACATTCTCGTTCGATGGTACAGATGCGAACAAGATCGTTCTGGCGAAGTCATTCCAAGGTGCAGGTGTGGCCTGGGAATACACCCTCGACGGGGGCAGCACGTGGGTCGAGGTGCATGAAGATTCGACCACGCTCACGCGGCAGCAGATCGCGAGCATCACAGCTGCGAACGACATCAAGGTGCACATCATCGGCGCACCGCGGGAAGGGAACATCTTCACCATCGATATCACGCAGCCATCGCTCTCTACAGCGGGGTTCTCGCCCAATGACGAGGAGAACCGCTTTTACGGCACGACTAGTCTGACGGAGTATTACATCAGCGAAGACATAAGAGAGGAAGCGGAAGCGAAGGTCGTGCCAGCAGATGCGGTGTGGACTTCGTTCGCTACGGCTCCCAATCTTGAGGGTAACAAGCGCCTGTTCGTTCGCAATCGCGCCACGGGAACGCAGATGGCAACGAATTATGTTTGGTACACGTATCACGAGAACATCATTATCGAGAACCGCAACTACATCGAGCCTGGGCACCTGAAGATCGCAGAAGCGCACGGTGGAGCAGCATTGGGCACTCCTGCGAACATACTCGACGGTAATGCCAATACATATTGGCTAACGGGCAAGACGGGACTTCCTCACTACGTCACCATTGAGATTGACGAACCGAAGTTCATCTCGGGCTTCGATTTTCTTCCCAAGCGTTTGAACTCAACGATAAACGTGCCTTACGGGTTGGTGCAGCAGTTCTCGATCTCTGTGAGCATGGATCTGAAGAACTGGACCGACGTCGTTGCAAATGGCACCACTGCAAAGACAGGCGCGGGGCTTCACTCTGAAACATTCGAGCCGGTTCAAGCAAAGTATGTCAGGCTCACTTACAAGACCGCTGAGTCTATGAACAATCTACCCTTGGGAGCCAAGGGTTTGGTTTCGATCGCGGATGTCAAGCTCTATGAGGACTTTACGGTCGATCCCACGCCACGGGCGAAAGTGCGCTACGACATCTCCAGCAAGACGAATCATGATGTTGTGGCGGAGCTGGTCAATCCTAGCAAGCCCATAACCGTGACGAATACCGAAAATGGCGCCACCACGCATACATTCACAGAAAACGGAAGCTTCACGTTCGAGTTCGTCGATGGCGATGGTAACAAGGGTACTGCTGAGGCGCTTGTTGACTGGATCGACAAGACTGCGCCTGAAATGGTCGTTTCCTTCACTACGACAGAACCCACCAATAGCGATGTGGTTGCCACGATGACGTTCACCGAGCCTGTGATAATCACCTCCGACGGCGTCAACGTCCTCAATAGCGATGGTACTTCCTATGACGGTGCGTTGACCTCCGATCCCAAGAACATCACGTTCACTGAGAACGATGTGATCGATATCGGTTTCGTTGATGAGGTGGGCAATGTCGCGCATAGGACGGTTACTGTTGACTGGATCGATCGAGACGAGCCGACAGGTACGGTAACCTACAGTACGATCGATATCACCGACCAGCCCGTTGTCGCAACGGTGGAGCCCGATAAGGAAGGTGTGATCGTTACGAGCGAAGGCGGGGCAACGCACACATTCGATAGCAACGGTGATTTCACGTTCGAGTTGGTGGATGCAGCTGGCAATACTGGTACCGCCACCGCCAACGTTTATTGGATCAAGCATGCACCGAATATCGAAGTGACCTTCTCACCTGCAACGGAGGAGCCGACGCTGGATCCGGTCGATGTTACGATCGAGCTCCCCGAGGGCTATCGCATCATGAACAACAGCGGTAAGAATGAGTACACATTCACAGAAAGCGGTGAGTTCGTCTTCCAGTACATCGATCCCGATGGCATGCAGGGAAGCTATCCGGTGGTGGTGGATTGGATCGATCACGAGGCTCCCAAGGCCACCATCACCTATGATAGGCCAAAAGCCACGAATCAGGACGTTACGGCAACGCTTTCGCTTGAGGACATGTCGCAACCTGTACATCTTACGAGCGCGGGCGGCTACTCTTGCAAGTTCACTGATAATGGTGAGTTCACTTTCGAGTTCGAAGATGCTCTCGGGAACAAGGGCTCTGCTATAGCGAAGGTTGACTGGATCGATAGGGTTCCTCCCACCGCATCGCTTGCTTACAATATGAACGAGGCAACAGGTAAGATGATCGTGCAAGTGGTCAACCCCAGCGAGGAGATAACCTTCGCAGAGGGTGACGGAACCTATGAGTACAGCGCCAACGGCGACTATGAGATCGTGTTCTATGACAAAGCCGGAAACGAGGGAAGATTGACCGCGCATGTCGACTCGATCACCGATCCGGTGCCCGATAAGCCAGATCCAGATGATCCTGATCCGGATAACCCAGACAATCCGGATAACCCTGATAACCCTGACAACCCGGATAACCCTGATAATCCTGACAACCCGGACAATCCTGATAATCCCGATGAGCCGGATCTTTCGGAATTGAAGATCCTTTCCGTTGCGTTTACAGGCATTGAGGCGCAGGCCATCACTTGGGACGAGAACGATTATGCACAGATGAGAGTCCAGCGCTCCAAAATGCCTACGAAGAGCGAGGACTTCAAATTGGAGCTTCCGGATGGAGTGGAGTGCAGCATCGTCAAACGTGAACCTATAGCCGCGTTTACGATGCATCCGCTTGGAATGCGCTCGCTTGCTCTTGCGGCATTTGCGCTTGACTCCCTACAGGAGTTGGCCGATGTTCAGGAGTTGACCGGCGATCAAGAGTTGGATGATGCTCAGGAGTTGGCCGAGGATCAAGAGCTCGAGACTCAGGAACTCGCTAATGATCAGAAACTCGACGATAACGCTTCCGATTTCTGGGATATAGCGCTCTCATATGCTACGGATCCGGATCATGCAAGGCACTATACGCTTGAGGTGGTACCGATCGACGAAGAGGACAACAGGCATCCTATCATCGATGGCAACGATCCGACGGGTACGGAAAACAAGCAGCCTTCTGGCGGGCTGGATACGACAACACGCCCGAACGATCCGTCTGCGCTTGGTGGAGCTGCTAAGCAGAACCAAGGTCGTGTTGGTTCCGACCTTGCGAAGACGGCGGATGATGCCGAAGGTGCGCTGCTCCTGCTCATCGGGATCGCTTCAGTATCATTCGTGGCTATTTGCGGATCTCTTGTTTTCCGCCGCAGGTCTAAAAGGCAGTAGATATTATTTCCGATGAGTGATGTGCATTCGAAACGCAAGGTGATCGCCTGTGGGGTGATTACCTTGCGTTATTCTATGCGATCTTCATGCGTCTAGGTCGAAGCTTAATGCAGGGTCTTCGCTTCCTGATCGAGCATCTCGTCCTCGACTGAAACCCTCCGAATATGCGCTCGGAATAACGAGCGTGCCATTCGATTTCTTCACACCTTCTGAAAGAAGATGCATAGAGCGTAATTCGAAGGCCATCTCATCTTTGCGGTATACCTCTGTGGCATCAAGCAACATCTCGGCTAGGTCGCGCTCAACCTCAGCCAGAACGATCCGTGCATCCTTCTCCCGCTCGGCTTTCGCCGCAACAGCCATATCGCATTGCAGCTCTTTGGGTATGATGATGTCGCGGATCTCGACGGATAGCACCGATACTCCCCAAGTGGTCGTTTTTTCTTCGATCTTGTCCTTTAGCTCTTGGTCGAGCTTATCGCGATGCACGGTGATGTCTGAAATGTTCTTGCGACCGATCGCGTCGCGAAGAGCTGTCTGAGCTGCCATGGATACTGCATCATAATAGTTCTCAACTTCAAGGCATGCCTTCTTGGCGTCCCAGACCATCCAAAATATCGCAGCGTCCATATTCACGGGAACAAGGTCGGAAGTCAGTGTTTCTTCTGCCGAGAATCCAGTGAGCATGATTCGCTTATCTGCCCGTAGCGCAACATGTTCCACAAATGGTATGACGAAGAACAGTCCAGATCCAACAGTGCGGTTGTAGGAGCCAAGCCGCAATATCACTACTTGCTCCCATTGTGATGCGATGCGAACAGCGCAAGCCATAAGGATAGCGATCATAAAACCGATGCAGAGTATCCAGATATTCATCTCCCCTGAAAGTAGATAGCCAAGTCCCATTGCAATGACTAGCGTTATAGTGAACACAACGGCTGAGAATATCTGCGGTGCGTTGTCGCTTGGCTGTCGCGAGTGGGGCGAATTGGCCGACTCAATGTTGGTTTTGGATGGGTTTTGAGGTGCTCGTCCCGAAGCATCCTCGTTTTCATAGATCTTGTTCTTGCATTTGCTAGGCCGCGCCATATTGCTGCCTTTCTGCTTCCGCTTCCTTGACTTCATTTTCCGATCTGTCAACTATCTCAACAATATGATCGCGTATATTCTTGTAGGACATGCCGCATGAACGATATTGCCGCAGGCAGCTTTCGAAAAGAGCGTCGGCGGCCTCAAGGTCTTCATTATCAGAAATGGCATCTTTCTGCACGAACATGCCTCGACCTCGAACAGATACTATAAGCCCTGATAGTTCCAGATCGCGGTAAGCTTTGGTCACAGTGTTGTAGTTGATGCTTGCTGTCGCCGCAAGGCTGCGAACGCTTGGCAGCTGGTTTCCTGCAGCAAAATGACCCGTGCGTATCAAAAATGCTATTCGATTTCGCAATTGAGCCCAGATGGGCAAATCCGATGTTTCATCAACATGAAAGATCATATTATCTGACTCACTCATAGTGTCCTGCTCTCAGTCTTCAAGGATAGATTGCATTTTTCTAAAAGTAAGATGCGCATATCAATAAACTCCACAGGAGATGATACAGAAACGTAAAAGGCATCCTCCGCACAGACAGAATACATCGGCAACAGGTATGGCAGAGCTTCGTTTTTGCAACAGTGCGATCCCTTCGCAAGTTGCCGGGATGATAAGGCTGAAGCCGAGAACACCAATGACTGCGGTAGCGAGCATGTCGGGGGAGAGGAGCATTTCGCAGGCATTGGCGGCAGCGACATTCGTGAATGCAGCTGATAGGAACAGTGCAAGGGATATGGTTTCTGCTGCTATAAAGATCAGATGGCATTTTTGCAATGATCGCATTGTATGCGAAGAGTGCAATTGTTCGTTTGAGAAGTATCCAGCAAGAAGAATGAGCGCGGTGCCGCAAGATAACGACGAGCTGACGAAAAGAGCCACGATAGTCCAAGTGTTCCAAAACGCAATGCCGATATTGCTCATAAGGAATGCGCCCGTGTAAGCCATGGTGGCGATAGAGGTGAAAAGGCAGACGATGTTCAGAAGTCGACGAAAGCGCCCGCAGAGCGCGCGGATGCGAAACATCGATCCGAGCGTTAGCAAGCCTCCTACAACCAGCTCTGCAACAAGCGATATCGAACCAAAGGTGAGAATGGTAGCGTGTGGATGTAGGAATATGTAGAGCGCACGTTCAGGGATACCAAGATCCCAGAACAAAAAAAGCATCGATAGCGCGAGCAGCAGCAAGCAAAGCGCATGCATCCGTGACCGGAATGATTCGAATGCCTGAGTGATGCGCAGGTTATTTGCGAAAGAGCCATCCATTGTTTCGCCATCTGCGGCATGCAAGCGAATCAGATCGCATGCTGACATCATGAAGAAACCGCCCGCAGCGGTACCACCGAGAAATAGGTACGCTATGATCAATGATCCGTACACGGCATCTTCCTCATCGCTGGTAGATTGTTTGATGAAACTGGCATCAAGCTGGAATTTCTTATTTGATCTGTGAAGAATTATCGCACATTTTCATGATTATTGAAATACATATTGACGTTACTAGTGAATCGGTATAGTATGACACCACCGAATGGGCGAATGCGTTTCACTACAAGATAAGCGTTTGCTCTATGAATCTATGAAGGGCAAGTAAAGAGATGCTTGTTCGGCTGTAACAGAGGGAGGCATTAAGGACAACGAGGTTTCGAGGAAAGCCTTTCGCTGTCCAACATTATCTCTTGATAAGAAACCTGAGAAACCAAAGGGAGAGGGGGTGCCTGATGAGTCAAGAGAGGTTTGCTGTTCTCGAGGGAGGAGGTTGCGGTCTGTGACTTTCGCCCTGACATTCGTCGTGGTGCTCGTGGCATGCGTTCTTCTGCGTGAACCGCTTCATCGTTATCCCATTGCATTCTATGTGTTAGCAACTGTGGTGGTAGTAGCGCAGATCGCTTCTGCGTCGCTTGGGTTGCCCCAACCGATGGATCTCGCTTTGCTTTTGCTCGTGAAGCGATGCAATGTGGCCATGGCGCTTTTTGCTGTCGTCATGTTGATCGGTGTTCTTCCTCGCGACAGTCGTGCAAGTTCATGGATGCGTCCTGTGAGATCCAAGATATCCATTGTGGCATGCATCCTGTGCGCGGGTCATATCATCGGATATGCTATCTCATATGTTCCGCGAGTTCTCGCAGGTGCATTGTCTAACCCATTTTTAGCAGTGGGACTTGTTGCGGGTCTTATTCTGACGGTGTTGCTCATTTTATTGGGAGTTACCTCTATCCAGCGTGTTAAGCGCGCAATGAGTCCGGCGAAATGGAAAGGCATACAGCGTCTTGCGTACCTATTCTTCATATTGGCTTGCATGCATGCTCTGCTCATGCTCGTTCCTTCTGCTTTAGGGGGAGGTGAGGCTGCCGCCGAAGGAGTATTGGTCTACAGCGTGCTGCTTGTTGTGTATGTGGTGCTGCGTGGCATTCGAGCGCTTGTCGATCGGCGTTCGGCGTTCGCATCTAAAGAAGCATGATCGCTTGACGACTTGAATTGGCGGCAAGAGCGACCCTTTGCCGTTGGAGCTTTAGAACTCGTAAGGAGGGTGTTTCATGATATCTGAATTTCCGCTTTTTGTATTCACAACACTTGGCGGCCTGTCTGCTGGTTTGGTTATGGCCATGGCGCTGTTCCCATCTTCTGAGAAACAGGAGCGTCCTTGGCTTGCGCCGCTTTCGGCACTTGCATTGTTGGGCATAGGTATGCTTGGCGTTCTGTTCCATCTTAAGAGACCGGCGCTGTTCCTATTGGCATTGCGCAATCCTTCTGCCGGCATCGCCCAAGAAGCCTATTGTGCCATCGTGCTAGGCGTGTTGTTGCTGGCATTGCTGATAGTTTGTTGGCGTAAGGGCACCGCGCCTAAGGTGCTCGTCTGGATTTCGGCCGCAGTCGGTTTGATCCTCACATTCATCATGGGTTTTGCATATCTGGTGAACGTGGGAACCGCCGCATGGGCAAATTGGACCACAGTTCCTTTGTTCGTGATAGGCGATGTGGCTATGGGTCTGGCTCTGTGGACGGTCCTTTCGAAAGAGGCTCTTGCGAAACGGCCTTTCATGATCACAACGATGATAGTGTTGGGCGTGCTAGCTTTGGTCATGTTGCTCACTGGATTGCATTTCGGCTCTGTTGGCAACGATGCCCTGCTGATCTACATTGGCTTGATCGTAGCGGGAGCAGGTGGGATCGCCGTTCTTGTGGCGGCGCAGAGGAATCCGGCTAGCTGGCAGGCAGGCGCGTTGGTTGCTTGCGTCATCATAGGTGTTTGCTTGAGCCGCTGGGGATTCTACGCAGCGAGCGTTATCTAATAAAGCATCCTGCAATTGAGAAAACGACGATCTTCCTATGCGGAAGGTCGAAGGAAGGAGAATTTTCATGGAAAAGCAGGAGAGCAAGTTCAGCTTCTCGCGCAGAAGCTTCATCAAGGGGGCTGCGGTCATCGGCGCTGCTGGAGCGTTGACCGGATGCAGCGTTCAGGGTTCGAATCTGGCTGCAACAGGCGGTCCAGTACCTGAGACTCAGATCTTCGCTGGCGCTTGTCGTTCTCAGTGCGCCAACGGCTGCTATCTCAATGTACACGTGCGGGATGGTCAGATAGTTCGCACTACTGCAGGCAAGTTCGATGATGGCCCTGAGTTCAACCGTATATGTCCTAAGGGCATATCATCGCCAGCCCGCGTTTACAGTTCTGAGCGCTTGCAGTATCCCATGCGTCGTGTCGGCGAGCGTGGTGAAGGAAAGTTCGAGCGCATAAGCTGGGATGAGGCGATCCAAGAGATCGCTGATAAATGGAAGGGTTACATAGATGAGTTCGGATCCACATCCATCGCGCTTTTCCTCGGCAGCGGTAATACTGCTACCTTAGGAGGCGGCGCAGCCGAAGGTTCGCTTATGGCTCGGTTGGTGAATGTCATGGGTGCGAGTCGAGTGCTGCCTGACCGTGACATCGCCACACCGATGGCGCACACCTACGTGCTCGGTCAGGGTAACCACGGCCATCGTGCTGCCGATACGGTGAACGCCGACCATATGGTCATATGGGCAGGCGATACGGCTGTTTCTGACAAGCAGCGCACCCACTTCTTCCTCGAGGCGCGCGATAATGGTGCTGAGTTGGTGGTCATCGACATTGCCTATCGCACAATGGCCGGCAAGTCCGACTGGTTCATCCCCGTGCATCCTGCAACTGATGGCGCACTCGCGCTCGGTGCCGTCCATGAGATCTTCGATCAAGGCTGGGAGGACACGGAGTTCCTTCGTAACTGCACTGAAGCACCTTTCCTCGTCAAAGATGATGGTAAGTTCCTTCGCATGAGCGAGATGGGTGTGGCGCCGACCACGACTACAGATGCTCAAGGCAAGGAGGTGACCGTTGATCCACAGGTCGTGTGGGATGAGGATGCTCAAGCGGCCGTGGCTTATACTCAGGCGACCAAGCCTGCTCTGGGCAACGTGCCTGACATCAACGGTGTGCATGTGCGTACCGAATTGGAGTTGATCCGTGAGAGCATCGAACCCTGGACCGTAGAGCGTGCTTCAGAGGTGACCGGCACGAGCGTTGAGGATATCAAGCGTCTTGCTCATATGTACACCCAAGAAGGCAATGTGCTGACGGACACGAAATACGGTCTGAATCACTACAACAACGGTATGTACAGCTCCAAGTGCGTTGATGTGCTGTTGCTAGTGTCAGGTCAGATAGGTGCTCCCGGTAGGGGACTTTACACCGGCGAGCCCAATTTTGGAGAGGGAAACGTCCAGGCAGCCATAATGATGCCAAGTGCAACAGGTCAAGTTCCGCCGGGTGTCGGCGCAAAGCTCAACTGGACTGACTTTTGCGGTATCGTGCAAACGGGCAAGAAGATGGGCAAGGATTTCCCTATCAAATCACTTTACGCTTCATGCACCAACATCGTCTCG
>CAYXZC010000001.1:67694-76483 GCA_964469815.1 uncultured Eggerthellaceae bacterium | reverse complement strand
GACCGAGCAGAACGAGACCATCAAAGCACTCGAAGCCATCGACTTCATCGTTGTTCAAGAGATGACGATGAACGATACCTCGCTTTACGCCGACATTCTGCTTCCCGCATGCCATTGGTTTGAGACCGGCGATTTGCGTGTTCGCTACTATATGAATCCATATCTGTTGTGGAACGAAAAAGCGATCGAGCCTCTCTACGAGAGCAAGCCCGATGCTGAGATCTATCGTCTCATTGCCGATGCTATGGGATATGGCGACTTCTTCCAGTTCACCGACGATGAGTACCTAAACGTTCTGCTCGGCACTCCGTGGGGCAAGAAGAATGGGATCACCATCGACAAGGTGCGCGAGAAGAACTATTTGCGCTGTGAGCTTACAGGGCCTGTTGCCCATGAGGGCGGAACGTTCGGCACGCCATCCGGAAAAGCCGCGTTCTATCGCGAAGATCCCAAACCCGATTACATGATGGGTCAAGAGCTTGACATCGAGAAGGAGAAGCTGGCCAGTTATTGGGAGCCGGCACGCGAGGCCGATCTGGACAATCCGATTCGAGAGAAGTACCCATTCACGATCTGCTGCGAGCATATGCGCACCCGTACCCATACCCAGTGGTACGACGTGGATTACATGAAGGAGTTCGAGAAGCAGCCTGTTTGTCGCATCAACCCAGAGGATGCTGCCGAACTGGGTATCAAGGAAGGCGATACCGTCCGTCTGTACAACGATCGTGGTTCGGTGACGATGCTTGCCACCCTTAACCCGGGCGAGCAGCGCAAGGCACTGCATTGTCCTCGTAGCTTCCTTACTCGCGAGCATATCGATGGCGATCTTGCGAGAACCACATTCAACGATTACAACCAAGCGTGTCGCAACCAGTCTTACTTCGACTGCGCTGTGGCTATCGAAAAGCTCTAAGGAGGATGGGAAAATGACCCGATACGGAATGGCCATCGACCTGAACCGTTGCATCGGCTGCCAGGCATGTGCCGAGGCATGCAAGATCTCCAACAATCTGCCCAAGGACATTAGCTACAACGTGGTCTACACCAAGACCGACCATGATTGGGACGGCTCTTTTGGCACTGCGGTAGTGAAAGGCGCGATAGCCAACGATAATGCTGGAGGCAACTTTCCTAATTGCACTCTTGAATTCATGCCAATCCAATGCCAGCACTGTGAGAATCCCAGTTGCTTGCGCGTATGTCCTACCGGCGCCACGCAGAAGCGCGATGATGGTATCGTCTGGGTCGATCCGGATCTTTGCATCGGTTGTGGTGCTTGCATCATGGCTTGTCCCTACGAGGGCGTGCGCTCTATGAATGAGGGCGATCCGGAGTATTACCTTGATGTAGTGGTGGGCGAATATGATGCTCCTACTCATATGGCGGGAATCGTGGAAAAGTGCACGTTCTGCAAGAACCTTATCGATCGAGGCGAAGTGCCGGCCTGTATGGATCTTTGTCCTGGTCGCGCCCGCTATTGGGGTGATCTGGACGATCCTGAGTCCGATGTATCGAAGGCGATCGAGGGTCGTACTTATCATAAGTTGCGTGAAGGCGCAGGCACCTCTCCCAATGTGTATTACCTGCTGCCTCCTGAACGTAAATAACCCGAGTCTGCTCGTTGCCGACCTGCATTATCTTCCCCTCCCTGATGCAGGTCGGCTATCCAAAACTATGCCATTATGGTTCGATACCTGTTTCGATATGGCTAAATGCCAAGAGGAGTCAGCATGATCGACGAAAAAACGCTGAGGAAAGTTGTAGGATTGGCTGATGCCTGTGAACTTCTTGCTAATGCTACTTCTTTTCCGAATGATGCACTTGTGGATGCGCTGTCTGACGGTAGGTTAGTGGCGGATGCTAAGGCATGTCTTGAAGACATCGGAATCGAATCCGATGAGGCGTCGATCATTTGTGAGCCATGGGCGAAGTTGGTAGGAGAGAGCTACGATAGGCTTCTCTCCGATCTCGGGAGGGCTCATTCGCTTTTGTTCGTGCGCCAAGGAAACGGCGTTGCTGTGTGGCCGTATGAATCCGCATTCCTACATGTCGAAGCTGGGAAAGACGGTGAACCGGCTCTGTTCCGTTCTGCAGTGACCTTGGATGTGGAGAAGATGATGAGGGAGGCAGGCGGTTTGCCTCAAGATTCACGCACGGAACCATGTGACAGCGTTTGGGACGAATTCATGTTCTTGTCATATTTGCTCGGCAGCGTCGCGAAAGCGCTTGACTCCGATGATGAGGCAACGGCAAAGTTCTTTTATGATCGATTCGAAGCCTTTGTTGAAAAGCACACATCTCGCTGGTTTCCGGGATTCTTCGATGCTATTCTTCGTGAGCTTCCCAAAGTGGCACGGCCTGATAGCATTCCCGATCTTTTCTATAAAGGCCTTTGTTCTTACAATGCACATCTCATAGTGTGATGCGGGTTGAGATACCATCATCTCCGGCTTTCGACAGATCGTTTCTCGACATATTATCTCTCGATGCATCGCTCCCTAACATAGCACCTCCCGACGCATTCATATTGATGGTATATTGACAGGATGACGATATGATTTGAGGAAAGGGTGCTCCGTGTTCGATCGGATGGGGGAAATGGAGAGAAAAGCCTTTGACACCAGGCACGGCGAGATCTGCTACTGGGTTTCTGAAGCGCCTATGCCGGGTCGTCCTTGGCTTGTATTCCTTCCCGGACTCACCGCGGATCATCGCCTTTTCGACAAGCAGATCGAACATTTCGAGGGAAAAGCCAACATGCTCGTGTGGGATCCTCCGTCTCATGGCGCGTCGCGTCCTTTCGAGCTTGTTTGGACGATGGACGATCTTGCGCACTGGTTGCATGGCATTCTCGAGCGAGAGGGTGCAGAGCATCCGATCTTGGTGGGTCAGTCGATGGGCGGATACACCGCTCAGGTCTACATGGAGCTCTATCCCGATGATGCTGTCGGCTTCGTGTCCATCGATTCCTGCTCCTTGCAGCGTAGATATTACAGTTGGTGGGAGCTTGCCGCTCTTCGCCATACGAAGCTCATGTACCTTTCGATCCCGTGGAAGACGTTGGTTCGTTTGGGATCGACCGGTAATACCACTACGCAA
Source organism: uncultured Eggerthellaceae bacterium (assembly GCA_964469815.1). Taxonomy (GTDB): domain Bacteria; phylum Actinomycetota; class Coriobacteriia; order Coriobacteriales; family Eggerthellaceae; genus MGBC163016. The sequence goes on along the minus strand of CAYXZC010000001.1, from coordinate 73,381 downwards.
TACGGAAGCAGCCTTATGCGTGACATGATGCTCGATTACAACAAGCGGGAGTATTGCGAATTGGCGGCTCACGGCTTTCGTGTGTTGGCGGATGCGGTCAGTGCGGATCGGCTGTATGAGATCGCATGCCCTTATCGCCTTATTTGTGGTGAAGAGGATCGTGCCGGGTCTGCGAAACGTTATAACCGTGCATGGGAACGCCACGAAGGGGTACCGGTTCATTGGATCGAAGGAGCGGGGCACAACTCGAATTGTGATGATCCTGCAGCTGTGAATGCGATCATCGAGGAGTTGCTGCAAAGCTGCTAGTCATATCGTTTCGATTCCGATGCAGTTCACTTTGTGCTTTGCGCATCAAGCGCCTTTCCGATATTCAATCCCATAGCTATAGCCATGCATGTCAAAGGCATGTCAAAGGAAAGGCATGTCAAAGGGACGGGGATAATGGCATAACCATGCCAAATGTCAGAGGAACCAAATGTCAGAGGGACGGGGTTAATGGCATGATCCAGGGCGCCAACATGCGTTCTTTCACATGAACGAACGGCTGCATACGAAAATGGGACGGTATTGAACCGTCCCATTTCTTCTAGATACACTGGCAACTAAAGCGGTTGACGTTAGCGATTTTCTTTCTCGATCCGTTGATACGCTTTCGTGTCGACATAGATCTGATCCTTCAGCGGGTTCAGCTTCAGCTTGCGGATGCGATAGAACTGATATACAGCCAGAGCGACGTTAGAAGCAAGCGCTATCAAGCTGACGATGAAGAACGCTGTGGGGTTGTGCGTGGTAGGAATGGGTGCCAGCACGTCGGCGAATTGCGGCACCGTCATCACGAACATGATCCAAAGCGCGAGCGTTTGCGCCCGGTGTTGCAACCATGCGCCCTTCTTGATAAAGAATGTCGGGATCGTGCAGGCCAGAAGAAGCGCCAGACCACAATATGCGGAATGATCGGAGATGCAGTTATATGTGTAGGCGAAGTTCCAAAGGTCATATGCGATGATCCAAGCCCAGATCATGTCAGGCCAGATCATGTCCTTTGCGGAATCCTTCGAGATGAAGATGCCGAACCATCCGCAGATCGTGAGGATATTCAGGATACCTGCGATGCCATTCATGATGTTCCAAGGACCGGAGATCGTCCAGAGATTCTCAACAACGCCGCCTTCCCAAAGAGCGAAACTGTAGACCTGAAAATCACGGATGACCGCTTCTGCGATGTTGATCGCCAGGATCAGAGGCGGGAAGCATAGTGCCCATTTCTTCTCATAAAGATAATGCGTCTTGCCGTCCTTGCCGCGCCATTTCACGAAGCGCAGCGCCATGAATCCGAGACATCCTGCGAGTGCGGAGTATGTCTTCACCCAGTTGAACCATGTTCCGGTTCCGTACTCGTTGCCGGGTGCGGCGGTTTCAGGCCAGACGAAGATGGTGAGCGCGAGCGGTGCTACGGCGAACAGAGCCAAACCGGCCCAAGCTTTCACGCGTCCTAGCTCATTGAATGCCATCAACGCGAACAATACGAATAGCCAGACCGCCCAATAGATAGGCTCGCCCGCTTGATAGAGGATTCCCATGAGATCTCCCTTCTTCGCCATTTGCTCGAGCGTTCCATTTGCGGAAACGCAGGTGCAGCGCGCTTTCCATGGGTTGACTTGTTTGAAGTCTATCAAATGTTGCTATCATAAGATTTAACAGAATAACAACATCTGTGAAAGACATTCTGATCGGAAAAGACGTTCGAAAGATCTACTGCTTGGAGAGGAGATTTCGCTTTGGGAAGACGGGGTATATCTAGAGATGTCCGTTAAGCGTGATTATGGGAAGATGACACCGCTTCAAGCGGCAAGTTGCGTGCGTGAGGATCGTCGGGATCTATCGGAATCGCGAAGGCTTGGCGATACGCCAGGCGCCATTGTGACTGCTGCGCGCAAACTCTTCGAGACGAAAGGCGTGCAAGCCACATCTATCGCAGCCATAGCCAAGGAAGCGAACGTCACCCGAGAGCTTGTCTATTACCATTTCACAAATCGCAATGGGTTGATCGAAGCGGTCATTGACGATTACGTAGAGGATCTGGTGGAAAGCGTCATCGTGTGGAATGAGGAGAGAATCTTCGGCGATACGCCTGGATCGTTGAAGAAATGCATCCAGACGTTTCGCTATTCGCTCTACGATACGGCGGGAAATCCGCGTCCGATGATCGGAGTGCTCGAAGAGCTTGGTATCCGCGATGCGTTCGACGTGCGCGCCACGCGCGAGACGGCCGATTGCTTGGCGAATCACATCGCGAAGGAGTATGCGGCTTATCATCGAGTGGAGATCGAGCTTGTGCGCGAGATGTTCTGCGTGGTGATCTTCGGTCTGGTCGGGCTCGTGAAGATAGACCCGCGCATCGATGACGATGTTCTTATGAAAGTGGTCGAGCAGACGCTTCGTCTCGATATGGCGCCGATCGAAGTTGCCTCATGAAGATGACGTAATTGCGTACGGCATGATAGTAGGAATTGAGGTTTGTCTTTTTGTCTGCATCCTCTTTTTGAGTACCAATGAATCGCGCAAACCTACTCTGGTCTCCAGGTTGAGGCTTGAGTTCTGACAACAAGCCTTCACAGCCATCTAGATCAAATTCCTCTTCAAGCTTTAGCAAACCGTTCTTTTGTACCCATTTACATTCAGTGATTCTTGAAGAGATACTTTTGAAATGCTTGATGTCTTTCATCCATCTTTTGAATTCTTGCTCATAAGCAAGCTCTCTATAATTGATTGTTTCGATGGAAGTCCTCATGATCATTCCTTTCTAGTGACATTGATTATTTCTTGGCTTTGCCTCTGGTAGGTTTTCCGTATCTTGCTATGTTTTCAGCCCTCTCCTGAATCTCCGCTTTTGAAAGCCAGACTTTTCCGTTGCGCTTGAAACCATCAACAACGCGATCGCTTACCATCTTTTTTACTCTTGAATCGCAGACGCCAAGTATGGAGGCTGCTTGCTGCACAGTGATCAGTTCGTGATCGAAGGCTTCTTCTTGACCCGGAATCTGGGTAGTTGGAATGTCGTGATAATACGAGTAGAGCTCTTCATCGAGGTTTATGTTCCCATCGTGAATTTCTTTGGCTAAATAGGGAAGCAATACGAACAGAACTCCTTCTTTAGCAGTCAAGGCATGCTCCATTTCGTTTTCGATCTCTCGATAATCGTCTTCCAGGAGATAAACGCATTCTCCGAAAGGCTTGATATACCCGAAGGAGTAATCCTTCAAGTAGACGGCATAGATGCCACTATCGAAAACATTTTGGACGAACAGATGAATATCTGAGTAGTCCTTGCCATAGTCGACCGCGCTTGGCTTAAAAACCCGTTTTTCAGCATTTCCTTTAGCGATGCCCAATCTTGCAAACGTAGAAAAATCGATACTGAAAAAACTCAATTCGGTGATGTTATCGATATCAAAGTAATCGTCGTTGGCTTTCTCATATAGATAGTTGATCTTGGCAAGCATGCTTCGCTGATCATTATCAAGCTTTTCGTTTTTACCTACAGGGAGATTTGCGATTTCTTTTTCAAAGTCATCGAATGTGGCAAGATCGAGCTCCTCTTCGATGATTTCTTGGAGTGTTTTTTCCGAAAGCTTCATCTTGTTCTCCTTTTGTGTAATTTACTATTGCGGCGGCACTTTAATTAGCGATACTCATGATATAGGGCGTTCTTGGTTTTGTCAAGAAAAAATATTGCGCCGCGCTATCAAATGGAAAGACTGAACTGTTAAAGCTTATGGCATAACAGATTATGTATTTTGTTGCTTGCTCGCGAAACGATAAATAGTCAATGATTGAATAAGATCTAAAATTATGATCTAATATATCCACAATAATATTTAGATCAAAATGTAGTAGGAGTTCATAATGAAACGAGTAACTTTAACCAAGGTCAGACAAAAGGATAAAGTTTTTTATACATTTGTTGCAGATCCCAGACTTATTGTAGAGATGATCCCACAATACAAAGAAAAGGAAGTTCAAGAGTTGCAACGTCCTTGGATTAAGAAGCGTGTGGATGAAATTGCTGATTACGTTGACGGGCGTGTTGCTATTTCTAGTGAATATAAGGCAACGGGGATGATACCAAATACCCCAATTCTCAATATAAAAGATCAAAGAATTCCAATACAAAGTAGTGGAGAAGAACTCTATATTGAAATCCCAGAAAATGATAATGAGTTCGAACAGTACCGTAACTCGCTCGACATCATTGATGGACAGCATCGTGTTCGCGCATTTGGCAAAGAATTTCGCCGACACACTTTTCTGGATTCTGAGCCTTACGAAATGGTTTTCACTGTATATGATCGTGCTTCCACCAATGACAAGCGCGAGGTTTTCATGATCACAAACGAAAAACAGAAAAAAGTCGAGACTAATCTTTTGCGTTCAATTAGAAAAGATTTAAACCTATTAGGTGATGATGAAGCTATATATGATTTTGTTGCTTTACTGAATGAGGAAGATTTCTCACCTCTTAAAGGTCGAATTGCTATTGGAGCAGAAAAGATCACCAAAGGGTTTCAAGAGACACAGATGTCTAAGATTTTGGATAAATCTGGAGTATTCAAGAAGTTAAGTATAGTTGCAGATGGCAATTACGATTCAATGGCTAAGGCATTATCGAATTATCTGAAAGCTTGGGAAGATGAATATAGAGTTTCTTTTCAAGATCCTAAAAAAGATACTCTTACAAAAATCAGTGGCTTGCGCTATGTGTTTTGGTTGTTTCCAACGATGTTTGACATTATTGATGATAGTAATAAAAAATGCACAGATGATGAGTTTCGTAAATTGATTAAAGATCTTCGAAGTGCGGTTGAGGACGAGTTTGATTCAAATGATATTTTTGTTGATAACCTGGCATTTCGTGGTGAAGGAGCAACTATTAAACTTGCTCAGGATCATTCGCTAAAGCTCAAAGATTATAAAAAGAAAACCAAGGGAAAGCACAATGCCTTAGAAGGTATCTAAATGCTCTCAGAACTAGAAGAACTTCTTGCACTGAATAGTGTTGATAAAAACCAGTTTTCTACTGAGCTTTACCATACATTATTGATTGGCGCATTTGCTGCTATGGTAAGAGAAATCGAAGCAGAAAATGCTTGGCTCGATGTGAAGAACAAATACCGTAATTCTTCCGACCATATTCATGTTACAAAGCTCTTAGTAAAGCAATATATTGGTGGAGTCTTTCGGGAGAAAGACTATGCGCTGTTTTATCGGTTGATTGATGCAAGACTAAGAAAAAAGCAAGAGCGGAAAACGTTTTCAGATGAATTTAAAACAGTCTTGTTGGCAAGCCAAGATGGTAGATGCAATATATGCAACAGCAAAATTGATCTTAAAACTGCCGAATTAGATCATATTGTTCCATGGAGCTTGGTAGGAGATGAGCTTAGCAGCAACCTTCAAATGCTTTGCGTGAAATGTAATCGAAGAAAAAGCGCTACTGTTGATTATGCGCTGCTTTCGACCTTTTTGATGCGAGAGTAATTGGGACAAAAGAATAACCATCTAATTCTTTAAAGCATTTGGTGGACTTAAGTGAAAACAGAGAGAAAAGGTTTGTGCTATAAATCAATCGGTGGCTCAATAGGCTACTTCCAAGCGCCGGGGGCTTATCCCCCGGAAACTTTTTA
>CAYXZC010000001.1:0-67684 GCA_964469815.1 uncultured Eggerthellaceae bacterium | reverse complement strand
TGATCTTGTCGGAACTATCAATCTTCATTGGTGAAAGTTGGGTTAACAATCATTGGCTATCGCTGATGCTCCCAATATCTCGTTTCATTCAGAGTCATAAGAAATAGCGGTTTTAGCCTCGCCTACGAAATAAGTTTGCGGTTCTACCACTCGTAAGAAAAGAAAATGGGCAAAATCTTTTCTTAATGAAGCTCGCACATCGTTTGTCAAACCGATAAATCTCGTGGCGGCAGATCGACCGGCAGATTGACCGGAAAATCAAGCGGTAGAGCGGGCGGCAGATCTTACGTAAGATCGAGTGGAAGAGCGGGCGGCAGGTCGACCTCGTCATGCTCGATCTCGCCGAATCCGTTATAGGTCGAAAAGCCCAGAAGATACAACGCGTTGATGAACCCACCGCCCGATCCATCTCCAAGCGCTGCCAGCTCATCGTAAACCGTGTCATAAGGAATCGGAGATGCGTTCATCTCAGCTACAACTTGATCGATCGTTTCCGGAAGAGCTTGGCACACCTTCCAAAAGGCCTTCTCGTCTCCGGTGACTATCTCGAAGAACCTGTCGATGCTCACGCGGCGAATGAGCTTATGCGACTTGCGCTCTTTATCGATGCTGACGCTCCAAGGGATATTCTGTGAGCATCTTGCGATCGCCTCCACCAAAAAACAAGCGCTGTCATCGTCCTCGAGCAGCTGTTTCTGGGCTTTCGTATAGGTTCTCGCTGCCGAAGCCGAGTTCATGGTGTTGTGCTTGTTCTTCATCTCAACATAAACTGTGGATACGATGGTTCCATCTCCTATGTCGATACCGTCAGGGTTTCTGTAGATCACATCCCAACCGGCATGGGGAACCTCGCAATTATCTATGTAGCGGAAGATGTTCTGGTGAAAATACCCGATAGAGTTATTGTTGCCCTTATCGCGCTGCCTTAGAACCTCATCGGAAACGATGGTCTTCCAGTCTTTCTGATAGATCGATTTATCCAAGATGAGCTTGATAGGATCGACGGTGTTGCTATTGAAGATATCCATATTGAAGGATCTCATCCCGGATCTGTACGATTCAACAGTGTTCTTCACATGTGTGTAGAAATCGTCCTGAGAGATAAAATCCATGCTCCAAGTACTCTCCATGGGACATCAACCTCCAGCGGTTTTTGCAATCATTATAAAACCACATGCCTTTTATAAAAACTTGGCGGCTCTGATAAGAACACATAGTAAAATAACCCTTGCATAGGCAAAGGTTATCCGGAGGAATCAATGAATGTTGCTAGCTGTGAGCTGATGAGCGTCGCGGATGCTTCAAGGGCGCTCAACTGTTCCATCGATACCATCAGAAGATGGAACAAGCTCGGGCTCATCAAAGCTACGCGTGATAAGAATAACAGACGGCTATTCAATCCCAAGGAGATACATCGTCTTCAGAAGAAGCTCGAAGGTGATGATTCGACCCGATATGAGATCCTTGAATCCAATGAAACCTTTCCAAGCGCAAAGTGCATCGATCTGTTCGCAGGTGCCGGTGGAACCGCTCTTGGTTTCCACAACGCAGGGATATCCCATGTCATGCTCAATGAGATCGATAGCGATGCCGCAGAAACGCTTCGATCCAATTCCTCGAAGCACGACCTTGGCTGGAACATCGTAGAAGGCGATGTCGGGCAGATCGATTTCACTCAATACAGCGCCGAGATCATACAGGCCGGCTTCCCATGCCAAGCGTTCAGCTATGCGGGAAAGAGCAGAGGTTTCGATGACACCCGTGGAACGCTGTTCTTCGAGTTCGCGCGGGCGATAAAGGACATCCGTCCGAAGATCGCCATCGGAGAGAACGTTCGGGGGCTGATCAAGCATGACGGCGGTCGCACGCTGACCACCATGCTCAACACTCTTGATGAGCTTGGATACAAGGTCAACTACCGACTGCTTCGTGCGCAGTATCTGGATGTTCCCCAAAAAAGGGAGCGCCTGATCATCTTCGCTGTTCGCAAGGACATCGATGCTCCGATCCTATTTCCGAAAGAGCGGGATTACTTCATCTCGATGCGTCAGGCGTTGGAGGGCTGCCCCGAATCCGAAGGTCAGGCTTATCCGGAGCGAAAAAGGCAGATCATGGAACTCGTTCCCGAAGGGGGAAATTGGAGGGATCTGGATGAAGCCACCCAAAGGGAGTACATGGGCGGCAGCTACTATTTAAGCGGTGGTCGCACGGGCATGGCTAGAAGGATGTCCTGGGATCAGCCTTGCCTGACGCTCACATGCGCTCCTGCACAAAAGCAGACAGAACGTTGTCATCCCGAGGAGACAAGGCCTCTCACCGTTCGCGAATATGCTCGGATCCAGACGTTTCCGGATAAGTGGGAGTTCTCGGGAAAGATGACGAGCAAGTACAAGCAGATAGGCAACGCTGTGCCTGTCAACCTAGGCTATCATATCGGAAGATGCGTGCTCGCTTCGCTTGGATACATCGATATCAGCGATGATATGGAGCAGGTCGAGCCGCTCGTGATCGGTCAAATGGGATGATCCGATCCGCTCGTTATCAAACCTGAACGCCTTGCCTGCTAGCAACTATTCTCCCGCAAGCCCGAGCTCTTCGATCGCAGTCTCGCGCATCTTGTACTTCAGCACTTTCCCGGCGGCGTTCATGGGAAATTCATTCATGAATTTGAAGTACTGCGGCAGCTTATGGCGCGCCATATGGGTCATGATGTAGTCACGCATCTCGCCCTCGTCGATGACCTCGCCTTCCTTGGGGATGATGCAGGCCATGGCGACTTCGCCGTATTTCTCATCGGGAACACCGATCACCTGAACATCCTTCACCTGGGGATGAGTGTATATGAATTCCTCGATCTCTTTAGGGTAGATGTTCTCTCCGCCACGGATGATCATGTCCTTCAAGCGTCCCGTTACGACGAAGGTTCCGTCCTCGTTTCGGTAGACCAGATCGCCCGAATGCAGCCAGTTATCGCTATCCACAGCGGCAGAGGTCGCATCGGGCATCTTGTAATAGCCCTTCATGGTGTTGTAACCGCGGCTGCAGAATTCGCCGACGGTGCCGTCGGGGACTTCTTCGCCCGTATTCGGGTCGATGACCTTGCATTCAATATACGGGAATGCATATCCTACGGTCTCAGTGCGAAGCTCAAGCGAGTCGGTCCAGGTGGATTGCGTGGATCCCGGCGAGGATTCCGTCTGCCCGTATACGCTCACGATCCCGGTCATGTTCATCTCATCAGGCTGGGCTGCACGCTTCATAAGGTCGGGCGGACAGCCTGATCCAGCCATGATCCCGGTTCGCATATGCGAGAAATCGGTCTTCCTGTAATCGGGGTGGTTGAACATCGCGATGAACATGGTGGGAACCCCGTTGAAGCAAGTGATGCGCTCCTGTGTGATGCAGGAAAGGGATGCCTTCGCGCTGAAATAGGGCATGGGACACATGGTGGTTCCATGCGTCATGGATGCTGTCATGGAGAGCACCATGCCGAAGCAGTGGAACATGGGCACTTGGATCATCATGCGATCAGCGGTGGAAAGTCCCATCCTGTCGCCGATGCTCTTGCCATCGTTCACGACGTTGCGGTGGGTCAGCATGACGCCTTTGGGAAAACCTGTCGTTCCCGAGGTGTACTGCATGTTGCAAACATCATCAGGTCGTACATTGTCGGCCATGCGCTTGATCGTGTCCAAGGGCACCCGGTCGGCGCGTTCGAACGCTTCTTCGAACGTGAGCGCACCGGGCATCCTGAAGCCATCGGTGATCACGTTTCGCAAGAACGGCAGCTTCTTGCAGTGAAGCGGATCGCCAGGCTTGCTGTCCTTCAGCTCAGGGCAAAGCTCGTTGATTATCTCGGCATAGTTGGAATCCAGCGCGCCTTCGATCATCACCAAGGTATGCGTATCGGATTGGCGCAGCAGGTATTCGGCCTCGTGCACCTTGTAGGCGGTGTTCACGGTAACGAGCACCGCTCCGATCTTGGTCGTAGCCCAAAACGTGATGAACCATGATGGCACGTTGGTCGCCCAAATTGCCACCTTGCTTCCCGGCTTCACGCCAAGCGATACCAAGGCTCGCGCGAAATCATCGATATCCTTGCGGAATTCCTCGTAGGTTCGCGTGTAGTCCAGTGTCGTGTACTTGAATGCATACTGATCCGGAAAGGCATCCACCATAGCATCGAGAACCTGAGAGAACGTAAGGTCGATCAACTCGGCCTGCTTCCAAAGGTATTGGCCTGATCCGTCATGATTGGGGTAATGCTTGCCCTTTTGGCTGTGCGTATAGCGATACCTGCGCATGAAGTTCACGAAATAGGGGAGGATGATGTCCAGATCGGTCAAACCCTTAGCCCACTCAGGCTTCCATTCCAAGGAGATGAACCCGTCGTAGTTGATCGACGACAGGGCGCTCATGACGCGATCTATGGGAAACGTCCCTTCGCCGACCAAATCGTAGACGCCCTCATCGTTCGAATCGCGAAGGTGAACATGCCTCACATAAGCCCCAAGATTGGTGATGGTAGTGGCGGGATCCTCGCCGCAGTCACGGTAAGGATGGTGAACATCCCAAAGCGCCCCCAAGCTGTCGCTTGCATACGAGTCGAGCAGTTCCATCAAGCGCGATGTATCGGCGAAGATGCCGCTTGTTTCGATGAGGATGCCCACATTCCGCTCGATCGCATAAGGGAGAAGCTCGTCGATAGCCTTGTGAATGTTGCTGTCCGCATCATCTTTGTGCTGTGCTTTCACGCACAGGTATTCGACACGCGCATCGGAGGCGATGTCGATGAGCTTCTTCGCTTCGGATGTAGCCTCTTCCAGCTCAGTGTCGGATGCGGATATGTCGATCGAGGTGTCGAAAACGGGCACGCATAGGTTGTGGTTGCGAAGATCGCGCGCAGTTGCACGCGCGGCGCTGCCTTCGAAAGGCCCGCCTTTCCCGATGAGCGCCGTATTCTTGTTAAGATCGTATACCTCGATGCCTTGGTAGTCCATCTCGGCAACAAGATCGACCATCTCATCCCAGGGCAGCTGGTTCCAACCGCGGTTCGAAAAGGATAGCTTCATCAGTTCTCCTTCTCATACATGACCTTGTTCAAGGCATTTATATAGGCACGGATGCTCGACCCGATGATGTCGGTCGAAATACCGCGTCCCGAATAGATCCTACCATCGCTGATGAGTTTCACGATGCATTCACCCATAGCCTCCTGGCCTTCGGTGACCGATTGCATCTGCCAGTCATCGAGCTCGAATGTCTCACCCACGATGGCATCTATTGCTGCGAAAGCGGCATCGATCGGACCGTCTCCCATGGCGACCTTCTCGAAGACCTCTTCTCCTATGTGCATGCGGATGTTCGCCGTTGCCTTTATGGCATTGCCGCTGTTGATGGTGTAGCGGTCGAGCTTGTAGGTCGAGGGAACCTGTAGGGCTGCGGATGCCACGATGACATCGAGTTCGCGAGCCCCTACGCTTTCCTTTTTAGTGGCGATGCGCTGGAATGCTTCGTATACGAGCACGATGTCCTCGTCGGAAAGGTCGTAGCCGAGCCTTGCGACCGCCTCTGCGATGGCCTGCTGATCATCGCTTGCTTTCAAGACGATGTCATCTGCGGTTTCGTTCATCCCCAAAGAGGCGAAATGGGATTCCTTGTTGTTTGCGGGGCTGCAGATGCGATCGATCTGGCTCATCGTGCGCTTTAGGGCAGTGGTCTCTACAGGGCAATTCACCCCGTATGCATCGCCCTTGGCGGCAAGCGCCTTGACGAGCTTCGGCAGCATGGTCTCACCAAGCGGGTAAGAGGTGGTCTTCACCTCGGTAGCTCCTTCAGCGATCCCGGCGATGCTAGTGGATACCGCCATGAACAGTTCGTTGCTGCATCGGATCCCGAGCGTCGGACGTGTTGTGTCGGTCGTGTCGGATGCATCGTCCATATCGGCCGCATCGGCTGTTTCAGTCGCGTCGTTCGAGAGAGCTGGAACCATGCGCTTCACCTCTGAGAGGAAGTCGACGAATTCAGCTGGCAACATTATGCCCGCATCATCGCAAACAGTGATGGTGGTAGCACCGGCCTCGATAGCGGCATTGATGATCTCTTTGAGGTAATCGTGGTCGGTTCGCGTGGCATCTTCCGCGATAAACTCAACATCGGTCGTATGTGTGGTGCACGCTTTAATCGTCTTCGTTACAGCCTCGATGGCCTCCGGTGCTTTCATCCGGTGGACGTATTCCATACGCGCGGGGCTCGTTGCGATCTGCACCTGCAAGCGGGGATGTGACGCTTCGGATATGGCATGCCATACATCATCAACATCGCTGCCATCGATCTTCACTGGAACCGCGAGCGTACAGTTCTTTGCTATTGAGGCTATCGATTTTATCCGCAGCATGTCGGCCTGGGGCTTTTCGATGCCCTCGATCTCGATGACGGAAACTTTCAGGCCATCGAGCAGCTTGGCAAGTTCGAGCTTTTCCTTGAAGGACAGCGAAAGCTCCTTGGACTCGGCTGCCCGCTTCATCGTTTCATCGCTAATGCGTATATCTCTCATAGCTTCACTTTCTCATCATGCTGCACCGCGATCCATTGCGATCACGTTTCTTTGACCTTCGTTTTGGATCCGAGCTCGGTTTTGCGAGCGTTTCGTGCAAGTATGTTTTGCAAACAGGAATAGTTACATAGCTTTGCACAAACATGAGAAAATGCAAGAGGTTAAAGTGGGGATAATTCCGCATGTGGCAAGTTGGAATGAAGTTTGGAATTATGGCACACTTATATAAGCAGATATATGGTCGGTGAGGAGGCAAAGTGGAAGTGCCAAAGGCGCGATCTGCTAAGCAGAAAACATCGAAGGATGTATATGATGTAGCAGATAAGCCTCTAATACGGAAAACATACAGCAATGTCACATCAACGCTTCGTGGTGCCGCTGTGTTTGCCTTCTTCTTTTTCGGCATATTGTCTTTCTACAACGGTCCTGGTCTTGCTCTTCTGCCGGAGACAAATCAAGATGCAGGTCTTTGGATTTTGTGCGCAGGCACCGCTTCTGCAGCAGTTACCTCATTCATAATCAGTCTTGTACCACAGACACTGGAAAAGCATCTGATACGCATGTTTGGGCTAGGTGGATGTTTGTTAATCCCCATGTTGGTCAATGCAGTATGCCAGCAGCTTGGAATGGTGCCAGTCTCAGCGTCTTTAATTTGTTCGACCATCTCCTGGATGTTATTCGGTGTCGCAATTTCCGTGATTATTTCCGCATGTGCAAGCTATCTGTATTGCACAAGCTTTGATTCCATAACGTTGATAATAGGAATCGGAGCATGTGTAGGCACCATCCTGTTCGCTTTTCTAGTGTTGCTTCAAAATCGCTTTGTTTGCATTGCGGCTGCTGCCGTAATTTATTTCGCCGGATGTGCTGCGGCGATATATTTGGCATCAAACGTGCGGCAAGACGAAGAGAAGATACAACGCAAGCATATGGAGAGCCGTATGCAACGTGGATCAATGTCGCCTGTGGCGGTGTTTTCCACTTTCATTCAGGTTGTTATTTTAGGATATTTGGTTGCATCTCCTGCGCAAAATTTGTTTATCTCAGCAAGTCAGATCTTTTTTATTGGCTGCCTGATAGCTGCGTTTCTATTTGTATTTACTTACGCAAAACTCAAATGGGTTTCCGATTTACAGGGAATTTGTTTGTTAACGATGCCGGTAATCATGGCCGGACTTGTTCTGTCGCGGGAATTAGGCATTGTGGGCATCGTCGTATGCAATGGCTTGATCGTCATCGCGCTGTCATATCACTACTTTGTGTATTGGCAGGACAGCATTTGTATCAGTCGGAACTCTGTCTTGGAGCAATATTCATACCATGCGCGATCACATAGCGCGGTTTTCGCTTCGGCGTTGTTCGGAATGTTGCTTCATACGCTGGTTGTATCCAATAGCGCAACGTGGGGCAGTGAAGCGGAGTCGATTGCCAGCAGCGTGCTTGTAGTAGCGCTATGTGTCGCGTTTCTCATGTTTGCAATAAGCGATCAATCGTTTTATGAGTCTGCACATAGAATGATGAAGAAAATGGGGACTGCGAATATGTGTGCGTCGCCTTCTCTGTTTGAGGATGAGACGATTTTCTGCACAGACGAGGGCGCCGAAACTGATATGGCGGAAGCGACAGTGCTCGATGCTTCAACGGATCGAATTGATGCCAGATGTGTTGAACTTATTGAGCGTTTTGCACTGACCGATCGCGAAGCGGAGGTTCTTGTGCTCCTTGCAAAAGGCCGTAACGCTGAATACATCATGGGCGAATTGTCCATAAGCCGCTCTACTGCCAAGTCGCACATTGCCAGCGTGTATCGCAAAGTGGGAATCCACAGACAGCAGGAGCTCATCACGTTTGTTGACGGTGATGAGTAATATCGCAGCGAGTACCGTCGCAGTATTACTTGGTATATTTGCGCCAAGTAAGTCCTTCAGCCCATCAAAACAAATGCGTTTTACCGCAGGTTATGGGGAACAAATGTTTCCCATACCAATGGGATGAGATGCAAATTTTGCTCGAATAGTGTGTCCTATCAGGTGGATGACTTAGCAAAAAGACAAGAATAGTATCACTCCTAGAGAGTTTCCTGTGAAATGGTTGGCTCGAAGGAGTGCATTATGGGAGAAATTGCATGTTTGAATAATTCTCAAGCTGCAGTTGAGGACGAAGCTCTCGCACAAGAAGTCGACGCTTTATGGCAGCGTTACCCCGATCCCACGGGTAGGACTCTCAATATACTCAATGACCTTCAAGACGCTCATCGGTACCTTCCCGAAGCATCTCTTCTGCGTCTTTCCGAACTCACTGAAACGCCTATCGCCCATTTGAAGCAGATGGGCGAATACTTTGACTATCTCTCGCTCGATCCGGTCGGACGTGTGCTGATTAGCGTATGTGACGGAACGGCGTGTCATACACAAAATGCTCCAACACTACTTGCTTCGCTTGAGAAAACATTCGGAATCTCGGCTGGCGAAACAACCCCCGATGGAAACATTACTTTGCGCTCTGTTGGGTGCGTAGGCGCGTGCGGAATCGCTCCTGTCATCTTGGTAGAGGGGGAGGCTTACGGACATATGGCGTTATCCCGTATATCTGAGGTGTCCGACCGGGCGATTTCTCTTGCAAACGAGTTGGAACGCGAAGCACTGAATGGCGATAAGGATGAAGGTGGGAGCATAGGATCTACAGCGGAAGGGCAAGGGCAATGATTGATCTTTCCGTACTTGATGAGCTCTGCGCGTCAGGGAAAAACTGCCTATCAACAGGGACGCGCATCGCGGTCGGGCTTGGAACCTGCGGCAGAGCAGCGGGTGCTCAGGCCGTATATGACGAATTTGCGGCTCGGCTTGATGCAAAGACAGATTCGGATGCTACAGACACAAATCCAGAAGGAGCAAACAGCATTACGCTTGACGGTGTGGGGTGTCGTGGGCTGTGTTCGTATGAGCCTTTGGTTGAGGTGTATTTGCCAAATGGGGATCATCGAGCCTATGGCAATGTAGGCAAAGAGGATGTATCTAGCATTCTTGAATACATCAAAGTCGTATCTGATTCTGCGCAATCGAACAGAGCTGTGGAAAGCGACTCTGATGGTGAGACTCCAAACGTCCTTCCCGTAGAAGACATTTTTAAAATGCAAGAGCGGAGGGTTCTTCAAAACTGCGGATATATCAATCCGGGTTGTTTAGAAGAATACGTTGCCTGCGGCGGTTATCGTGTATTTGCAAATGCCCTCAAGAGCGGCGATCCAGAATCAATCATTTCAGAAATCGAGACTTCCGGGCTGCGCGGAAGAGGAGGAGCGGGGTATCCCACCGGTGCAAAATGGCGCAGTTGCGCACAGGCCTCTTCAAAGGAGCGCTATTTCATAGTGAACGGTGACGAAGGGGATCCAGGTGCCTATATGGATCGTGCGCTTCTTGAAAGCGATCCGCATCGTGTGCTCGAAGGCCTTATGCTGGGGTGCCTTGCCTGCGATGTCCATAAAGCCTATTTCTTTATTCGCGCAGAATATCCTCAAGCCGTGTCTTCGGTTAAGCATGCCATTGCCTGCGCCTATGATGTGGGATTGTTAGGCAAGGATATCCTAGGATCCGATTTTTCTTTAGATGTATCTGTCGTGCGCGGTGCTGGTTCTTTTCTTTGCGGCGAATCCACCGCGATGGTCAATGTTTTGGAGGGAAAGCGTTGCACCACCCGGAAGAAACCTCCGCATATGACAGAAAAGGGGCTTTGGTCGAAGCCTACGTGCATCAACAATGTGGAGACGCTGGCCAATGTGCCTTTGATCCTGCAATACGGAGCTAAATGGTTCAGAGGCGTTGGAACTCCCGATAGTCCCGGTACGAAGATCCTGAGCATTACGGGCTCTGTTGAACGGACGGGTTTGGTGGAGATTCCATTCGGAGCGCCTATCGACAGTATCGCTCGGGATATCGCCGGTGCGTCAAATCCTAAAGCGGTGCAGATAGGTGGACCTTCCGGTGCCATTTTGCCGGTTGATGATACAGACTTGTCGATCAGCTATGAAAGCCTCGGAAACGTTGGCGCAATGGTGGGCTCAGGTGGCCTGGTCGTTTTGAGCGAAGAGCAATGTGTCGTGGATACTGTGGCTTACCTCGTTCGCTTTTCACTGCGCCAGTCATGTGGACGGTGTCGAGCTTGTCGTGAGGGATTGACGGAGGCTATTGAACTTCTCGACAAAATCTGTGCTGGGGAGGCTTCTGAAGACGATCTGGCTCTTTTGGAAAAGATCGCCCGAGAAACCTGCGCCGATAAGTCTCTATGCGGTTTGGGTGGCATGGCGCTTAATCCAGTTCTGACAAGCCTTGATTATTTCAAAGATGAATACAATGCGCATCTGCAAGGCCGGTGTCCTGGCTTGGTATGCAAGAAGCTCATTTCCTATGTCATCGACCAACAGCGCTGTCAAGGAGAGCGTTGTTGTTTGACCATGTGCCCAGGCAATGCGATCAAAGGCGCTTTTGGCAAACCGGGTCGTATCGTTGAGCGGCTATGTCAGAAGTGCGGTTCGTGCATGGAGGCGTGTTGTTATGGCGCAGTTAAAAAAGTTACAGGCAAACAGGGGGATTGATCCCTGGAAGAAATAACGGAACGAATGCCCACAGTCGAAGGAGGGGAAATAAGGCAGGGCTTATAAAGTGAGCTTTGAGAGGAGAAGATCTATGACTGAAACCACGAATAAGTACGGCCCCCTAGAAGGTCAGCTTGAATCGGTTCGCGAGCAGCTGGTGGACAAGCATGCTGGCGAAAAATGCACATATGCAACTTGTTGCCAAAACGGCTGCGAAGACATGTGCGTTTTGAAGTGCTACACAAAAAATGGCATTCTTACAGCAATAGATACGGATGATGTTGTTCATCCGAATATCGCCCGTGAGGATGAATATCTTGATGAGAGCGAGTTCTATCGCGGGATGTCACAACATCGTGCATGTGTGCGTGGCCGTGGTTGGCGCAAGGATGTTTACTCATCGAACCGCATCCTCTACCCCATGAAGGCAGTAGGAGGCAAAGGTTCGCGCAAGTTCAAGAGAATCACATGGGATGAAGCGCTGGATACTATTGCTCAAAAGTATGTTGAAACGCGTGAACAGTACGGTCCGATGAGCGTGTTCGGTGAAGGCATGTTCGGTGGATCGATGGACTATATCGGTCAATTCATGCCGGGTGGCGCTATGGCATCTTGGGGTGCAGACTCCTTCGAACCGCATGACTTCGCTGATACGTATCAATTCGGCCGTTCTTTGTCATTGGACATCGAGGATGCTGCAGGTGGTTCTGAGGGCACTACGTTGCTCGATGCAAAGGCGATAGTGCTTTGGGGCGTTGACATCTATCTCAACTATCCGGAATTTGCTTTCTATTTGAATATGGCACGCAAGAAGGGCACGCCAGTCATCTATATCGATCCGCGTTATACTTGGACCGCGCATTTGGCCGATCAGTGGATTCCTATCCGTCCGGCAACCGACACCGCTATGATGGAGGCAATGTGCTACACAATCCTTGAGGAAGGCCTTGAGGATAAGGAATTCATCGAACGTTTGGTCGAGCCAGTTGGATTTGAGCGTTGGACCGAGCTTATTGAAGGCGCATGGGATGGGCAACCCCGTACACCTGAGTGGGCCGAAAAGATCTGCGGTGTTCCGGCAGACACTATTCGCGGTCTTGCGCGTCTGTGCGCCGACGGTCCTGTCTATATGCGTATGGTATGGGCAGCAACGCGTTTGCTTGAGGGTGAGAATCCGGCCCGTGTGGATAACTATTTGCGTATTCTTACCGGAAATCTTGGCCGCAATGGCTGCTTGGGCACAGGTATGAACTACGGTGTTCAAACTATGTTTCCACTACCAAGACCGTATCTGTGTGGACTTCGCTTCGACAAGATAGAGGAACATACGGTTATAGAGCGCGAGAACTGGTATCGAGCCATTCTTGAACGTGAGCGTTATGAGGCTGGCGAGATCAGTCTCGCTGAATATAAGCGTATCGTTGGATGCCCGCAGAATGAAGAGGCGCCCAATATCAAGATGATTTTGTTCATCACGAATCCGGCCAATATTGCAGGCAACTATTATGATGCGAATGCCCGTATCGAGGCGCTTAAGAAAACGCCGTTCGTCGTGTATGCCGCCTATACTTGGTCTACGATGACCACGTGGTATTCCGATATCGTGCTGCCTTTGCCGCATCAGTTCTTCGAAGGTGGCGGTGGTGTAAGTCTTCTTTTCCAACATTACAACTTCAACTATGGTCTGTCTCCTGCATTCGGTAATTATTTCGTGGGCTTTGGCAAGGTTGCCGATCGTCAGGGCGAGTGCCGTACAAAGATGTGGATCATGAAGGAAATCGCCGAACGCGTAAAGATTCCCGGAGATCCCAATGGGGCGTGTGTCGCTGATTATTACTGTCCTGAAATCAAGGGTGTGAAGTGGGAGGACATGGATGCGGTCACCGACAAGATGGCCGAGCAGTCCTTCAACGAATGGCGCGTGTTGCCCGAGGTGGCAAAATACGATCCTCCGACATGGGAGGAGTTTAAAGAGGTTTCTTACTTTATCCGTCCAGAAGAAGAGGGCTACTACGTCTGCTTACGTGATCAGGTGGACGGCAAGAAGCCATTCAACACCCCATCCGGCAAGATCGAGTTTGTTTCAGACTTCGTTGAAAAGCATAACTACCACGATGTTTCGTATCGCGGTAAGTGCTATGGCAAGGGCGAAGTGGAAGCAATCGGCACCTATAAAGAGATCGAGATCAGCCCAATGTCGCCCATGGTGAACAAGTATCCGCTGTACCTTGAGACCCCGCATTCGTTCTACAGACAGCACTTCTGTCAAGACGACAATCCGTGGTTCCGCGACGAGTATCGCAATACCGTGTGGCTTTCCGCGGCAGACGCCGCAAAACGCGGGATCAAAGACGGCGATATGGTGCTTGTTGAAAACAATATCGGTCAGTGCATCGTTCCCGCCTATGTAACAAGCCGTCTGCTGCCAGGTATCAGCTGCTTGCTTTTCGGGCGCCAGTACAGTCCTTCCCGGGTAAAGACTGATGTCATGCCCGATGGAATTGACCGTGCAGGTTCATGCAACTTCTTGGTTAACGGGGATGAATTTAACCATCGTACAGGTATTGACCTGTGCTTCGGTATGGTTGAGATCACCAGTTTAGAGGGTCGTGCGGGTCAAGTCGAAGTGGAAGGATTGTAGTTATGACACAGTATGCATTTTATTTCGATCAGAGCCGCTGCTATAACTGCCATGCTTGCGTAGTTGCCTGCCGCGACTGGAACGACATTCAGCCCGGCCCTGTGAAATGGCTTCGCATGCTTCAGTGGGAAAAGGGCGTTTTCCCGACTATGCGAATGAATACACTGTTCGCTACGTGCTATCACTGCGAGGAGCCGGTTTGCGTGGAGGCATGTGATCACCATGCTTTGTTTAAAGAGGACAAATACGGCGCTGTTTTGCTAGACAAAGATTTGTGCGAAGGTGATCGCAATTGTTGGAAGGCGTGTCCCTACGGTGCGCCTCAGTATGAAGACGATGCTCCGGGCACACCGATGAGCAAGTGCGATATGTGCTATGACCGACTTGAGAATGGACAGATGCCAAATTGCGTAATGTCATGTCCTAGCCGAGCACTTGATTTCGGCCCGCTTGAGGAGATGGAGAAGCGCTACGGCACGCTGAAGGCGCTTCCTGACATGCCTGACGGTAAATTTGTGAAGCCGGCTATTGTGTTTACACCAATTAACGAGCGTCGCGAGGTTGTTCCCTACGATGTTGATGCTGCTATGAGATTGCTTCAGGATCGCGGTGACAATTTGCCGCCGATGTTCGACTTTGAAGATGTCTGCAATGCCGAAGAGCGTATCGGATATCCGAAGCTTGTTATGAAGGCTGCAAGCGTTCAAGAGGCTCTTGATCTTTCAAGGAATGAAGAAGGATAGTCTGATATGTAAGATGCTGAAAGGCCTCCGGCGGCGCGTGCGATGCCACACGGTGCGTTGCCGGGGGTACTCGGCTTTATATAAATGCTATATGAACGGAGAGTTGGCAAATGGATTCGATGATGATGCTTGATACGGTTCAAATGGTTGCCCGTGCGTTTGTCCGTGAAACTGATGCAGAGTTTCGTGAAGTTGTCGAAGCGTATTTGGAGCATCCTCTTGAAGGATTGTCTGACGAAGCTCAGAAACGAGCTGATCGCGGTCTCTCCAAATTGCGTCAGGCGTTGGGTAAGCGCGCCGATTCCGAAGACAAAGAGTTATGGGACGACTACCTTGATGCTTCTTACGCTGACTTGTTTTTGGGTGTGGCAGCAGGAGCATCAGTGCCGCAAGAATCCGTGTACTTCTCTCCTGAACGTGTTACGCATCAAAAGCCGTTTTTTGAGGTATGTGACCTTATGGATGAGCATGGATTTACCAAACCGAGCGGATGCTTGGAACCGGAAGATCATATGGGTCTTGAATGGATGTTCTTCTCCATGTTGCTCGGTCGCGCTTTGGTGAAAGGCGACGAATCGGCTCAAAAGGCGGCTATGGAATTTAAGGCAACCCATATGGATAACTGGATGCCGAAGTCATTTGAGGACATTATTAACCTTGATGACATGGGCTACTATACTGGTATGGTATATATCGCACAGGCGCTTCTTATGGATATCGACTGACTGCTTGGCATGATATATTGCAACGGCAATCATGTCGATAAGGAAAAGGACGCATGCGCAAGCTGCGGTGAACCGCTTTGTGACGATTGTAAATCGCTCGACGATTATGCCTGTTCAAGAACACAAAAATGTGGTCGCATGGGTGAGAAGATCAACTGCGAGGAATGTCCGAACCGCTGCTACTCTTCCCTGATGCGCGAAAAAAATCGAGTCGTGATGCGTTACGCCGGGCCGCGTATGATGTTCGCCCATCCTGTGAGCGCGTTTCGTCACCTGATCGGAAAAATCAGAATCCAGAGGCGATGACTGAATCCGAAATGGATGCACAAGGGGCGTAAATATCCGCGTTTTTTGCGTTGTTTCTGGATCGTTCCGCCCAGGGTTGATTTGCGATGTTGCAACCAAGAAAGCACAGGAAGCCGGTTTTCGCGAGATCCGTTGGCTTCAAGCCGGTTGTGTGATCTCATCGCATTGTGGACCGGAGGCATTCAGATGCGTGGTTTTGGAGGCCGCCGGCGAATAGGAGGGACGGAGAGCCGTTCCTTTCAGCGATCCGAGTTGCACTGGTAGAGCTGTTCCTTTTGTTGACCCGTAGGTGTCGGCACAGCCGACACCTACGAATGTACCTGCATGACAAATCAAGACAAACGGGGCAGGATCGAGATCCTGCCCCTACAAATCATCCTGCAAGCACGCACGCATCAACCTGCGGACACATCCCATGGTATGGGAACAGCGCAGGGTGAGATGACGCAATCCAATACGCTACTCTGCGCCCTCCTGCGGAAGCTTCTTCGGTTTGAGCGACTTGATCAGCGCAGCGCACACTCCGCCTACGATAGCGATCGGCACGCAGAATGCGAGCGAAGCCATGTTCCAACCGAGTCCTACAGCCAAGCTTCCGAAGGCGGCGGATCCGATGCAGCCACCGAGATTTTGGAAGAACGCTACGATTGCCATTCCAAGTCCCACTTTAGATGGATCCTTGGCGTATAGCGGCACGCTCGAAAATACGCCAGTCGAGCAGCACGCCGAGCAGAAGCTCATGGCAACGACGAACACCCATACGAGCGCCATGTTGTCTCCAAAAGCGAAGGTCAACAGAACTGCTGCGCCGAACATTCCGAACACGATGAAGCCCTTGTGGATGTTGAACTTGTCGGCCACAAATCCTGAGATGGGTCCAAGCGCCAGCACCAGAATGTTCGTGATGCTCGATATGGTTCCTGACAGCTGGTTATCAAGACCGTGGACATCAGTCAGATATGACGGGTAGAAGCCGCCGATTGCGCCGGCGTTGAACACATTCCAGCAGCCGAATGCAAGAGCGATCATGACGATGCTGAAGAAATCTGGCTTGAGCTTGAGCGGAGCAGAGCCCGAAGCGGCATCAGTCTGCTCGGGTGCATTCTCTTGTGGTGGAGTCTTGTACACTGCGATAACGAACACTAACGCAATGGTTGCAAGGATCGCGGAAAGCCACCAGTTGGCGCGCCAAGAGCCTGCCATGGCATACACCATAGGTGTGATGTTCATAGCAAGTACGACGCCTGCTGGGAACCAGACGCTCCAGATACCCATCGCAAGACCCTGTTTGCGCGGCGGGATGATCGATGCAACGGCGGCAGGCCCTACAACGGAGATCAGTCCCATGCCGATGCCTTCGATGAAGCGAGTGATGAGCATCATCGTGGCGTTGGTAGCTAAAGCGCCGCCTACCGCTCCGATGATCAAGCTTATAGCGGTGATGATGAGGCTTTTCTTAGCACCTAGCTTCGCGAAGATTCCGCCAGCAGGAAAAGCCAGCACAGCACCGATGAGCGTGAACATCGACATGACCCAACCGATATTGGATTCTGTGAATCCAAGCTCTGTGGTGAACTCTGTGGTGAACATGGTGGGTGCCTTGAACATACCGAAAGATGTCAAGATACCTAAGAAGAATACCGAGCAGAAGATCAGCCATCTTCTTCCCATAGAGAACTCTGTGTTTGACGGGTTTGTCATTTTTCCCCCTAATGAGAGTTGTCTTATTCGGGGGTTCAATGGAATGTTTGCTCTCTAGCGTGGCAGACCGGATTGCAAACTTTCTATCTTGGCATCTCGATCATACGTAAAACTATCTGGTATTGCATCGCATGTCAGTCATGATTTTGACGATTCTAGAGCGTAGAGTCTAAGGCTTCAGGTCTGATATTGTTGGTATCTTGCCTGTATAACTGCTCAAGAAATCAATGCCTTGGCGATCTAGCGCATCCAATGGTCTATTCACCTGATGCTTTGGTTCCCAATGGTTTTAGTCACCCGGCGCTTTGGTTCTCGCTTTGTTAGTTTTGATTCGTTTCGACATCATCGGTCGTCGCTTTTTTCTCGCTGGCGCCTTCTGCAGGATCCTTCTTAAGATCGATGATATCCAAAAGTCCCTGTAACGAATGAACATCCAGCTTCTTATAAATATTGTAGATGTGGGTCTTCACGGTGTGGTTGGATATCACCAAGGAATTCTGGATATACTCTGCGTTCCTGCCTTTGGCCAACAGCTTGAACACCTCTACCTCGCGTGGTGTAAGACAGTATTCGACCGCAATGGCTTGCAGTGCTGCCGCCTCGCTGATCTTGCTGATGTGCGAAGCATCGCTATGGGTGTCATCCTCTGTGCTGTTTGCATTGGATTTAGACTTGCTGTGCTTGTAGAAGGAGGCCCTCCAAGGAGGACGCTCGGTAGAGAACACGAGCACTATCGTTATCAACACTACAGAACAGGCTGATGTGATCATGAATGCAGTCGTTGGCAAATTGCCGAAATTTCCCCAGATGTAATATCCGATCAAAATGCTCACTGTGAACATTGCATACTCTACAGACTGATTGATTCCGAGAGCCATCGTGAGATTGAGGTCGAAGGTTCTTACGAGGTCTATGATGAAGATCAAGACGAGCAGGAAATAGAAGATGAACCCGGTCATGATCAAGAAGGCAGAAAGGCTTGAAAGGGCTTCGTTGCGATAAGGGACGATAAGGATTCCAACTGCGAACATGATTATCGATATGTTTACCACAGGATTAAGGCTCGGGGGAAACTCGGATCTTGAGAATAATAGGAATATGACGATGCCTGCCAGCGCTGCGCCCAGAATAGAGGAGGGATCTGTCATCGGAAGAAGCATGTTATCGGGCGAATAGCATCCTTGCACCAACCCGAAGAACGTGGCCATCGCTGCAAGCTGAACGGTCATCTTCATGAAGGGTTTTTTGGCAAGAGTCCAGTCAGTGGTGCTCGTTCCGTTGAGTTCGTTATACCGCAACGGAATATCCCTCGTGGTAACAACGAGGGATATTCCAGATAAAGCGGGGAGCAGCACGGATACGATGACGACCATATCGAATGTCAAGTGATAGACGAAAAACGTTATAAGGGAGGCGATAACTGCTGAGACTCCAAGTGTTTGTCCGGAATAGTTCTTGGATGTTTCGGTGTAAAACCGAAGCCACATCAGCATCATCAACGCCTCTGCAGCCCCGACAAGGATCACCGATAGGATGACGATGGCCATTCCAATATAGGAAAAAAGCATCAGCCCCAGAGTTCCGAGCATCCCTGCCACCATTGCTATATAGACATGAAGATGCGATTTGATCTTATCGCGTGGCGGAAGCTTCGATAGAAGCTTGCCACTTATTAGGAAGAATACGCAAAGCGAAGCGTTGATTCCTACTTGGCGCGCAAGCATGAATTCGCTCGCACTCGATGAGCCTTCGTATTGCATCGGATTGAACAGGATGATGAAATGCCATCCTAGCAAAAGCCCGAATCCAGCCAACCCGATCGCAGGATTGAGGATGGGATTGGTTTTGCATCCTGTGGAAATTTGATCGATACCCATAGTTATTCCCCCCTTAGCAAAAGCAAGCTCATCGCAGGTGAGTTTTGGCGGATCTATTTGAGCGTTTTGATGTCGCCTCGATGAAGATGGTCATCTTGGCGAAAATGATCCCAGTGTATGAGGGATATCTAATACCTGAAGTCTTACGTCTCAAAAGGCCGTCCTCCATAGATATCTCATGGCGTAAACAGCCAACTTCAGGACTCAAATGCGATTGTCAAACCTACTTGCCGCCTTTATGGTTAAAGGCAGTTTCGGCTTGGCACGAAGCGTTTTCAAAAAAGGGGTTTCAATGGATTTTAGCGAAGATAGGGAGGATTGCAAGGTCTTTTTTTGTGGCTGTTAGTAAGCATTTGTAAAACGAGGAGAAAGAGGAGTGAGAATGTCGAAAGGCGATAAGACTGTATACAAGTCATTAGGTCTGTGCGGTTTCGGACTAGGTTCGAATTCCGCTGCCGTCGATGTAAAAGATGGGAAGATCCTACGTATCCGTCCAATGCATTATGACGATGCGTATGACATCAAAGACATGAATCCTTGGCGCATCGAAGTGAATGGAGCTGTGCTCGAGCCTAAAGATAAAACCATGCCGACACCGCTTCAGTATGCATACAAGAAAAGGGTGTATTCCAAAAATCGCGTTCCTTATCCGCTGAAGCGCATCGATTGGGATCCCAACGGTGAGCGTCATCCTGAGACACGCGGAACATCCAAGTACGTCCGCATCAGCTGGGATGAGGCTACCGACATAATCGCATCGGAGCTCAAGCGTATTCATAAGGAATATGGCCCGCTCGCAGTTTTGGCTCAGATCGATGGTCATGGCGAGTCGAAGATCATTCACGCAGCTCACGGTTGCCCGGGTAAGCTGCTCGATCTCATGGGCGGCTATACCCTGCAAGCTCGTCAGCCTGACAGCTGGGAAGGCTGGACATGGGGCGCAAAGCATATCTGGGGAATGGATCCTGTAGGAAAGCAGGGTCATGTTCAGAACCTGTTCCAAGATATCGCAGAGAATGGCGATGCTGTTCTTTATTGGGGAGCAGACCCCGAGACAACTCCTTGGGGTTGGGGCGGAATGCAGCCAGGACGCTTGGTGCGTTGGCTTCATGATGCTGGCATCAAGTCGATCTTCATCTCTCCCGACCTTAACTACACAGGTTGCGCTCATGAGGGCAAGTGGATCCCGATCCTTCCGAACACAGATGCAGCTCTTCACTGCGCTATAGCATATGTTTGGATCACAGAGGGAACCTATGATAAGGACTACATCGCTACCCACTCTGTGGGATTCGATGACTTCAAGGATTACATCCTTGGTGACGAGGATGGTGTCGCCAAGACTCCTAAATGGGCATCTCCTATCACAGGCATTACCGAACGGCAGATCAAGGCGCTCGCCCGTTACTGGGGCAAGCATGCTGTCTCGATCGCACATTGCGCGGGCGGCGGTCTTATTCGTGCGGCCTATTCGAGCGAGCCTGCTCGTCTTGAGGTGGCTCTTCTTGCTATGCAAGGACTTGGTAAGCCAGGTGTGGGCCAGATCAACTTCATGGACTGGGGTTTGTTCGGCATAGATGAGATCTATCCGCTGCCTCGTTCCGCTTGTCAGCCCGATCTCTCATCGATCTACAACGGCTGGGCTATGCTCACATATCCTGTGAACTTCATCCCGAAGACCCTCATTCCTGAGGCTATCATGAATCCGCCAGTCAAGTGGCGTGGTGGTCATGTTATCGCAGGCCTTCCAGCAGAAGATCAGGTCGTTGAATGGGACTTCCCGCATGATGGCGATTACGAGCTTCACATGATCTGGACCGACAGTCCTTGTTGGCAGACCTGCTGGAATCATGGTTTTGACATGCAGCGTGCTCTTCGTCATCCGAATCTTGAGTTCATCTTGGCTCAGCATCCTTGGCTTGAGAATGACTGCTTGTTCGCGGATATCATCCTTCCGACCACCACAAAGCTTGAGGTTCGCGACATCTCCGCCGACCTGTTCAGTGGTCAGTACAACATGCTCATGCATGAGGAGCAGGCTATTCCGCATGTTGGCGAGTCGCTTTCCGACTTCGAAGCTGTCGGCGAGGTTGCCAAGAAGCTCGGCCTTTATGAGGAGTATGTGGGTGGCACGGAAGATGAGCTTATCAAGAAGGGCTTTGACAACTCCGGCGTCCAGGATATGGTTTCTTACGAGGAGTTCATGGAGAAAGGTTACTTCGTTGTTCCGACGGCGGAGGACTGGGAGGATGATCCTCGCGGTATGCGCCCGTTCTATGAGGATCCACAGGCCAATCCGCTGATCACCCCGACCGGACTCATCGAGTTCCGCTCCACCATCCTCTCTGAGTATTTCCCAGATGATGAGGAGCGTCCACCTGTGCCTCACTTTGTGCCTTATGGCGAATCCCATTCTGAGAGCTTGTTGCACCCGCGTGCTGAAGAGTATCCATTCTTGCTCATCACCAACCATCCACGCTGGCGCGTACATGCTCAAAATGACGACAACACCTGGTGTCGTGAGATCGAGACTTGCAAGGTGGAAGGCCCTGATGGGTATATGTACGAGCCAATCTGGGTCAATCCGAAAGATGCGGCAGTGCTTGGATTCAAGAACGGCGATATCGTCAAGCTATACAACGAACGCGGCGCAGTCCTAGGTGGCATTCGCCTGTCCGAGCGTGTCATTCCTCATTCTGTATATCAGGATCATGGCGTTCGTGTTGACAACATCGTCATTGGCGAGTTCGATCGTGCTGGCGCAAACAATCTGATATGCCCAGGCAACACGACTTCCAAGAATGCTCCTGGTGAGGTTACGAACAGCTTCTTGGTCAACCTTGAGAAGGTCGATGTATTCGAATTGGCAAAGCAGTATCCTGAGGCGTTCGAGAACCGCGGCTATGAGGCCGAAACCGGACAGATCGCTTTGGATAGGATCGTGGAAGGAGCTTAAGGAGCATGAAGACATTTATTGTTGATCTCGATCGTTGCATCGGTTGTCACAATTGTCAGATCGTCTGCAAGGACGAGCATTGCGACAACGATTGGATGCCATATGCCGCCCCTCAGCCTGATACAGGTCAATTCTGGATGAAGGTTACCGAGGAGGAGCGTGGTCAGACTCCTAAGGTAAAGGTGGCTTACACACCGATATTCTGCCAGCATTGCGAGGATGCTCCTTGCATGAAGGTAGCGAAGGATGGCGCTGTGTATCGTCGTGACGACGGTCTGATCGTTATCGATCCTGTGAAGGCAAAGGGTCAAAAAGCGATCATGGATGCATGTCCTTATGGTGTGGTCTACTGGAACGAGGATCTTTCCATTCCGCAGAAGTGCACCGGTTGCGCCCATCTGCTCGACGACGGCTGGACTGTTCCGCGTTGCGTCGATGCCTGCGCTCATGATGCCCTTTTGTTCGGTGATGAAGAGGACTTCGCCGACATGCTCAAGGATGCAGAGGATCTGCGTCCAGAGCTCTCCACAAAGCCGCGCGTTCATTATCTCAACAAGCCGAAGCGCTTCCTTGCAGGCGAGGTCGCAGACCTCGAGGAGGAAGAGGTGCTGATCGGTGCAAAGGTAACGCTTACCAATCTTGAAACGGGCGAGCAGCGCGTGGAGTTTACTGATGATTTCGGCGATTTCTGGTTCAAGCAGATCGAGCCGGCGGATTACACGATCGATGTCGAGTATGAGGGATACCTCCCACGCCATGTGAAGGATTTCATCTCGACTGTTGACAAGGATCTCAACGTTGACACGATCGCGATGTCTAAGGTGATCGCATAGGAGCTTCCCTAGAGGCTCGCTTCAGCTTCGGGTTGTGATATCCGAGGCAATAGAAGGCGCGAAGGGATCGCAAGTGCCATACAGGCGGTCTTTTCGCGCCGCTGCTTGAATCGATGAAAGGGGATGAAAGAATGAATATAGGATCGCATCACAGTGGGGTCTATTGTAAAGATATAGATGAATCGATCGCGTTCTATACCGATGTGCTCGGATTTAGGCACCTCTTTTCAACGGATGCCATGGAGGGCGACAAGCCTTTGAAGATGGCATGGATCAAAAGCAATGAAGGCGAGATCATAGAACTCCTCGAGCAAGAGGATAAGTCTACGATCGATGCGGCTGCGAAATGCTTGAATCACGTGGCGATACGCGTGAACGATATGGACGAGATCGTCGCGCGTCTAAATGAGAATGGAGTAGCCATCGAAGCTGGCCCATTTGATGCATTATGCCCGTTTGACAGACCGCTTGGTGATGAGGATGCCGAAGTGTTCACCGTGTATGGTGACAAGGGTGCCAAGTTGAAGATCATGTTCTTCCGCGGTCCCGGCAATGAGCGTATCGAGGCTGTTCAGGACAATATTGGAGCCATGTAATTTGTTTTGTGCAACTTTTTGACCCGTAGGGGCAGGAACTTGTTCCTGCCCTTTGCATATCGCCCCATGAGAGCATTCGTAGAGGTAGGAACTTGTTCCTACCTCTGATGCAGGACAGGATCAAGATCCTGTTCCTACGGATAATCCTGCAAGCGCTCTAGGCTGTTCGTAGCGCAGGTCTTCATTCGCGGTGTAGAATACATCGACACCGCAACAGCGAGAGTCAAGGTGTCGCGAAGCGACTATAAGCGAAGAATTGCAAAGCAATTGTTCGCGAGAACTTGACGCTAGTCTCCTTGCTTTCAAACATAATAAAAATGGTCTCTGTACTGCTGAAATGTTCTGCAAGACTCCATCATGAACCATTGCAAATGACCGCTGGTCCTTAGTATAATTTCAATTATCTATGCATGCTGCCCAACGAGCTCTTGCTCATCGTGCAGGACAAGATATGCGAGATAGGATAAGGATCGATCGGTTGCAGGTGGGCGGTGTTTTTTCGAATGCCTGTCGGTTTGCTGTATGGGGATAAGATAAGTGCTTAATGTGGTTAAAACAACTATGAGGAAGATCGCTCGGCCTATAGTTTCCGTGCTGATGGCGGGCTCTCTTCTGCTGCCTGCATTTCCTCTTTCTTCTATCGAGTATGCTTTCGCTACTGATCATTCTTTGAGTGCCGAAGCCGCCGAAGATACAAAGCTTGATGCTGACCAAATACGGTCTTATTCTGAACGGGGTCAAATCTATCAGGAAGTATCGCTTGATGGAGGCACAATAGATTCAACCGGGCAGATCGTATATGATGACCCCCTTTCTGAAGAACTGTTAGCATCTGATGTTTCTGCTTCGGCTTCTTTAACAGATGAAGAGCGTCAAGCCATACTTGACGGATATCTGGCAGATGGCACCATCGATGAAGACGACCTGAACGATGAGTTTATAGTCGAGTCGCTTACAGGTGAATACTTTGACGATCCTTTAGGCGCGTTATCCTCTACTGATTCGGCTGAGCTCGAAAGATTCTGCGGTAATTCATCTGAGGAACATCAAAAGGCCGAAGAAGAGGAGCAGCGCAAAGAAGAAGAGACGAATGCTCTTTTGGAGGAATTGGAAGCGAACGAGCATCTTACCGAAGAGATCGTCGAGCAGGCTCAGGCTGAAGCCGCAGCGCAGGAGGAAGCCCAGCTGAGCGCTTTTTGCGAGCCTGCCTCAGAGTCCGAATCAAAGCAGATCCAACCAACGGAAAGAGGAAGCGTAGCGAACTTCATCGTTCGCACGGTGCGATCCGTGATTCCCATATCGCGGCATCCGCTTTCGAACAATGTAGCCGTATCGGCCGATCCCTCTTCTGGCACTTCTACAGATGTCGCAGGTTCAAGCGAAAACCCGAATGATGCGGTTGCGGCTACAGCCACCACGCCCACAGCCTCAAACTCCACCTCAGCAGTTTCTCGCGCGAATGCGAGGACGACCTATTCCACAGACTTGATGGTGAAGGATATAACGTCCGTTACGCTGTACGATGAATACGGTCAGGCTCAAACGCAGCAGATCTTCTTCAACTACATCAAGAACTACCCTGAGCGGCACACTGCCTATGTTCAGATGCTCAACATGCCTTCGTTCTACAGCCCTGTGCTTTCTGCGGATCTGAGGGATGGCTGCATATATCTCACTCTGCAGTTGCCTGTCGGTGCCGGTGAAGAGCCGAAGACCTTCGAGGTGCTGTTTACGAAAGGCGCCGACTGGGAAGGCTGGGTGAAGGTTCTTACAGGTCAGCCATCGGCGAATGACACCACTATGATGGCGAATATCGCAAACACGCCAGGCTACGATGCCAGTCGCGAGCAGGCTTACCGCAACGCCTACAAGCTTGCGCCTTATGCGTCATATGAGGACATAGTGAAGTCCGGAAACGCTATCCCTACGACAAGCGGGCTTTACAATAAGACCATCCAAGAGCTCTGGCCAGTGCACGCCGAGCAAGGCATGAAGGTCAGTATGTTCGAGGGTGAAGAAGAGGACATCGTTCGCAACGTCGTCTACTTCTCGGATGGTACGTCTGAAACCACGGATGTGCAGTTCCTGGGAACCGACTCGCTCACAGCCTCGTATACGATGGGCGATGCGGGCATTCTGTACCAGCCCGACTTCTGGGTGCTCGGTGAAGGTGCACAACCCGGCATAGAACGCATGGCGGCATTCATTCGGTCGAAGACCTACAACGACTACTTCGCTCCATTCAATTCAAGCGTGAAGATGCATCGCACTGTTCGTGATTACTTCGATCGCAACATCCACGACAAGGCCGAGGAAGTAGCGGCCAACCTTCTCACCAACATACCTATCTGGAATCCGATGTACTCGGAATCCGCTCTATGGAAATGGCGCATGAATCAGGCCGAGAACGCGAAACCTACGGATAACTGGCAGTCCACAGTAGTCGAACTGAAGATGTTCAACCTGCTGTTCCTGTATAACTACTGGGACAGGTTCCTGAATTTCGATATCGGTGGCAGTGAGGAGATTGGGTTCCAGAACAATGCGAATGCGTTCCTCATCGTGGCCTTCCGTGGTGGGGTAGTGAAGCCGGGGCTCTCGCTGGTGAACATGACCTACGACGTGCGATCGGATTCCATGTCTTCGTACGCTTGGGTTCGCCTGCTCTCGAACACGGTGATCTACAACAGGCTGAGGCCTTTCTCTGGCATCGGCGATGCGCCTACTCTGATCCGGACGATCGTCATGCGCGCGTCAGACTACAACGACGTTGCCAACTGGTTCGCCGACTACATGTCAACCATCGCGTTCTATCACGAATATAAGCCGCCTGTGATCGAAGGTCATCCCGAGACGGGAGAGCTTTATTGGCGCGGCTGGGATCAGGCATCGCGACGCTATCCCGACTACCTTCCTATCTGGCTCACCATGGAGCCAGGTGCTATGTACATGGGCTCAACTTCCATGCTCTTTGCCTGCGGTTCCACGTATATCTATACTGCTCCTGCTAATTTCGAGTTCAATGACGCATTTCGTGCATCCTTCAAGGCAAGGTTGGATAACATCTTCCCCCATGCTGCGAAGTATTCTTCGACTGTGGCGACCATCGTGGGCAAGGAGCGCGTGAACACCACCATCGTGCTGACGTTGGATAACATGACCTCCCGATACGACTATGGCACCTCCCAGAATGTCTTCTACGAGAGCCACGGGTTGTGGGGAAAGCACTACACCGAGGACCCCTGGCAGAAGAACTTCTTCGATGTGAGTGAACTGTACGACACCACGGGTGGTCAAGGCGCAGCGGCTGCCACGATCAATTCGACTCCTACCAAGAAGCGTATCCTTTTCCTTGCCTACACGTCCCTTTCATGCGGTTGGTCGTATTACTGGTCGCACGAGTTCGCCCACGCCCTTGACAACGACGTCTTCCTAGGTGCCGACCGCCGCGACGGTGCTTCCAACGAGGACTTCACCGACGGCCTTCTTACCCAGGGTCATGGGTCGCTGTCGCCGATTCTCAACCTTTGCTATGACTACAATACCTCGTCCGACATAATGTCTAATTACACCCGCGATCGTATCTACGGGAAAGACCAGTCGGACGATTTCTACGGGAAGGTGTACGAGACGCTGGACGTTCTGGATTACGCTGCGCTTCAGGCGTTCTTGCGGCTAGACAAGGACGAGCAGAACGCCGTAGCATCGCAGGTGTGGTTCAGCGGACAGAACGGCACCAGCCCCTTGGATTCCGGTACCAACACCACGATACTTTGTTCCAGAAGTAAGGTGCTTGATGGCTATGACGGCACCACCGCCACCATGCCAGTGAATGAATCGGTGTTCAATGACGGCTCGAAGAAGTTCGAGACCATCGAAGAGGTCTACGACAACCAGTTGTTCTTGCGTGGAGGCATCCCCGATGGCGGAAGCATCACCTGGCAGAGGCAGATCTACGTCAGTGAGGACAACCGTGGCGTGTGGTGGTTCCCCGTGCATGCCAACACCTTCTACCCTGACTCCCGTTCCTTCAAAGTGATGATGTATCGCATGATGGGTCGCGAGGGATATGACGCGTTCGCAACATACGGAAGCGCTGGCGGCAATGATCTTCAGAAGCTCAAGCAGATCACGGGTTGTGATTCTTATAAAGAATGGCAGATGAAAACGTGGAGCGGTATCGAGGCCAAGAAGGACAACCTTGCCTATGCCGATTTCGATGATCTGGTGGATAAGTTCGAGGTGGCTCTGAAATCCGATGCGAGCATGAACGATCGCAACTTGGGATCCATGTCTTCTCTGCGCATTCGCATGTTCTACATGATGAAACGCGTGACCGATGATTTCCGTTATGGGATCTACGAGAACCCGAAGCCAGTCACCCATATCAGTACGCTGAACGACTTGCTAAAGATCGTGGATAACCCACAAGGAAATTACGTTCTCGACAACGATATCGATGCCAGCAGTGTTCAGTTCGAAGCCGGAAGCGCGCTGCTTTCCGGAGTCTTCTACGGCAAGTTCGACGGGCAGGGTCATAAGATCTCTGTGAAGGACAGTCCGCTCGGCGGTCTTTTTGAGGGAGCACGTCATGCATACATCAAAGACCTTACGCTTGAAGGTGTTGCCTCCGATGCGATATCACCCACTATCGTCAATTGCGAGCTGGAGAACATAAACTACATACGGTTCGAGCGCAATATATGGTCAGTTGAAGATCTCGTTGGTGTTAACGACGACCTTGCGCTCGGCATAAACAAGTTCCATCTAAGAGCCGATCTCGATCTTAGCGAATGGTCTTCTGCGAATGCGACTGCGGACACGAAGAAGTCTTCTGTGATCACACAGTTAATGAGCGGAACACAGGCTGATCCCAAGGTGTTCAACGGCAATGGGCACACCATCACGGGGCTTGACGGGGCATCGTTGTTCGGTCGTGTGTGCTATGCGGAGATCAGCGGACTTAGCATAGAGGACTCGAAGAATCTTCAGGATGCCACCAGCGCGTCGTTCGTCTCGCTGATCGCATCAAGGTCGTATATGTCGAAATTCTCCGACATCTTCTTCAGCAACGTATTGCTCAGTGGCAGATCTCAGGTTGGTTTCGTTTCCGG
The DNA here is from genome assembly GCA_964469815.1 of uncultured Eggerthellaceae bacterium. Lineage (GTDB taxonomy): Bacteria > Actinomycetota > Coriobacteriia > Coriobacteriales > Eggerthellaceae > MGBC163016. Next base: position 39,045 of record CAYXZC010000001.1, on the reverse strand, counting down.
TGATGATGGATTTGCGGACGTTGCTGGAAAGGATACGCGTGATGGAGGATCGCAGTTCAGCAGGATCCAAGTGGCAGGCGGCGTGCTGCAAGTCGGTGCTTCAGGTGCCTCCAACGTTTGCTATGGCGGATTCATATCGGGTCGCTTGTGCATGAGCTCGCTCGAAGATATATATGTACAGGGAAATCTTGGAACCTATGGCGTGAGCTGCGGTGGTGTTGCCGGGGCGATAACGAAGTCGGCAACGCTTAACCGGTGCATCTCCAAGGTGAATGTGACGCTTTCCAATTCCAACAACAATGGCGTTCTTCTGGGCGATATAGAGCCGAGCGCATTCGATATCGACAACACTAAGATCGCGAACTGCTTCGGATTGGGGACTCCGTGCAACAACAACGTTGCTCGTTTGGCTAATATGACCGCTCCGGCCGAGACCGCTTTCGAGAACTGCTACGAGGATATTTCGATCGAGGTTGGAAAGTCGCTTTTCGGGGATGCGATGCCTGGCATCAAGTATGCGCGAACGGACTTAGGGTTCTTGCATCATATTAGCGAAGAGCTCCAAAATGTCCTCTATACGTTTCCTATGCTGCGCTACAACTCTGAGCTTTACCAGAGTCTCGGCTTCAATGACGACGTCTGGGAGTTTGATCCTACGATTCAGGTTGGCTATCCCATGTTGCGCTACATAGGGGATAAATCGGCTTTCGATCAATATGACCTTGACATAGTGATTGATTATAAGAACGAGAAACTAATATGTTCGGGAAGCGATTTCGACAAAGCAAAGTACATTTGCCTGCATAACCTGCCATTTAGAAGCCTTAGGGATTATCCTGGTTCGGGCATACACAAGGGCGATTGGCAGAACGCAAACTATGCATCTGCCACAACGCCCTTTGGGATGATGTCAGAGGATGAGAACAGTCTCGATCTTTCTGAGATCATAGAATACGAAGGCTTCAAGAACGCAGAGACCGAATACAAAGGTACGCGTTCTGTGAGCTTGTACTTTGAATCAAGATTTTCAGGAAAGAGTTACGCCTTCATAAAGACAGTCGAGATGCCGCCGCGTGTGGAAAATGGGTATGCGAGCAACATCAAGGGCATCCGTGCAAATTCTTCAGGCACAGGTGCTATCCATGTGCTGACGGTGGGGCCGGGTCTCATGCCTGATCTTGAGTATAGGCCGGTTGCGGATTCCGGTGCTGATGTCGGTGCGAGCGAGGATACCGGAGTCGACAATGCGTCTGCTGCGGAATGGATCCCGATCGCTGCATCATCAACGCCTGTTCCCGCAGGAACCTATGAGGTGCGTCTGGCTGCGACCGACAGCTCGTTCGCATCGTATCCTTCAACGGTCGTTGTCGATCCGTATGATCCCGATGCCGTCACATTCCCGCTGACGCTCGATCCCAAGGGTGGCACTTGGGCAGAGGGCTTCGATGCCCCTGAAACATACAACAACGAACAATCCATGGCCCTTCCCGGAACCAATGATCTGTCTCGTAGGGGATACACATTCACCGGATGGTACGCCAACGAATCGCTCGTCGGCAATCCTCAGACCACGATCCCTGCGGGTCAAAGCGATGCGCTCACGTTCTATGCGGGGTGGACTCCCAATACATATGATGTGACGCTCGATCTGGACGGTGGGCGAATAGTCCATGGCAACAACATAACGCGATACACCTTCGGCCAAGGAGCCGAGCTTCCCACCCCTGCGAAGGAAGGCTATGAATTCGGAGGTTGGTTCGAGAACACCTCCTTCGAAGGCGATCCGATAGTTGCCATCGGGTCGGACGACATCGGAGACAAGCGATTCGTGGCCAAATGGTATCGTCCGGTATTCAGTGTGACATTGGAGCCTGGTGAAGGCGAATTCGTGGAAGGTGTGGATTCTACGTTCACGTACGAAGGCGGCTTAGCGACGAATCTCCCCGGTGCCGATCAGCTGTTCTATGAGGGACACACCTTCGCGGGCTGGTTCGAGGATCCGTCATTCGCGGGATTGCCCGTCACTTCCATCCCCGTCGATGCCAGAGGCGATAAGCGCTACTTCGCGAAATGGGATCTCGGCATCTATTCCATCGTTTTCTCAGGCAACGGGGGAACGCTTGGATTCGAACAGACAGGCGTGTCCTCTTACACCTATGGCACTCCCGTGACCCTTCCTCTATATGAGCGTCCGGGATATGAGTTCTTAGGTTGGTATGACAACGCGGAATTGGCCGGCAGTGCGATAACCGAGGTCGCTGCCGGGCAGAGTGGGGATAAGCACTATTATGCGAAATGGGAGCCCAAGACGTATGAGATCTCGTACAACATGGGCATGGATGGTATAGGCGCTACTCCTCCTGACACCATCGACCTGTCTGCTTTCGAGAGCTATCAGACGAGCGATGCCGCTTTCTTGCTTCCGGGTGCAGATGTCATGCAGTGGGACGATCACACCTTTGCCGGATGGCACGAGAGCGCTGATCTGTCGGATACACCAGTGACCGAACTTCCCGCCGGATCATACGGTGATAAGACCCTTTATGCTGCGTGGGCGGGCGAAGCGTGCGTGCTGTCGTTCTATCTGCAAGGTGGTTCTTTTGCAAACCAGCCCAAGACGGTATTCGAGTTCGGGGTGGACGGCGTAGAGGTTGGCGATGCCGTAGACCTTCCGAGCGCTGACGATGTTTCAAGAACGGGATATGATTTCGAGGGTTGGTACGCAGATGCTTCCTACAATGGGGATCCCATCGAGAGCGTGGAGCTTGTAAGGGGTTCTATCTACCTGTTTGCGAAATGGTCTCTTCGTGAGTATCGCATCTCCTACGACCTTGATGGCGGTAGCTGGTCTTCAGGATTCGTGGCTCCGTCGAGCTTCACGATCGAATCGGGCGATATCGACCTTCCTACGGCAAGGAATGTCTCCAAGGATGGATTCACCTTCATCGGATGGTTCGAAAATGCCGATCATACAGGAGAGGCTTTGGGGATGATCCCTGCCGGAAGCACGGCCGAACCTTCGGGGGAGAAGATACTCTATGCGGCTTGGAAGGAAAACGACCCTGTGCCTCCCGGTCCTGGACCGGACGATCCGGATGAGCCGGAACTGAATATCGTATCGGTGGCATTCGTTGGAGCAGGAACCCAAGCTGTTGAATGGGACGAAAGCGGATACGCTCTGATCAAGATGCCACGCGATAAGATGCCGACCAAGCCCGAGGATTTCGACCTTGAGGTTCCCGATGGGATAAGCTATAAGGCAGAGCGCAGGGTCACTACGTTCGCGCAGCAGTTCGTTGCCTTCTTCTTTGCCGCGCGGGATACGCAGGCATCCGCTGAATCCGACATATGGGATATAACGCTTACCAATGATGCCGATCCTACGCAGACGAAGATTTACACGCTCGAGATAGTTCCTATCGATGAGGATCCGGATCAACCCATCAACCCGCCTGACCCGTCTGATCCGAACGATCCGAACGATCCGGACGACCCGACGGATCCTTCAGATCCGCAGCAGCCGCCGATCAATGGTGGTGATTCACAGCAGAATGGCGGCAATGGAGGAAATGGAGGCGCAGCCGGAACGGATGGCTCCGGTGGTTCGGGATCGAAGAATGACACCAATGTGAATGGCGATCCTAAGCTTGCGAAGACGGGCGATGACAGCATGTCCTTGTTGCTGTTCGCCGGTGCGATGGCTTCGTTTGCGGCGCTCGCCATCTTGATCGCACGTCGTCGAACGTCATAGACGGTCGATCCATGGGAATGCCCGTTCCTGCATATCACCGATGGAACGAGGACTAGGAGAGGGATGCTGGAACTGCTGGAGGATAACGCGCTCATCGTTTGCGCTGCCTTATGCGTAGCGGTGGCTCTGTGCATCCTGGCGGCTTCGCTTTCCGTGCTGAAGCGAGCGAAGAGGCTGCAACCCCAGCGCGCCGGGTCTCCATCATCGAAGTCCGGCACTTTGCGTGCGTTCGATTCTGCTCCATTTGCTGCTATGTTCGCAGTGGATCCGAAGCTTAGATGCCTGAAAGCCGCTTCCGGCTCCGTAACGGACATCACGGGGATCCCTCGTCAAGCGCTTCTTCGGGATATATACACGCTCGGCAATTGCTTTGACAAGGATACCCGGCGCGATCTCAATGAGGCTTTCGAGACATGGGATCGTGCATCGATCCTCGACATCCAATGCGATGTGAAGAACACCGCTACAGAAGAGACGCGCCGCTGCTCCATCGGCGTATGGCCGGATCCGTCAACGGGTCTTTGGATCATGGAGATGCGCGATGTCACCGAGATCAATGGCACACTGGTCGCTCTTGAGCAAAAAGCCCAAAACGCAGAAGCAAGCGAAAAGGCAAAGCTGCGTTTTCTATCGGACATGAGCCACGAGATCCGCACTCCTATGAACGGCATAATGGGAACGCTCGCATTAGCGCAGATACATGCAGACGATCCGAACCAAACGCGCGAATACTTGGATCAAGCCGATGACCTTACCAAATACCTGCTTTCCATCATCAATAATGTGCTCGATATCTCCAAGATCGAAAACGGCAAGATGGAGCTGGAGGATCGTTGCTTCAGCTTGAATGACCTGCTCGATCGAGAGCGAGGCCTGTTCTCCGAATCAACGAAGACGAAGGGCATCGAATATCTTGTCGAGGGCGATACGCTCGAGGATCCATATGTGGTGGGCGATGAGCTGCGTCTGGCACAGGTGATCACGAATCTTGTCTCCAATGCGCAGAAGTTCACCCCAGCGGGTGGAAAGATCACCGTAAGCTTGCTCCATGTGCAATCGACCGAGGACAGGCTTCATTTCGTCATACGAGTCTCCGATACGGGCAAGGGAATGGACAAGGAATTCCTGAAGACGATCTTCGACCCATTCTCGCAGGAATCATCCAGCACGTCGCGCCAATTCGGTGGCACAGGCTTGGGAATGGCCATTTCGGATCAGATAGTGCGCCTTATGGGCGGCTATATCGTGGTCGAATCCGAGCTTGGCAAGGGAACGGTGTTCGAGGTGTATCTGGGGCTTCCGATAGCGAATGAGGCGCAGATTGCTGAATACATTGCCGAACAGCAGGGTGGGAACGTGCTCGATCAACAAGCTGCAGAAGCGGCAGAGGAGCTGTTCAGCCTGGCGGGAAGCCATATCCTTCTGGCGGAGGACAACCTGATGAACGCGAGCATCGCAGAGGAGATGCTCTTGGAGATGGGCGCTGCAAGCGTGGATCATGCAGCCGATGGTCGAGTGGCCTGCGATCTTTTCGCCGCCAGCGACCAAGGCGCTTACGACATCATCCTCATGGATATCCAGATGCCCAATATGGATGGAAGGGAAGCCGCACGCACCATACGTTCGATGGATCATCCCGATGCGGTCAATATCCCCATCATTGCGCTTTCCGCCGATGCGTATGTAGAGGATAAGCGCGCATCCCGAAAGGCCGGGATGAACGGGCACATCTCCAAGCCTATCGTCTATGAGACGTTGGAGGCGCAGATACGCGCTGAATTGGCATCATCGGGAATGGGGGTGGAATGATGGCTCTCAAGATCCCATCATCGATCCGAAGCATTCCCTGGACTACGGTCGGGGTGTCGACCCTTTTCGTCGCGATGATCGGCGTGATGGTCATCGCTTGGCAAGGTGGGTCGCTGTTCGGCGCGGATTTCTCGTGGGTGAACAATTCATATGCCGTGGAGCAGGCATATGATTCCACAGCATTTCAGGTCGAGGAAGATTCCGAATCGGATAACTCGGTAACTCAGGAGGATACATCCGATGCGCTCTCAGAGGATCCATCGAATCCCAGTGAGGGCTACTCCGGAAGGGAATCATCGCTTTCGGGAACGGTGGTTCCAACAGACGAGGAAGTGGTCATAGGAAGCGGCGGTGACGCACAGGGCGGCAATCCTTCTCAAGGACAAGATCCCTCTGGAGGCGGAAACGATCCGGGATCTTTCCCAGGATCGGATCCGGGTTGGATAATCCCGCCTGACGACCCAACTTGGGAGCCTGATCGGATAGGGGATCCAAGCCGTTTCGAAGAGGTGCAGAATCCTTACAACGATGATATAGGTGCCGCTGCAAGGGATGTGCTCGTCGATGTGACGATAGAGGGTCGAGGCAAGGTGCTTGTGGGTCAGCCGATGGATGTTGCAAGATCCATTCGCCCATATGTCGACGGGCATATCGAAGTGCGTCGCAGCGATACCGGACGCATCGATGAGCTTCCGTTGAACAAGGTCTTGCTGAAGGAGTATTCCTACACCATCCCGAAGGCCGGCGACACTGAAACGACGGTGCGCCTTTCGTATATCGATCCTTCCTACGGGAGCAGGATCGTCGATGTGGTCTGCGATGTATACGATCACATGGTGACATTCGACCTTCCCAAGGAGGATGGCGAAAGCGCCGTCCGGTTCTTCAGCGGGGATGAGCTTTCCGTGCCCTCCGATATATGGGAAGAGGTTCTAGCTGGACTTTCCACCGGATCAGATGGGTCGCTCGAGCAGCTCTTCCTAGGTTGGATATCGCCTGATATCCCCGGAGCGCTGATCGTGGATAAGGCCGCAGTGCCCCAAGGCGCTCAGAGCGTATCCATGGTCGCCCAGCCTGTGCTGGATCTGACTACCAGCGGTTACTCGCATTTGCGCATCAAGGCGATCGGAGACAAGCAGACGCTCGTGGCCATAACCGATGTGGGGACACTCGGAGGAAGCACCTTGCGCATTCCCGATGGAGTGAACGAGATCGGATTCGATCCGGGTGCGAAGTACCCCGGGATCGAGGCCATCGAGGTTCCGAGAACTGTGAGGAATGTGGATGTTGCCTCAGTGGCAAATGCATTCCCGGATCTGAAAGAATGGTCGGTATCGCCTGATAATCCGGTATATTCCACAACGATGAGCGGATATCTTACACGCGTTGTCGGATCGAGCGGGACGGGAGATCCCGGTTCGGGTTCCGGAAGCGCAGGTGGAACGGATCGCGTTTCCCTTGAATCGGTTCCTCCTGCCATCAATATCTCGGGGGGCATAGACATCGAGGAGGCAGTGGTCGCTTTCGGAAAGGACGCTTTCATCTCATTTGGTAAGGATTCGCCTCTATACCTGAATTTCGAGAGTGAAGAGGTTCGTTTCGAGGATTGGGACTCGATACCTGATCATGCCCTTATCTCAACTCCCGTGAATTCACCATTCGATAGGGCGTACTGCCGGTATCTTTCTGCCGTTGAGCTTCATCGTCCTGCCTTGCAAGTGATCGTCCCTTCATGGGGATTGATGCGCAACGGCGGCTCATATGAAGCTGACGGCTCCGGGGTGGTGCGCTTCCGTCAAGATGATGGTCGCATTCTTTTGGCATATGTGCCGTCTTGCGTTTCGGGATCCTATGATGTTCCCGCCGATATCTCAGGCATCGCTGCGACCGCTTTCATAGATGCGCCGACATTGGCGACCATGGTTCTACATGATGGGATGGATCTTTTCGAAGAGCATTCCCTTTTCGGCAAGGGCGTATCCAGCATCGTCGTGCCTGAGCCGGATAGCATCTCATTTGATGCGGGTGTTGCTGCATTCGCTCCTCGCAGCTCCTATCCGGATGATCTTGTCATCATCCTCCAATGCGAAAAGAACAGCGAAGGTCATAGGAGATGGCTGGATGAGCTGACATCGGATTGGGGCAGCGCTTCGCAAGCTGACGATGCTCTGGTCTGCTTGGGAGACGCTTCAGGTGATATAGAAGCGGATGGAGAGACCGGAAGCGTCTATGTGCGCAACGGGGCGGAGCTCATTCTTTGTTCGGTGCCATCATCGGTGGGTCGTTTGGATATGAAGGAGAGCGCGACAGAGGTCTTGGCATCGGCTTTTGCGGGTTGCGATAAGCTGAAGGTCGTTCAACTTCCTGATTCGATCAAGAGGGTGGGAAAGGATGCTTTTGCGGGTTGCTCCTCTTTGGAGGCGGTCATCTACCCCGATTCTGTTCTTGAAGGCGGCTCCCTTGAGGATTGGAAGGCGCATGTCGGATTGGTACCGACGAGCGGATGCGCTTCGCTGCAGATCGTGAAACCGTCCTCATCATTTACAAGCGATGGGGCTGCCGCGGTGTACGAGCGCACCTCCGAAGGACTTGAACTGAGCTATGTCGTGCTCGATGCCACTGGCGACTTGAGCCTTCTTCCGGCAACGGTATCCATCGCGCCAAGGGCGGCTTTCGGCCGTGCGGGATTAGCGTCGATCTCTAATCTTTCTTCTGTGAAGGAAATAGGCGCGGAGGCTTTCGCATCATGCAGCTCCCTTCGCTCTGTGGATGGCCTGATGTCCGTTGGAAGGATCGGAGATCGCGGCTTTGCCGGATCGGGTCTTTCGGGTGCGCTTTGCATCGTGGGCGATAACCTGGTGATGGGCGAAGAGGCTTTCTCCGGATGCCGCAGTTTGAGGGAAGTCGATGTTCGAGGCACGGTATCCACTTTAGGATTGCGGACGTTCAAGGATTGCGACTATCTGCAGAAAGTGGATATCGGAGACCCGTCGACGCGTATCGCAACAACGGGAACCGAGACATTCAAAGGATGCAGCTCATTGAGTTCGGTCGAGATATCGGGTGCCTTGAAGAGGATAGGTACAGCAACGTTTTCCGACTGCGAATCTTTGACATCGGTTCGGTTCTTGGATTCTTGCAAGACGAGCCTTACGAACATAGAGGATGATGCTTTTCGCAATTGCGTTTCTTTGAATGGATTCTCGCTCAGTGGATTGTCGGTCCTTGAATCTGTGGGATCGAGATTCATGTTCGTGGATTCAGTGTCAACATCCGGTAAAGATATGCGCGCATCTTCATCTGGTCTTCTTACTACACGGGTGACGCTTCCCGCATCGCTCAAGAGCATAGGCCAAAGCGCATTCGGGAATCAAACGGCTTTGCAGACCGTGGATATAAGCGGAAGCGATTCCAAGCTCTCTGTTGTCGGCGATGGGGCTTTCATCGGTTGCTCCAGCCTACGTCAGATCGATCTTGGGGTAAGCGTGTCGGCATTGGTCGTTGAGAATAGCGCATTTGAAGGATGCTCCAGCCTCCAGCGTGCAACACTGCCCAAGACCATGACGACCGTGAGCGAAAGGGCATTCAAGGATTGCAGCATGCTGTCGAGCTTCGTATTGCGCGGCAGTGGCTCTTCTGCTTGGGCGATCCTCGGCAATGAGGCATTCGCGGGATGTGCATTGCTGAATTCCATGGATCTCTCATCCACCAAGATCTCTTTGATAGGCTCTTCCGCTTTTGCCGGATGCGCTTCTTTGACACTGGTCACTCTTCCGGAAAGCCTTACCGCGTTGGGGGATCGCGCGTTTGCTGGGTGTTCGGCTTTGGCAACGGTCAGCCTGTTGTCGGTTCTGCCGCCATCGGTCGGAGCCGATACGTTCGAAGGCTGCCCTATTGCTACGATGTCGGTCCAGGTTCCTCAGTCGCAAAACGATGAGGTCTTGAGCGCATACAAGCAAGATCCGCTTTGGCAAGCTGCTCTTGAGGATGCTTCGGGGTCATTCGATGGGAGCATGATCACGTCCACTGATCCCGATATGGTGGTATTCGATGGAGCTAGCTATCGACGCACTGATAACGGGTTGGCTCTTGTGAAGGTCGATGCAACTGCGGTCGGGGCATCATTCATACCGATGTCGCAGGCTTCCATAATAGAGGGCGGCGCATTCGAGGGGTGCTCCTCTTTGGTTTCGGTGAAGATCCCGGCCTCCATCAAGCGAATCGAGGCGGCCGCTTTCAAAGGTTGTTCCAGCTTGGAGATTCTGGCATTCGAGGCTGATCGTCCGGCTGCCTTCGGCGGATCGATGTTCGGCGCAGATGCTCCGAGCCCCCAGTTCAAACTGTATGTTCCATCAGGTTCGACCAATTGGTACGGAAGCGTAGCTCAGCTTGAGAAATATCGCATCGTCACCGGAGGCGCATCGTTCGCCGTCCAAGACGATGGTCTTCTCTTCACATCCTACAATTCCTCTGCGTCTGCCGCCCTAGAGGTTCTGTTCAAAGTGCCGAGGTCATTCACAGGCTCCATAAGCTTGAGTGCTGCAACCGACTACATTGCCGATGGCGCGGCTGAAGGCTGCACAGGTATTCGCGAGGTTTATCTGAATGGATACTGCCTCACCGTCGGGCGCAGGGCGTTCAAAGGGTGCACATCGCTCGTCCATGCTGATCTAGGCCCGCTTGAGAGCAATAATCTGACGGGCTTGGGAGAGTCGTCATTCGAAGGATGCAGCGCACTGAAGACCTTGATGACTTCCGGTTCAAGCAAGGTCTCGACGATCCCTAGAACAGTGACATCCTTCGGTTCTCGGGTGTTCAAAGACTGCACGTCGCTTACCTCGGTCAGCTTGCAAGGGGCTGTGGAGAAGATCCCGGATGGTTTCTTGGAGGGCTGTACACGCCTTGGGTATCTGACAGCGGGGACGAATGCGATACAGAGCATCAGATCATTTGGTGATTCTTGCTTTGCGGGGTGCACTTCGATGACCACAGCAGGGGCTTCCCTTTCTTCCTTCGTCAATCTGCGGTCGATAGGTAGCAATGCGTATGCAGGATGCACGAACCTATCCCTTGTCACGTTCCCTGCGACCCTGACCGAGATCGGTGCCGGCGCATTCTCGGGATGCGCGAATATTGAGGCGATCGCGTTCAATGCTGCATCCCCCATCTCGCTTGACGCTACGGGGCTGGATGGCGCACTTGCTTCGACTCGCGTGTTCGTGCCTCTAGGAACCAAGAGCGCTTGGGAGCAGAGCTTTGACCAGCAGCCTTTTGTGCTCGATGAGGTCAGTGCGACATATAGGGCGATCAGTGGGAATATCTATGCTGAGACAAGATACGTTTCAGGAACCGAGGGAGACCTTTCCTTCTTGGCTACGACCAAGAATGCGAGCTCTTCGGGAACAGTGAGCGTATACGATCGCAATCTGTTGCAGACTAAATCGGTCAATGCCCATGCATTGTCCGGTCAATCGCATGTCAATGTATTCAATGCAGGTGCTCATTGTGAGATGATCGGTGATCATGCCTTTGATGGGGCTGGGTCGGGATCGTTCACTTTGAACCTTTCGGAAGGCTCCGTTGTTCCGCAGATAGGTTCCAAGATCTTCGGAGAGGCGGTGCCTGTGGACAAGAAGATCCGCATCGAGGTGCAGTCCTCAGCCGCGCAGGAGAGTATCAATGCGCTCTCGCCGAAGCTGCGGGACGACTATGGCATGGAGCTTCAGGTAGAGTCCGTTGACGGCGAGACGGCCTATCTTATGCTCGTGCCGGCCGCATCGAATGCGGCGTTGGATACGGTGCCTGATACGGAAGAGCCTATGGCCGGCGATGCTTCTTCGAGCGGCTCTTTCGAAGACGGGGCGGTTGATGACGATAGTTCGGACATCGCTTCGGGTGATATCGACCCTGCTGATGATACGATCAGCGAAAACGAAGGCATTGCGGAAAAGGACGAAGTTGCAGCCGTGCCCGAATCGGGTATAGAGGATGGAGATAGGGAAATCGATGATAATCAGGAAGAGTGACCAGATAATCCAAGAGGTCAGCAAGGCCATCATAGGCAAGGATGAGATCATCCGAAAAGTCCTCATGGCGATATATGCCAACGGGCATATTCTGCTCGAGGATTCTCCCGGTGTTGGGAAGACCACATTAGCGCTCGCATTCTCAAGAGCGCTGGGGTTCGAATATCGTCGCATCCAGTTCACGCCGGATACCATGCCTGCAGATATCACTGGGTTCAGCATGTATGACAAGCAGACCGGTGATTTCGAGTATCGTCCGGGCGCTGTGAACTGCAATCTTCTTCTTGGCGATGAGATAAATCGCACATCGGCAAAGACGCAGGCGGCGTTGCTGGAGGTGATGGAGGAGAGGGCTGTTACGGTCGATGGGGTAACGCATGATCTTCCTGACCCGTTCATCGTCATCGCCACTCAAAATCCGCTCGGATCCGCTGGTACCCAACAGCTGCCCGATTCGCAGCTCGACCGATTCATCGTCAGACTCTCGATAGGGTACCCTTCTCATGATCTTCAGGTTGCCATGATACGCGAATCGTTGGGCGCAAAGCCTTTGGACAGCGTCAAAGAGGTCGCTACGAGGGAAGATATCATCACCATCCAGCGCCATTTGTCCAATATCCGGATCTCTGAGGAGTTGATGGACTATGCGGCTTCGCTTTGCGAGGCAACGCGCAATGCTCCTCTTGTTCAGCTGGGTGTTAGCCCACGTGGGATCTTGGCGCTTGTCAGGATGGCTCGTGCCTCGGCTATATTGAATGAACGTGATTATGTGATACCGGAAGACATCCGTGATGTATACAAGGACGTTTGCGCTCATCGCCTTATCCTTCGTTCGCAGGCGAGGATCGAAGGGGTCAGTTCTGAAGAGGTGCTCGATGAGCTCCTTGAGATCGTTCCCGCACCGGCTTTGGGGCGCCAAGTTCGGGGCATTTGATCCTATGGATATCGCTGAAGCGGATCGACCATGAGATCGAATCGTATCGTTTACATCATCTCCATTGTAGTGGCGATGCTGTTGTATTGTTGGACCGGATTTGCTGCCGCTCTTGCGGTCGTGCTGTTCTTGGTCGGATCGGCCGTCCTCCTTGCTCTCGGTGTTTTGATCACACGTGCGACCGTTAAGATCGACATCGATGTTCCGGCTTCATGCTCAGTAGGAGACGATGCCACCATCATCCTTAGGATGCGCAAGGGTTTGCCCTTCAGCGCATCTCTGGTCTGTTTCGACATCACCTGCAGAAGCGCAACGTTTCGCATCGTTGAGAGGCATTCCGCATCAGTTGCCATGAATACGTTGAGAAACGATGAGGTTCGCATCCCTCTCGATGCAGGTCATTATGGACGAACAGAGGTTACGGTGGAGCGTTGTTGGTGCGAAGACTCCCTGGGTCTTTTCCGGTGCAACCTTCCTTGGAGCAAGAGTCAGAGCTGCATAGTGTTCCCATCAAGGATGACGCTCGTCACGAACGTCAAGCATGTTCCGCTATCACGCGCGTTCGGTGCCACATATGATGACACCCGCAGCGGATCAGATGTCGATGAGGTGTTCGATGTTCGTGAATTCCAAGCAGGCGACCACCTTGCTTCTGTCCATTGGAAGCTGACTTCTAAATTCGATGTGATGATGTCACGCCAATTCTCCCATCCGGTGGATTTCGAACTTGTCGTAGTCAGTTTAGGCGCGCTCAAAGATGAGGGCGGTGCCGAAATAGCTGCTCCTTTGCTAAACGGGGTGGCTTCGGCAAGCGAGGCGATATCATCGGATCTCATGCGGCAAGGTCTCTCCCATAATTTTGCGCTTCCGGTAAAGGGCGAGCTGGTCGGAGTTGCAGTCGATGGGATGGATGCGCTGGATTCTGTTTCCGAGCTCATATTGGATGCGCCTCTTCCAGATAGCTATTCCGATGCGGTTGCTTGCCTTTTCGCATCCGAGCTGGCTGCGAATTTCACAAAATGCATCCTCATCACACCGATATATGACGAAAGTCTTTGGACGCAGATGTCGCTTGAGATGGATCTGAGCGTAGTGTTCCTTGCCGACGGATCCCAAGCGCAGGAGATCGGTGGTAATTATGACCTTGTGGTCGTGGATATAGGGAATACCGAGGATCATGAACACTGCATCTCGCTCTAACATAACAGCATCATCGCAAGCATCGTCTTCTCGCTGCCGTGTCGCTATGATCGGCGCTTGCATGTTGTTTTGCGCATCGGTATGCCTCCAGCTGTCCTTGTCAGGGGTGCCGGTCGAAGCTGTGGTCGTGTCGGTCGTTCTAGGCGTGATAGGCGGGTTTGCTGTGGGGTTCTTCCAGGGAAGCCCTTTGGGAAGCCGGCGTGTTTTCATGGTGCTTCTGGGGTCTTTGGCCGTATCCTTTATCTTGAGCGTGAAGGGCGTCATGGCGGCTTGGGCTTCGGTGGTCAACAGGATAATCGTTGCTTGGGATGCTACCAGCGATGGCTATGTCTTGCCGCTGCGCATACCGGATGGTCTTTCGATCATGGATATCGCTGCAATGGGGATTTGCTTTGCGGCTACGGTCGGTTTGATCCTTTGGGCGATCTTGCGATCCCGGAAGAGTTTGCTTGCTATGGGAACTTCGATCCTCTTCGTGCTCGTTGCCGTGTTCTGTGGTACTGCAACGTATGTGTCGTTGGGATTCATTCTGGCGTCAGGGATGCTCTTGTCATCGATGCTGGTCATGATGAGGGGAGCCTCTTTTGATCCGGGTGTTCCATGCGCCGGTCATACATCATTAGGTGGAGTATCTTCCATCATCCCTCCTATCTGCGCAGTTTTGGTGGCGGCGATATGCCTAGGGTCTTGGATAGCAGCATCAGCAGGTGATAGACCCCAAGCGGCGGCGTTGCGCGCTGATGTTCTACAGACCTTAGATGATATGCGGTTTGGGAGCGATACTCTTCCGGAGGGTGCTTTCTCCAAGGCTCATCGCATGAATCGTGTCGAAGATGATCCTGTTTCGCGTTTGGAGGTGAGCTTCGAGTCTCCCGATGCGCTTGAGCAGTCGTACTTTCGCGGATTCATCGGAGCCGATTATGAAGGAGTCGCGTTCGATCAAGTTTCGCTTTCGGCCTATGACGGGCAATGGCTGGGGCTATTCGAGTGGCTGGAACACGAGGGGTTGGATCCTGCGACCCAAAGTGCCCAATATGCGAAGTTGGACGACCAGGCTTTCGGCATTCAATCCGCGGAGTCGGAAATGCTCATCGAGGCGAAGCAGGCGAATAGGAAGTATAGCTATAGCCCGTATCAAACGCTCGTTGATGATCAGGTGCGCCCTCTGCTGGACATATACCTGCAGCCATCAGGCTTCTTCGGTTTGGGCGATGAGCGTATCCTCGTGATCGAGGGCTCTCAGGCAAATGAGTACTTTACCCCATCATCATGGGTTTCGGCTTCCACCGATGAGATCGGAGGCAATGAAGGCGCATTCCTGCAGGCTGAGCGCGCGTATAGAGCTTTTGCATACGATACATACCTCGATGTCAGGGATGGCACGGATGATGTGATACACGATTTCTTCTTCTCAGGAGAGGGCTGGGATCCTTCCACTAAGGATCTTTATAGCATCGCCACAAGGATCAGGAGCATGCTCGAATCGCATTGCTCGTTCACCTTCGAGCCGGCAGCATTTCAGGCATCATCCGGATCGGATTATGTCGAGTGGTTCTTGAACACCGAGAAGCAGGGTAATTCATCTGCTTTTGCGGCTGCGGCGGTGCTGGCTTTCCGGGAAGCAGGGGTGCCGGCCAGATATGTTGAGGGATACTTGCTCAGCCAGGCGAATGTCGATGCCTTGCGCGATGCGGGGCAGACGAATATGCAGTTGACCTCCCGTGAGGCGCATGCGTGGGCTGAGGTGTATATAGATGGTGTCGGGTGGACTCCGATGGAGATGACCCCTGGATTCTACGATAAGTCCTATTCCGCAGAGCAGACCATCGAGATCTCCAAAGAAGTCGCAGGTGATGGTAGCGATAGCGATCTTTCCGGGAGCTTGGATAGGTCTTGGGATGACTGGATCCCGGAGGAGTTGAGACCCTTTGCTTGGGTGGGGTTGGTGCTGCTCGTTGCGATCATTGCCTTCATGTTGTTCGGCGTGTTGGAGTTGCAGCGATATGCGAGGATACGCCGGCGGCGAAGAAGGCTTGATTCTGCGATCGAGCGCGTATCGGATATAAGGCCGGCTGGATTGACGGTGGTGGGATGCACTCGAGTCTCCGCGGTGCTATTCGATCGGATGGAGAAGGCTTTGAGGTATGCTCCCGTATCGTTTGATGCGACTAGGCCTGATGAATATGCAGACGACATCGGATCGTGGGCTCATGGGCTAGATGCGGCGGAGTATCTTAGAGCGATAGAGCTCATCGAACGTGAGCGGTTCGGCGCGATCGAGCTGAATTCTCATGAGATCCACTTGATAGGAACCGTTGTGCGCGAGATCGAGGCCGAGGTGTGGAGGGTGTCTCCTTGGTGGCGCAAACCTATCTTGAGATATGTCTATCTGTTCGACTTGCCACTTTAGGGAACGCTACTCGCCTTCTTGCCAATCAGATCGAAGGTATCCCTTCTCGTATTCGGCATATTGTTCGGATAGAATGTCATTCATGAATATTCGCATCCTATATCGTGTGCCTGAGGACTATCCCGAACTATGGAAACGCTGGACGAAGCGGTTTCGAGGCCGCGGGTCGGTCAAACGTGTCAAGGCTTTGCGCATAGTGGACAAGCTCATAGTCGCCTGCTTCGTTTTGCTCTATCTGCTCTTAGCATTGGGATGCTTGAATACGAATCCGGCTGCCATCATCGGTTATGGTGCCTCCACCTTGGCCTGCTTTGCAGCGGCGAGCCTGTTGCGCCGTCAACTGAATGAGCCTCGGCCTTACGAGGTCTTCGACATCAAACCCTTGATCTCTGCGAAGGATCTAAAAAGCGGAAGATCCTTCCCATCGCGCCATGCGTTCAGTGCATTTCTCATTGCCACGCTTGCTGCTGTGATATTTCGGTCTTTTTGGGGATTGCTGCCTTTGGCATTGGCTTGCGCCTTGGGATATATCCGTGTTTTGGAGGGCGTGCATTTTCCGCGCGATGTGACCGCAGGAGCTGTTCTTGGAATTTTGGCGGGCGCTTTATGCACAGCAGCGCTCGTTGTAGCTGTGATCTGATCTTGCCTATCTGCGATTCGGATCACAACCGCTGGCATTTATCCGCCGCTAAAGCGATCGAGTTCAGGATCGGATTCAAGCGCTGCTGTGTTGCAGTATCGAAGGTAGATAGCCTATCGAAACGCGAAGGGCGCTAGGCGCAAAGAGCTATGGAAAAAGAGGATAGATGTCTAGGGAACAATCACTTACCATGCGCAGTCTGCACTATTATTGGATAGCAACGCGAAACCATCTGGGATTATTCATAGCGTTGGTCGCTTCCACCATAGGATTCTGCGGGTTTCTGACCTACGGAAATCCGTATGTGATGAGCCTTATCGTTGACCGCATCAGTGCAGGATCCATCGAAGTTGATCAGGTGTTTGCGGTGTTCGGTCCTTATATCGCAGCGCTCGTCGGAATCAATTTGGCCGGGCAGGCATGCAGCAAGCTTCAGGACTACACCCTGTGGAAGCTTCAGATCGCGGTGAATTACGATCTGGCCACGATGGCTTTCGACTGCCTTTGCAACCAATCGCTGTCATTTCACTC
Source organism: uncultured Eggerthellaceae bacterium (assembly GCA_964469815.1). Lineage (GTDB taxonomy): Bacteria > Actinomycetota > Coriobacteriia > Coriobacteriales > Eggerthellaceae > MGBC163016. The sequence continues at coordinate 21,744 of CAYXZC010000001.1, read as the reverse complement.
CAATCGTTTCGGCGGTACGCTTGTGAGCCAGACGTCGAAATTCATGTCGGGATATACGTTGCTCCTCAACACCATGAACTTCCCGTTCTTGCCCATCCTGTGCTCCATCACCTTCACCTGTTTGATCCTTTTCCCGGCTGTGCCCATCTACGCAGGTGTGCTCATGGTGATGCTTGCGGTGTATGCGGTGGTCTCGTATGTGATGTACAAGCGCATCTTGCATCTTAACGAGAAGGCGGCCAGTGCTCAAAACCAGCTTTCAGGAGAGCTTTCCGATGCGGTCACAAATATCTTGGCAGTGAAGACCTACGGTCGCGAGGAATATGAGCGCAAGCTCTTCGATACGGCCAATCGTGAAGTGGTGGCTCGCGATTCGAAGCGCATGCGCGCATCCCTTGCCCGAGGTATCACCACAGCAGGCATCACTGTCGTCATCATGTCCGTGGTGACGGTGTTCATCTCCGGCGGCAACGCGTGGTTCGGCATCACGCCCGGCACCGTGATACTCATGTTCACCTATACGAATACCGTAACGAACCAATTCAACTTCATCAATACCGGTCTGCAACGCATAAACCAGGCGTTCGGCGATGCGTCCGGAATGACAGCGGTGCTCGATGAGCCTAGACTCGTTGCAGACAAGCCTGATGCAAGGCCGCTCGTTGTGAAGCAGGGCAACATCGATTTTGACGACATCAATTTCTGGTACACCGATGGTGATGTGGAGACTCAGGTGTTCGATGACTTCAACCTGCACATCCCAGCCGGGCAGCGTGTTGGGCTCGTGGGCATTTCGGGCGCAGGGAAGACCACGTTGACGAAACTGCTTTTGCGTCTAGCCGACATTCAGGAAGGGGAGATCTTGGTAGATGGCCAGAATGTGGCCGATGTTACGCAGCAGAGCCTTCGCCAGCAGATCGCGTATGTTCCGCAAGAGGCGCTCTTGTTCCATCGATCCATCGCGGAGAATATAGCCTATGGGCGGCCTGATGCCACGATGGATGAGATCCGAGAGGCGGCGCGTGCCGCCAATGCGCTGGAGTTCATCGAGGCGCTTCCCCAAGGTTTTGACACCATCACTGGCGAGCGCGGGATCAAGCTCTCCGGTGGTCAGCGGCAGCGGATCGCGATCGCGCGGGCGATGTTGGCGGATTGTCCGATATTGGTTTTGGATGAGGCTACTAGCGCGCTTGATTCTGAAAGCGAAGCGGCTGTTCAGGAGGCACTCGGACGACTCATGGAAGGGCGAACCTCCATTGTGGTGGCTCATAGGCTATCGACTGTGGCTAGACTCGATAGGATCGTTGTCCTGTCGCATGGACGTATCGTGGAGGATGGGCCACACGCGGAATTGGTGGCAAAGGGCGGCGATTATGCTGGGCTTTGGACTCGTCAGACCCAAGCTTTCGAGGAATGAAACCTGCATCATGACCAAAAGGGGCGATCTTCCGATACGTCTTTGAATTCGTGGCGCTAACTTTGAGAGAGATTTCGGATCGATGCTCTGTAGCAGTTTTTCACTGCTTGCTTGCAATACGGTATTCTTCACTAAGGCCGGGAAGCATGTTCATTGCGTATAGCGGTATGTTGGTTACCCACTCTTGATCCTTGAACCCTGCCAGTGACAAGCGATACCCCTTTTTCACGTCATATCGCGTAATGAAACTACGCAGGCTCTTCGAGCGAAGATTGATCTCCGCTTTCACCTCAACAGGAATCACGGCATTGTTTGATTCATAAATGAAATCCACTTCCCCATCTGAGCTGTCAGATGACCAATAATTCGCTCGTATCCCACCGGTCGAAAGAAGTTCTTGGCAAACAAAATTCTCTGTGAGCGCACCTTTGAATTCCGTAAAAAGGGTGTTTCCTTCTATGATCGATGTGGGGGATATATGACTCGCAGCTCCAAGTAGTCCCACATCGAGCATGTAGAGCTTGAAAGCGTCCTTGTTCTCATATGCCGATAGTGGAATTCCGGGTTTGGAGATACGGTTCACGCGCAGAAGAAGCCCTGCATCGACAAGCCATTGGATGGCTTCTTCGTAACCGCGCGCTCGAGCACCCTTTTTGATCGCAGAATAGAGGAATTTCTTGTTCTCACGGCCAAGTTGTGCGGGAACGGAGTTCCAAAGCATGCGGATCCTCTCTGAAAGCAAAGGGGCGGCATGCTTCGAGAAATCGTGTTCATAATCGAATAGAAGCCTGTTGTGGACTTTGCGAACCTCATTGAGGTCTTCAGTTTCAATATAAGCCAGGACAGCTTCCGGCATTCCTCCAATGAAGTAATAGTGTTTGAGCGCCTCGATGTATCGGTTGGAGAATGCCTCGATAAGATCGGCGTCACCATTATCCAGAGGTTTGCATAGAGGCTCATCCACAGCAAACAAATACTCGTAGAAACTCATGGGGTACATGAACAGGTGATCGATCTTGCCAACAGGAAAAGAAGTGTTCGAGTGAAGGGCTACCCCCAAAAGCGATCCTGCTGCTACAACAGGAATCTCCGGGTATTTCTCATGCAACGTTTTTAGTGAGGCCAGAGCCTCAGGACATTCCTGGATCTCATCCAGAATGATCAGAGCATCGTTGTCTTTTATCTTCGTTTGAGATTGTATTTCGATAGCTTCCAGTATCTGATCTATCCCAAGACCACGTCTGAAGATGGAAGAAGTATCGTCATTATCAAAGAAGTTTATGTAAGCAGATGATACGAAACTCTCTTCGGCAAATTCTTTTAGGATCCAAGTTTTGCCAACTTGCCGCGCCCCTTGAAGAAGCAAGGGTTTTCTTCGATAGGATGTTTTCCATTCCTTCAATTGGTTTAAGATGATTCTTTTCATATGCACCTCCAATAGGAGAGTAGCATATATTCCATGAAAAGTGGCATCCTTGCCATAAGTTCCGCGGAAAAAGTGGCAGATATGCCAAAAGTTCCGCGGAAAAAGTGGCAAACAAAATATATGGCGATAGATCGAAGGCATCAAGCGGGATGTGGTTGCCGCTTTTTCGTAGTGCGGATCTTCAGATCTGCTGCGTTCCAGATCTTCCGTGTCATGACGAAAAGACTGCATCATTGTCATTGAAGATTGTGGAATCAAATCCAAATAATTCGCAAAAGAGTGTAGAATATGGAATCAAATCCAAAAATAGCTATTCGGTTTCGGTCAAAAGTACGGACATATGCAGTAATGTGATGCAGCGCATGCGCATTTCGAATGCCTCACTGCTCGAGCGCGTGGCTAAAGTGCTCGCATCAAGCGTTGGTAGCCTGGTGTCCATTAACAAGATAACGAACACGCTTCAGTCAACTGGGCGCTCGGTCGACCAGAAGACCATCGACAAGTATATCGATGGTTTGAACAACAGCATGCTCTTCTATGAAGCCAGACGCTGGGATGTGAAAGGGAGGAAGTTACTCTCACGTCTCTCAAAATACTACATAGTGGATCTTGGTTTGCGGTCGAATCTTATCGAGGGTTCTGCGCGCGATCTGGGGCATTTGCTCGAGAATGTTGTTTATCTTGAACTGATACGACGATTTGACAATGTGTATGTGGGGATGTTGCCAGCAGGAGAGATCGATTTTGTCGCCACGGATAAGGATGGCGTGTACTATTTCCAGGTTGCAGCCAGCGTGCTCGGTTCTCGTGCAACGATGAGAAGACGCTGTTTTTTCATCGGATCTATCCTGCATCTAGCGGCTCTATATACAACGAAACGGTAAGGCTGCATCATCTATTGCGGCGATCTCATTTTTCTATCGGAGTGTCCCAAATGAGGGTCACTTTACAGAGAAAAGAGGTTTAATCTGTCATAAACCACGAGAGATTGCCAGGTGAAGATGAATGATGATGTTTTGGTTGATGTTCCATGCGGCTCTTCAAACACTGATCCAAGATGCAGCGTTGTTGCGGGCAGCCTTCGCAAGGGTGTGCTCGCTGATGTATTCGGTCTTTGGGATTGCTATGGACAAGATTGGGCGCATCCTTCTGTGGCGGTGCTCAGATTCGAAGCAGAGGATGTGATGGTTTGGCGCGATGGTGGTGGCATACGATGCAACAATGGAGCGGTTGATACCAATGCTGCGTGTGCAAGCGCAATGCTTTCGGATGATATGGAAAATGCAAAGGATCCCGATGTCTGCCTTTGCTGGGTCTCAGACGAAAGGTATGCAGGTCTGGTAGGGGAAGAGGATATCGATCAGGAATTAGTGGAGATGCTCATGTCGAATCTTTAGACGCTATCTGCGATCTCCACCAGCTTCAATAGGTAATCCCGATACTCCTCTTTCAGGCTTTTCGGCCCATCTATGAGCACGGTGCCACCCAATCCTGCTATCCAGCCGAAGAAGGGCTCTGATCTGTGAACCTTCACGATGGCCTTCGCCGTATCGTCATCATGGCGGTATAGCTCAACGGAATCTCCGAAACGATCCAGTATTATCTCAACCTTATCGGGATTGACCCTAAGAGTTGCCGTGACAGGATCGCCACCGAAACGTCCAAACCGCTCGTATTCATCACCATCGAAGGTGTGTTGCGTTATCTTCTCGTTTCGGGTGGCCGCTCTCTCGCTGATCCGAAGCTTCTCCATGCGGTCGATCCGATATTCGCTCATGCAATCGTGACTGTCATTCCAGGCGGTCAGATAGTAGAAGCCATCCCAAAACGTTATGCCGACAGGCGTTACCTCATGAGGCTTGCCATCATGCGTAGCCTGGCGATTGCCATCAATGTCATAGCGGAAGTACATGAATTCCACCTGCTTGCGTAGCCTCATGGCTTCATGAAGCAGATCGATTCTCTCGAAGACACCGTCCTTCTTCGATGTGATGCGCCCTTGGACGTGGATGCGCCGGTTCAGCAATTCGCGATTACGGTCGCTGGCTAGCAGCTTTAGGTTCGTTGTGAGCGTCTTGGATTGGCGGCTGGTGAGGAATTTGCATGATTCTACAGCATCTACTAGCAGCATCAACTCTGAAAGGGTGAAGTCACGTTTCGCGATGGCATATTCCACCGGGTTTCGTTGGTAGGTCTGGATATCCACACCGAAATCGCGGAGGGTTTGGATATCGCGGTAGATGCCCTTTCGTTCAGCTGGAATTCCCAGATCGCGCAGACGATCCAAGATCGCTGTCATGGAAAGCCCATGTGCTTCATCGGTCTCTTCTTCGAGCATCTGCTTTATATAGAGCAACTTCAGTTTCGATTTGCCGTTGTTCGCCATCAGAGTATCCTTTCGGGCCGTCGCAAGTGCGCTAAGACCGTTCGCAGCTGCGGGCGATCAATGCTGATTATACAGCGAATCCGGGCGGTTCCATCTAAAGGGTGTCCCATAAATCCACCTTGCTTCCAATGTGCGGTCAAAGGTTCAGTGAATAGAGATGCATGCTATGGCGACAGGTCGGTGCGATGTTGTTATGATGGTTCATCCGACAAAGGTAACGATTGCCCAACAAAATTCATCCAATATGCCTTAATATTGCTTTTAAGGATTATAGGGGCATGCGAAGAGCGCATGGAAGAGCCGCGCTGCTGTATTGCCGCGCTGAACGTTGCCGATACGAGCGAGGATCACAAGCCTTTATGAGCAAAACTGCGCAAAATACAGGGGGCGACATCAAGGAGAAGCGTCGGTTCATCCGGCTGGCTTTGATCATCATCCTGATATTTGCGGTGATGGGCGTCTCTATTTGGGGGATAGCCAAAAGGACATATGATGATATGTCCGATGCTGCCATCGCGAATCTGAACGAGAACCTAAATCTCATGAAGAGCACCATAGAGGTGGTCTTCAAAAGCGAAGCCGATTTCCAATTGGTGACATCCGAAGAGTTGGCCGAGCTTGACGACCCCGTTTCTGGCATAACCCGCATTCCCAACGGAGAGGCTGCTTCGCTCATATCCATCGTGGCCGAAGGCGCGCAAGAGGGCGTTTCCAACAACGGGCAGCCATTCTCGGCATCAAAGCTGGATTTTTCCGATAACGAGAGCATACTGGGTCTGGATCTCTCGCGATCATATGTGAACTCGATGGGGACATGGGCGTATACGCTGGCATGTCCGGTAGAGCAGGATGGCCAAAAGGTCGCGACCCTTTATATGGAATACACCTTCGATACCGTAGATGATGCCCTTCCTCGCAGTTTCTATGGGGATCAAGCCGTGTTATATCTAATGGATGTTACCAGTGAGCGTTTCGTTTTGAAGCCTGAGGGCATGGGCGAGCGCGATGCAGGGCATGTCAACCTCACGGATTTCTATCGTGCTAACTCCATAGATGATGCCGAGATCTTGGAGATGGTGACGAAGGGGATCGAAGAGCGTCGCAACGTGATGTTCTCGCACGAGGTTCGCGGCCGTGAATCGCTGTGCTTCCTGTGGTCTGTTAACGATGGTGCCACCTATCTGGTCGGCTTCGTGCCCATGGATGCTATCCAGCAAGAGGCTCGGGCGGTCAATGTGGCGCTCATCTTGGTCACGAGCGTTACGGCGTTGGCATTTTGCCTGTGCGTTGTGATCTTCGCATTGAACCGCCGCAAGCAGGCGTTGGCGCAAAAGGCTCGCGATGCTGAGCGTGTACAACATGCCGAGCAGCTGGCTCAGGCATTGCAAGCAGCACAATTGGCCAACGAATCGAAGTCGGCGTTCCTCGCCAACATGTCCCACGATATCCGCACGCCCATGAACGCCGTGCTCGGATTTGCGAATATCATCGGAAGGGAATCGGACAATCCTGTGAAGGTGCGCGATTATGCCGGAAAGATCACAGCATCGGGACGGCATTTGCTCGATCTAATCAACGACGTGCTTGACATCTCGAAGATCGAGAGCGGAAAAGCCACGCTCAATCTGGAAGAATTCGATCTTGGGGATTCGCTTTCGGCTGTGGAATCGATCATCGCTCCTATGGCGGCCGATAAAGGGCAAACCTTCTTTACGGAGATATCGTCCATATCGCATGAGCGCGTGATTGGCGATGAGACGCATCTCAATCAGATCCTTTTGAACCTGCTTTCCAATGCGGTGAAATACACTCCTGACGGTGGGAAGATCTGGCTACGTTTCATCGGGCTTCCCCAGCGCTCCGAACATCGTGAGAGGATCCGCATAGAGGTTGAGGATACCGGATTCGGCATGACGCCTGAATTCTTGGAAACGATATTCGATGCTTTCACCCGTGCTGAGAATTCCACCATAAGCAAGATCCAAGGCACGGGGCTGGGCATGTCCATCACGAAGAGCTTGGTGGATCTTATGGGAGGCACCATCGCGGTGGAAAGCATCGAGGGTGAAGGCTCGATCTTCAGGGTGGAGCTCGAGTTGCGCATCCCGGACGAACAGGCACGCGGCTTTTTCTGGGAACGTGCAGGGATACGATGCATCTTGGTGGTGGATCCGACTGCTGCATCGGCTTGTGCTATAGAAGATATCATGCAGGGAACAGGTGTTATTGTGAAGACCGCTTCTTCGATTGACGATGCGCTCAGTGTGATCGGCGAAGATGATTGCGATCTCATCCTGTATGGTTGCGAAGCTCTGGACGAGGAGTCGGTTTGCGATGCACTAAGGCTCAGAGAGGCGGTAACGTCCGATCCTGTGCTTCTGTTCATGCAGAAGCACGGTTACAGCCAGAAGGATCTTCTGGAGCTTCCGCCCGAAAGCGACGTGCTCATACAGCCGTTCTTCCCATCCATGCTCAAGGCGAAGATCACGGCTTTGTTGGGGCTCGATAGCGGCGACGCTTCGCAGGTGGATGATGTTTTACAGGGGAAGCGTTTCCTAGCCGCAGAGGATAACTTCCTCAATGCGAGCATCCTTACCGATCTTCTGCAGCTCGAAGGCGCAGAGGTCGAGATCGTTGAGAACGGTCAATTGGTGGTGGAGCGCTTCGAGCGCAGTGTTCCCGGCGAATTCGATGCGATCCTCATGGATGTGCAGATGCCTGTGATGAACGGGCACGATGCGGCACGTGCGATACGCGCGCTCGACCGAAAGGATGCCCGCACCATTCCGATATTCGCGATGACAGCCGATGCATTTGCTGAGGACGAGCAGGCTGCGCTTGCCGCAGGGATGGATGCCCATGTGGCAAAACCGCTTGAGATCGAGGATTTGAAGCATACCGTTGATCGTTTTATAGGATCCGGGCAGGATGCTTCCGATCATGAGAATGGGAAAGAACATGGCGAAGGCCGATCTGCGAAGGGAAATGGTGGAGAACATGACGAATAGTGTGGTGAATGGAGTAGGGCGTCCGTCCAAGCCGATCATGCGATCCGCATCGCTTTTGGCGGTGGTGCTGGTCGCTCTGGTCGTGCTCGGAGCATGCAGCTCATCAAAGCCGGTGGAGGATCTGGCTGTTCAGAATAACTCTTCAGGTGCTGTTGTGAACTTCTTCAGTCCTATGGAGAAGGCCAGCGCCGATGCGGAGAACACCGCGCGCACGGCATCGGATATGACGATCGCCATGGCGGAGGAGGAAACGGGTGTTACCGTTGCTTACCACACCTATACTGCCGAGACTTACGAAGACAAGACATACGATGAGGTATGCATCGAGCGTGTACGCAGCGGCATGGACGATATGTTCCTGCTCAACACCGATGTCATAGTGCAGATGGGAAGCGAGGATCTGCTGGTCGATCTATCCGATCTGCCATGCGCCAAGGATCTTCGCGAAGAGGTGCGAGCCGCCAACACTGTGGACGGAAAGCTTGTGGCCATCCCTCAGGAAGTGGTGGCTTACGGGTTGTTCATCAACAAGGATATCTTCCGCGATTGCCAGTTGGACGTGCCTGATACGCCTGATGAGTTCTTGGAATGCTGTCGCGTTTTGAAAGAGAACGGATACGATGCGCCCATTGGCGCGAATCGCTGGTGGCTGGAGACCTTCGTGTTCGCTCAAGCCTATGCCGATATGTACAATGGTGGCGACATCGAAGCCGAGGTTGCTGCGCTCAATTCCGGCGAGGCGCACTACAGCGATTACATGCGTCCGGGATTCGAGTTCTTGAAGCAACTGATCGATCTGGGCTATGTGAATGCAGAGAATGCTCTTACGAGCGAGGCATTCGAAGGCGCAGGTGAAGGAGAGGATTTCATGTCCGGCAATACGCCTATCGTGATGGCTTACTGGGGAGCGGCGAATACGGATACTGCCTATGGAAATCCGAGCTTCGATATGGAAGTGATAGGCTTTCCGAGCAACAAAGGTCAAATGCCCGTGCTATCCATGACCGGATACGCCGTGACCGAAAAGGCTGAGCATCTTGAGGATGCCCTTGATGTCATGAATGTGATGCTATCTGAGGAAGCTTTGGGTCTTTACGCCGAGACGAATCGCGTAATCTCGCCTTCCAAGAATGTGAGCGTGGAATGCGTGGATGCTTTGAAGCCTTTGAGCGAAAAGGTCGAGGGCAATACCTACGTGCTCGCTTCGAATGCCGGGATGGATGTCGAGCAATGGGGCAATGTCTGCTTGATCGTGCGCGATCTTCTGGGTGGGGCTTCAGTGGATGAATGCATGGCCAAACTGGACGAGCTTCAAGGCGTGTAAATGTAGAGGGATTTTTGACCCGATTGCATTATGAGGGCGATCAAGATCGCCCTCTACACGGTGGGGGCGGAATCTTGTCGGCTTGGCCGGATCTGGCGTATGCTCACCTAGTGACTTGCCCATCCACACGATGTCGTACCATCTCCCGAATTTGCATCCGCATTCAGGAAGACGTCCAATCTCGGTAAAGCCCATCCTCTCGTGGAAACGTATGCTGGCATCCGTCAGGTATTCATCGGGCTCATCGGAAGAAGCGATGCAAGCATACATATTGAGCACACCCATCTGGCGAAGCGAGTTCTCAAGCTCGGTGTATAGCGCGCGTCCAATGCCGTTTTGGCGCTGTTCCTGCGAAATGTAGATGGAGCTCTCGACCGACCACGCATAGGCTTCACGCGTACGATAAGCCTTCGCATAGGAGAATCCGATCACGTTTTCACCCTGTGTTGCAACGAGAAAGGGATAGGCTTCGAGCGTATCGGTGATGAGGGCTTCGATATCATCGACGGAAGGCGTCTCGTACTCGAAAGTGACCGCCGTGTTCGTTACATAGGTTCCATATACCTCTAGAATGCCCTTCGCATCGTCGATCATAGCAGTGCGGATGTGAAAGGCGTCTTGCAATGTCGGCTCCCTTTGGATCGAGCGGCTGAATTCGAAAGTGACATTATTGCATAACAAGGGCGGCATGCATACTATATGAGGGAAAATGCCCACGGGATCGCTCAAGGGAAAGGATGCGAAGGATGACCGGATTCTCCAACAACGGGAGGTACGTGATCGCGCTCGATCAAGGAACCACATCATCAAGGGCGATGCTCGTTGATGGGCAGGGACGCATCGTCGGGCGCATGCAGCGTTCATTCCCGCAGATATATCCCCATCCCGGGTGGGTGGAGCACGATCCCTCCGATATCCTCTCTTCGCAATTGGGTGTGCTGACAGAGCTCTTGCTCGCGCACAATATAGAGGCATCGCAGATAGATTCCATCGGCATCACCAATCAACGCGAGACGACGCTCGTGTGGGATCGCGAAACGGGTGAGCCTCTGTACAACGCGATCGTGTGGCAATGCAGAAGAACGTCTACGATGATAGAAGAGCTCTGCCAAGATCCGACGGTCGCACGCACGATCACGGAGAAGACGGGACTTGTTCCCGACCCGTATTTTTCTGCCAGCAAGATATCGTGGATCCTCAACGAGATCCCCGGCGCCCGGCAACGTGCGGAAGCGGGTCGTCTTGCCTTCGGCACTGTGGACAGTTGGCTTTTGTGGAAGCTCACTTACGGTGCGGTGCATGCCACAGATATGACGAATGCCAGTCGCACCATGCTCTACAACATCCATACTTGCAGCTGGGATCCTTGGCTTTTGGAGCTTTTCAACATCCCAGAATCGATGATGCCGAAGGTGCGCCCGTCGGCGAGCGAATTCGGTGTTACGGCGAACCCGGGCGTCATCCAAGGTGTGCCTATCTGCGGGATTGCGGGAGATCAGCAGGCGGCTCTTTTCGGGCAGAGATGCTGGGAGTCGGGGGACGCCAAGAACACTTATGGAACAGGGTGTTTTCTGTTGATGAACACAGGGAATGAAGCCTGTGCAAGCAAGCACGGTCTTGTGAGCACGATCGCAGCTACAGCCCCTGAGGTGGCCGAGGTTCATTATGCGCTCGAGGGCAGCGTGTTCATGGCGGGCGCTCTGATCCAGTGGCTGCGCGATGAGTTGGGCATATTGGATGAGGTGGAGGATTCGGATTCCATAGCTTCCAGCGTACCCAACACCGAAGGGGTCTATGTGGTTCCGGCTTTCACGGGTCTTGGAGCGCCGTGGTGGGATGCCGAGGCGCGGGGTGCTATCTATGGGCTAACGCGTGGTGCCGGACGAGCGCATATAGTGCGGGCATCGCTTGAATCACTGGCGTATCAGGCGTACGACCTTCTGCATGCGATGGAGGAGGATGCCGGTGTGAAGCTTCGTTCCCTCAATGTCGATGGAGGCGCATCGCGTAATGATTTTCTGATGCAATTCCAGTCGGATATCCTGGGACTTCCGGTCAGGCGGCCGAGCGATGCGGAAGCCACCGTGCTCGGCGCTTCATATCTTTCGGGTTTGACAAGCGGTTTTTGGCGCGATCTGGATGCGATCCGCGAACTTCCGAGAAGCGAGGAGGTCTTCACGCCGGGCAACACCGATGCTTGGAGACGCGAATTGCTTGACGGATGGCATGCGGCGGTCGAGCGCACGCGCGCTCAGTCGTGATCGGGCATCTCGTTGCTCGATAGGTCTTCGTGGTTGCCTCTGTCTGAGGAGGTGTCGATCGCTGTCGGTTTGGATTCGCTGCTCGATGGTATCGGGTTGCCCTCTGAAGGTTGCTCCGACACATTCGCGCTTGCTTTTATCTCGAAGCGCATGTACACCGGGTTGTGATCGGAGAAGGCGAAATCCAGATCGAGCGTTCGCTGCTCGATGCATTCGATATTGTCCGAATAGATGAATGCATCCATGACCCAACGATCATTCGTGCCGTCATAGGGTCTGCCGGCATCGCGGCAGGTGGCTGCCGAATCGAATCTTCCCGCATCGAGTTCAGCCTTGCAGGCCAGCGTGAAGCCTTCGGGAATACTGGCGAAATCGAAGGGCTTCGCCCAACTTGCCTCGGTATCGGTCGTATTGCCGAAGATATCGTTCGATGTCCCCAGCATGTCGTGATTGAAATCGCCTCCGGCTATGACATAATTGCCGGCTTCGCGCTCCTTCTTCATGTCTGCAAAGAGCATCTCGCGTTGGGCTTGCATGATGGAGGCGTCGGCTCCGTAGGCGGAAAGGTGGACATTGAACAGTACGAGATCGGCGCCGGTGGATGTGGGTATGCGGCTTATCGAATAGCAGCGATCCAGATCCAAGAACTTGCTGAAGCTGTCGGAGATAGGCAGGCTACGGCGAAGCGTATCGTCCATTTCGTAGCGTGAGAATGTGGCGAGGCCTGCCTTGTTGGCGCCATGGGGAGCGTATGGCGGCCACGCCAGGTAGGGGGAGTCGTAGTTTTGCACGAAAACGGATCCATCGTTGGGGAACTCTTCGCGAAGGAGCATGTATTCATCCACGTTATGGCTACGTGTGCCCGCGATGTCGACTTCTTGGAATAAGATGGCATCGGGGTTGAGTTCGGCGATCGCCTTGGCTGATCCCGTGATGTTATCGCGCACGTAATCGGCGCTCTTGGCCACAGATCCGCTGCCTCCATCCATGAAGAAGTCGAAATCCGGTCCGTAGGCGCCGAATCCCAAATTGGCGGCTACAACTGTGAGTTCGGTGCCGTTTTCCGTAGCTTCGATCCGTGAAGGCAAAGGCTCGGATGCATCGAGCGGGGAATCGGATTCGATGGTGATCGAATCATCGAGGCGATAGTAGCTCAGCATCACATAGGCCGCATAGATGCCGATGATCAGGATGATCGCCCCGATGATAGCGGCGATCCCTATGAGAATCTTCTTTGCCATAGCAAATCTTTCGCGTTTTGCGTATGTGTTTTACTCTGAAGGATATTTTAGCGTGCCAGGAAGAAAGGCACCCTAGCAAATCTTTTGCCGTAACGCTTCGGTTTACTCGCACTTATCAAATGCGCCTTTATGCTCGTAGAACCGAAAGAAGCAACCTTAGGTTGCGTCTTTGAAATCGGAGAAAATGTAAAATTGACTATATAAGGTGCTAGTGCAACTGCATATGATTCAAATATCGTAAGGAGCGATTCGATGCCGGAGAACGGAAGACGGAAAGGCAGCTCAATGAACATCGAGATCGCTCAGAGATTATATGAACTCAGGCGAAAACATGGATTCAGTCAGGAGTCGCTTGCGGCCAAGCTTGGCCTGTCAAGGCAGGCGATATCGAAATGGGAGCGCTCTGAATCTGCGCCTGATATGGGAAACCTTATTGCCTTGGCAGACCTTTACGGCATGACGATAGACGAGCTGATCCGGCCTGCAGTCGAAGACGATGTTGAAGACGAGGCTGCGGATAAGGTAGCAGCGATCGCGCATGATGCTGCAGACGATGCAGCGGATGGAATCGTTGATGATGTTGTTGATGCTGCGGAAGAGGATACCGAGGTCGCAGGTGAGCTTATTGGGGAATCTTCCGATGAAGCAGCGGCCGAGCTTGTCGGAGAAACCACCGATGATGCCGTGGTCGAGAACATTGAGATCGACGATGAGCCTTGGGTGGATGATGCGACCAATGCAGAAGCAGAGAGGCTTGCCACCGATGGGGTGGATCAGGTTGTGCTCACATCTTCTGCGAATCCGACAACTGCGTCGATCTCAGCGGTTACCCCTCCTGCGCCTGATGTCAAACAGGTTTCCGCGCACGGGCATATCTTTATGCGGCCGCCAGCTCAAACAGCCCCACGATGCAAGCTTCGCAGCTTTCCTTATCCTTTGCTCGTCACGGTCATATTCCTTGTGTTGGCGCTGGTCTTCTCACTATGGGAATACGTTTGGCTTTTCCTCACCATCCCTTTCTACTATTGGATAGCCCGCATTATCGAGCGCGATCCCGACTTCCTTGCTGAGCATGGGTATGAACTCGACAACACGGCGCAGCAACCTGTCGTTCCACCCTGCGCAGCCGAGGCGAAGGAGGTGCGATGATGACCCGCTTGACCAAAAGCTCATACATGAAGATCGTACTTGTGTGTTTGCTATGCCTGACGATATGCGGCACACTCGTAGGCGGTTTCGGATGCGTTCGCAATTTCGCGGATTCGTGGCGAAGTCCTTGGGATAACTATAAAGGGTCTTGGATGAATGACTCGACGGTTGCCACCGGTTCGTTCGAGATCGGTGCATCAGATGTGAATGATCTGGCGATATCCTGGCTTGCGGGCAAAGTCGATGTGAAGGTTGTGGGCGATAGCGAGACTCGCGGCAATATCATCATCCAAGAGAGCGATTCGGCCAAACCTCCTCTCCGTTGGCGCCAGACTAATGGCAAGCTCGAGATCGATTATGGTAACGTCCAGGGGCTTCTCGGCTGCTCGCAACTCAGTTTTTCGAGCAAGGATCTTACGGTTCTCGTACCGAAGAGCAGAGCCGATAAGTTCGATAGCATCGAGCTCGATGCGGCATCGGGCGAATACAAGCTCGATGGGTTGGGTTGCAAGCGTTTCGTGCTGGATCAGGCCTCCGGGAATGTTCGATTCGCGAACTTCGATGCGGAGAATTTCACTTTGAATCTGGCAAGCGGGGCAGTGGTGTATGAAGGTGAGATCCATGGAGCGCTCAATTCCGATCAGGCATCAGGTTCAGCTGTCTTCGATCTGAAGTTGAATGATCCTAGGTCGGCGGCACTTTCCCTTGCATCGGGAGAAATGAAGCTCATGTTGCCAAAGCCTGGATTCTCGGTGGCTTTGGACAAGATGTCGGGGAATTTCTCCAGCGACTACGAGCTTTTCTCCAACGGCAATGTCTTCTATAGCAAAGCAGATGGTGAAGGAATCGATGCTCTCGCCGCGGATGACGCTGCCACAAAGATATCCATGAACATGATGAGTGGAAACTTCGTCATCGGAAAATCGTAGCAGCTGCGCCACTTTTTAGAGTTAAAGATAGGCTAATACTTTTGGAAAAATGCTAATGGAATTAAATAATTTTAATAGTAATGCTCATGGTCTATGACCTTATTCGTTCCATAGAAGAAACCTATATCATCAGCAAAAGGCTATCTTTCCAGCCAATCCTCTGCCGTCACCACATTGGAATCTTTGGCCTTATAACTTGACTCAGCGCGGCAGACCACGTAACGATTTGCTGGGGGTATGGATATTTCGTCGCATACATCATTTAGCTGTTTAGCGTATCTGGAATGATAGGTCTGTGATGATTTGATCTCGATCGCCATCGCATCATCATAGCGGGTGAGATCCAAAAGATCGATCTCTCTTTTGCTGTCATCGCGGTAGAAGTAAAGCTTTGGATCCTCGCCGCTATTGAAATGCTTTTTCAGGGTTTCTGAAACGATCAGGTTCTCGAATATCGCGCCGAATAGTGGATGGTTTACCAGTTGGTTTTTCGATTCTATATGAAGAAGGTGACACAAAAGCCCTGTGTCGTAAAAGAAGATCTTAGGGGTTTTGGTCAGCCGTTTCTTAATATTAGCGTGGTATGGCTTTAGCATGAACGTAACGTAACTAGACTCAAGGACGGAAAGCCAGGATTTGATGGTTGGACTAGATGCCCCGATGGATCTTGATAATGACGTTGTGTTCAAAAGATTTCCGACATTTTGTGCACAAAGTTCTATCATCATACGAAAGGCCGAATGATTCCTTATGTTCAAGACCCCCGTTACGTCTCTTTCTATGTAGGTATCCATGTAGTTTGAATAATAGACTGCAGGAGGAATATCCGAGTCGTATAACCTCGGATAGCCACCCTTGAGCATGAATTCCAACAAATCGATGCTGCATGCATCCGATTCTTTGAGTTCTTTAAAAGAAAGTGGCAGGAGTTTCAATATTCCCACTCGACCGGCAAGGGATTGTCCGATATTGTGCATCATCAAGAAGTTTTGCGAACCTGTAAGAATGTATTGGCCTGTTGCCCCCTTTTCGTCGGATGTTACTTGGATCATCGAGAACAGATCAGGGGCATATTGCGCTTCATCGATTATCAATGGGGTGGGTCGGTTTCGGATGAAGCCAACGGGATCCTCAATCGCTGCTGCTCTTAATTGGGGATCCTCTAAATTCACATAGGGATATTCCGGAAAGGCATGTCTTACCAGTGTTGATTTGCCGCTTTGTCTGGGTCCTGATATTGAAACTATCGGAAACCATGTCGCATCTTTCATAAGTTGTTTCTGTAGCATTCTTGGTATGAATTGAGACATTTTATCTCCAGATATATCGCCGTCGTTCTGTCGGAATGAAGCCACACGGGATCAATGATAGTGTTTACCACAATCTTAAAATAGATATTACCATAATCTTAAAGTAGTGAATACCATGATCCTAAAATAGAAAGCACCACAATCGAAAAGTAGAAAATACCATAATCAGAAAGTGGCGATCATCGTAAGACGGTGTCTCAGCTCCATTTCAAGGCATCCGACATCGATTCGTGCATGTCTTCGTCAATCATGACAGGGGGAGGACGATCCAGATGGCAAGATCTCGAAAGTATTCAGGAATCCTTCGTAGCGCAGACCTTAAGGTCTGCCATGCAGCCCGGATCGCTTTGCTCAAAAGACTAGGCTATAAGCCCCGTTGACTGCACGAGCGCGATGATCCCGAACCAGATCGGTGGCACGAAGATCGAAGGAAGAAGGTTCATCACGGGGATCTCTTTCACCTTAAGGATGCTAAGGCCGGATGCCAGAACCAAAAACCCGCCGACGATGGTTATCTCGGACATCAACTCGGAAGTTAGGAGCGGAGCCAGCTGATTCGCGAGCAGGAAGATGGATCCTTGCCAGCAGAAAAGAACGATAGCGGCGAACGCTATTCCGAATCCAAAGGATGATGCCAGCACCATGGATGTTACGAAATCGAGCATCGCATTCGTGAATAGGTATGTCTCATCGCCATTGAGCGCGCTATTGATAGGTCCAAGTATGGAAAGCGCGCCGAAACAGAAGAGCATGATGGCGGTTGAGAGCCCTTGTGATAGATTGTTCTCGCCTTCGCCTTTTGAGCGTTTGGACACGAATCGATCGAAGCGTCCGGCAAGATCGAGTCCGGTGCCGATAACGCCTCCGATAGCGAGGCTTGCGATGAAGAGCACCGGATAGATGCTGTCGGCCATACCTGTGACTATGGCATTGATGCCGATGCCGACTGCTGCCAGACCCATCGCCAAGAACAGCACTTCCTGATATCTCTCGCCCAGACCACGCTTGGCTACGCTGCCGATGGCGCTTCCGACTATGATGGCCAAGGTATTCGCGATGGTGCCTATCATCAACCCTCCTTTTCGTGCGACGGCGTTTTCTTGCTCGGTTCTCTATTGGAACAGCGGGGTGGAGAAGTAGCGTTCGCCTGTGTCGGGCAGCACAGTGACCACGGTCTTGCCCGCTCCGAGCTTCTTGGCAAGGCGCTTGGCAGCTGCTACATTGGTACCGGATGACACCCCGCACATCAGCCCTTCTTCGCGTGCAAGTTCGCTTGCTGTTCGCAGAGCCTCCTCATCGCTGATCACGCAGATATCATCATATATGTTCTGATCCAAGATGGCAGGGATAAGCCCATCGCCGATGCCCATCTGCAAATGGCTGCCGATGCCACCACCGGATAGGATGGCGGCGTTTTCGGGCTCTACGGCCCATATCTCTATATCAGGGTAGAGTCGCTTGAGTGTTTGACCTAATCCCGATATCGTGCCACCTGTGCCGATCCCACTCACAAAGCCGTGTATATGGCATCCCGCATCCTCTGCTATCTCGAGTGCAGTGTGGTTGCGATGCGCCCGTAAGTTGTCGATGTTCTCGAATTGCTGCGGCACGTACACGCGTGGATCATCAGCGGCCATCTCGTTCGCGATCTGAATGCACTCATCGATCGCTTTGCCGATATCGCCCTCATCGTGGACAATGACCGTTTTTGCGCCATAGTGTTCGACCAAAAGTCGACGCTCCACGGAAACCGAATCCGGCATGATGATCCGCGCCTCATAGCCTTTCACGGCACAAACCAAAGCAAGCCCGATGCCTTGGTTTCCGCTGGTAGGTTCCACGATGATGCTTCCAGGGCCGATGTCTCCGCGAGCCTCTGCCTCCTCGATCATCATGGCAGCAGTGCGTGTCTTCACGGATCCGCCTATGTTCACACCCTCGTATTTCACTAGGATCTGTGCCATATCCGATTCGACCAAGCGCTGCAGGCGTACAAGTGGAGTATGCCCTAAGGCCTCGAGCACATTGTTGTAGATCAATTTTTCCCCTTGAGTTATCGTTCGTTCGAGTTTTCAATGAGTAGTTCGAATTATATGACAAAGGGAAAGATCGCTTTCGTGTTTGTCGGATAGAGATGCGGTTAAGATAGAGCCACTTTGCCATATCCTGCCATGTCGCTAATGAGCAGGATGGAGGTTTCATCGGAAGTGCCTGGCGTGGAAATGCTTGTTGGGGAAACTGCGCGTACTCTTTTCGGATCATTCATGCGAAGCATCCATGATTGCGGCCTCCTGTGTTGGATGATGTGGGCAAAGTCCGGTCTTGATCCTAAAGTTGACCGAAGTCTGCTTGATGATATCACCCTTGGCTTGAGTTGAATTGTGTAACAAGTGGACGTATAGCTTGTCATGCACATCCGAATAGTGCGTAGTGGCAGGATTCATCCTGCCACATGAGGGCGATCGCGATCGTTCTCTATACGGTATTCGGGCAGTGGGCGAATTGGATCGCTCTCTACGCTACGGACGGGAAAGCCCATCAACGGGGATGATGGCTCCTGAGATATAGTCGGCCATATCTGACGCTAGGAACAGATACGCGTTTGCGATATCGTCAGGCTCGCCCATGCGACCGAGCGGAATGGATTCGATCAACGGCTTGATGATGGATTCCGGCAGAGAATCGACCATATCGGTATGGATGACGCCCGGTGCTACAGCGTTCACGCGAATGCGATGCTTAGCCAGTTCGCGTGCGGTCGAAAGCGTGAATCCGTTCACGGCGAACTTGGAAGTAGGATATGCGCTTCCCGAGGGTTGACCGTATTTGCCCACCATGGAGCTGGTGTTGATGATCGATCCACCTTCTCCCTGATCGACCATGATGCGCGCTGCAGCCTGAGTGCAAACGAACACGGCAGTCAGATTTAGATCCATCACCTTTTGGAATTCTTCAAGGGAGTAATCCAGCAGTGCCGTGCGCGAGCTTACGCCGGCGTTATTGCAAAGGATATCAAGCTTGCCGAATCTCTTCACCACTGAATCGAATGCAGCTTTCACAGCATCCGGATCGGTAAGCGATGGCGAGATGCCCATAACATTGTCGGTGAAGCCTTCTTCCGCCAGCTTTGCGATGGCTTCATTCACGGTCTCCTCGCGCGATCCCGCAAGTGCGACCTTTGCTCCGTTCTTAAGGAATTCCTTGACGATGGTGTAACCGATTCCGCGCGTACCGCCTGTGACGATGGCGACCTTTCCTTCAACGATACCCATTCGATCCTCTTTTCTGTGTTTTGGCGATTTTATCATCGAACAGTTTGGCCTAGATCGAAGCTCTTCCAAAGCGAGCTTCGATCAAAAATGGCGAAACATGCGTAAAGTCTATCAGGTTTCGGGCGTAGGATTGAACCTGTAATGAAAACGTTGAAGATGAAAGCCGGCAACAGCATCATCAGAAAGAGGAGGATAGCAAAAACCGTTGAAAGTGTCGATGCAAGAGGCGATGCGCAACATCTTGTTGCATCGAAAGACCGCCGGGGCGGATCGATCCCTTTTCGTTATACTTTTGAAAAGATCATCACCATGCAATTGGAAGGAAGATCTATGGCTTTTGATTTCAAGAAAGCTCAAAAGAACCTCTATCTGCCGAAGCGATCACCTGAGATCGTGAATGTCCCGCCCATGACCTATGTCACCGTGCGCGGTAAGGGAAACCCCAATGAAGAAGCGGGTGCTTATAAAGAATCCATCGGTATTCTCTATGCTGTTGCATATACCATAAAGATGTCGAAGATGACATCGCACAAGATAGAAGATTACTTTGATTTCGTCGTTCCTCCGCTCGAAGGCTTCTGGTGGCAGGAAGACATCGATGGGATAGATTTCTCCCGGAAGGATCTGTTCAATTGGATATCCGCCATCCGTCTTCCTGATTTCGTTACACCGGAGGTGTTCGAATGGGCCTGCGATCAGGCAACGAGGAAGAAGGACGTGGATGCGGGCAAGGCCAAGCTCGTCTCCATCGATGAAGGACCTTGTGCTCAGATCATGCATATCGGGCCTTATGATGATGAGCCTGCAACCATCGAGCGGCTGGATTCCTTCATCGCCAGCGAAGGCTATGAGGCGGATTCCTCATCAAAAGAAAGCGGTCGACATCATCACGAGATATATCTTTCCGATCCGCGCCGCACTGCTCCGGAAAAGCAGAAGACCGTCATTCGGCATCCCATCAAGAAGCCTCAATAGGAATCGATTCAGGGCTTTCCATCATCGAGCGTAGGTCTACGGGAGACACTTCTGAGGTAGGTTTTGCGAGCGCAGAATCCACGAGCGCGGCACTGGTGAGCGCAAAATTCGCGAGTGTAGGATCACATCCGTACTAACGTATGAGCGTACAACTTATTCCGCCAGGCGATCCCAAGCATACGTGGCCAGCGGAATGTACCCGATGGCACCTATGAGCGCGCTTCCCAGAATGTCGGTCGGCCAATGCGCTCCCAGATAGATGCGCGTGAAAGCGATGAATATCGGCCAAAGCACGGCGATCACGACCAACACGACCTTCACGCCTTTCGGCATGCCAGAATGCGTGCGAATGATGACGAATAGTGTGAAGCTGACTATTGCGATAGCAGCGAAAGTATGTCCGGAGGGAAACGAGGCATCCGATGGGAATTCGATCAGGTTCATCCCGATAGGGCGCGGCCGATCGACCAGGAACTTCACCCCAGCGATGATGGCCTCTCCCACCACAATGCAAGATAAGTAAGTGGCGGCTTCGCGCTTGCCTATGCGGATGAGAAGATACACCGTGAAGGCTGCCGCGATCGCTACGGACACCAGCGTGTCGGACATATCGGTAATGAATGCGAACACGGGCGTTGCGGCTTCGGCTCGAAGAGGGAAGACGATCGATTGGATGATCGAATCGAAGCGCGCGACGAAGGGCAGATCCATCATGATGCAAGCGGTGAGCGCGAAAAAGGCGATCAAGCCGATGATGCCGATGGGGATGCGCCAAGTTCCCGAAGATGGTTGGAACGAATCTTCCGGACGTGCGTGTTGTGGAATATGGTGTTTGTTGCTCATAGCATTATTCTAAACGAAAACCTTCTGTAGGTTGAAGATCGGAATGAAGGCAGCTTGCATTCAATCCATGAACCCATCCACGAATCCATTCATGAAAGCATCATGAACCCGTTTGCTCTCATTTCGTTGAATTTACCAAAGAATAGTTCTAAGCTATGCCACTAACTGAATACCTTAAACCGATGAGGCGAAGGTAAAACCAT